>NZ_QSGK01000009.1:375-96305 GCF_003468125.1 Collinsella sp. AM40-7AC | reverse complement strand
GGGTTCGGCGGGGCGTGGGGGATCGCCCGCTCCGGGGCCGGGGGCCCGCGGGCCGAGGCCGCCGGGGAGGCCGCGGCCGCCTCCACCGCGCCCCCGCCGGCGCTCGTCGAGGCCGAGAACAGGCAGGTCAGGTTCCTGGCCGCCCGGATATCGGAGGCCCTCGACGAGGCCGGGGCCCTCGAGGCCGAGACGGCGGCGCTGCTCGAGGGCGACGAGACCTACGCGTGCCTGCTCACCGTGCCCGGCATCGGCCCGAGGACCGCGGCGCAGCTCGCGGTGTCGGTCGACATCGCGAGGTTCCCGGACCACGACCACCTGGCCTCGTACCGCGGCATAGCCCCGAGGGTGAGGGGCTCCGGCACGTCGGTGAGGTCGGTCAGGGCGTCCAGGCGGGGCGACGCGAGGCTCAAGTCCCTGCTGATCTTCTCGTGCAACAGCCTGGTGAGGTCGTCGGGGCGCTACGGCGAGTACTGCCGGGCCTGCAGGGCGCGGGGCATGGGGCACGGGCGGGCGCTCAAGGCCGTCGCGAGGAAGCGGCTCAGGGCGATATACGCCGTGATGCGCGACCGGGTGCCCTACCGGGAGTAGCCCCGACGGTTGACAAAACTATAGGAACACCCAACGACCACCTTCTGGCAACAGAGAGAATGCCGATGTTTTGGCAACGACAGCGAGCGCCCGCCAGAGCGAACAAATTGGCATGAAAAGAGGACGGCATAGACCTTCTGGTCATGCCGTCCTCTTTGAATGACAAGTTGTCGCTCTGGTGGGCGCGCAGCGTCGAGCTGTTACGCCGTTCGGTAGAACGGCGTAACTAACCTAGAAACGGTTGCCGCGGAAGCCGCCACCGTTGCGGCCGCCGCGATCGCCGCCGCGACCGCCGCGGTCGTTACCACGGTTGCCGCCGAAGCCGCCACGGTTGCCACCGCGGTCGCCATAGCCACCACGGTTGCCGCCAAAGCCGCCGCGACCGCCACGGTCGCCGCCACGGTCACCAAAGCCGCCACGGCCGCCACGATCGCCACCGCGACCGCCACGGTCACCGCCGCGGCCACCGCGATCGCCAAAGCCACCGCGGCCACCACGGTCGCCGCCACGGCCACCGCGATCGTCACGGCCACCGCGAGGACCGCGGTCCTCGTCCAGGCCCATGGCGACGAGCGGAGCGATAACCTTATCGAGAGCGGCCATCAACTCGGTGGCCTCCTCGTAAGAAAGCTCGGGCAGGAGCTTCTCCTTCTTGTTGGCAAGCTCGACCAGGCCCTCGGCGGCATCCTCGGCAGCGAAGACGACGATCTTGCGCATATCGCCCTCGGCGTCGTCGATGCGGCCGACCAGATCGGCAGCCTCGGCCTCGGCCATCAGGCCATCGAGCTCACGAAGGCGCATGCCCAGCAGGTCGGACATCTCCTTCTGCTCCATCTTGGGCTTGAGGTCAAGCAGCTTGATGGCGCGCTCGATGTTCGCCATACGCTCGGCCTTGGCCTCCTCCTCCTTGGAAATAGCAAAGCGACGGCTACGCAGCAGGCGGGCGGCCTTCTGCATCTTGTCCATCAGCTCTTCGTCATCGTAATCAACGGCGGCCTCGACAACCTCGGCCTCCTCCTCGGCGGAAACCTCGTCAGCAGCCTCAACCTCGGCAACTTCGGTCTCCACGGTCTCGACTGCCTCAACCTCGGCAGCCATGGTCTCGTTCTCGGTCTCGTTCATGATCTCTTCGTTCTCGGACATGAGACTCCTTCTTGGCCCTCTCGGGCATCATCGCCCCATTCGCGGGGCCCGTCGCGCACTCTTTGCGCTTTAAACATTCATGCCTCTCGGCAAAACGTCAATTAGTTTATGGTGTCGCCATCCAATCTAGCTGCAGAATCTATGTGCACACATTAATGCGACATGTACGACTCGCGGCGAGCGTACACAACCGACACCGCGAACCCGACAACGGCAATCACAGCCGCCACGCGCACGGCAGCCGCAAATCCAATCGCCTGGGCAACGTCCGTCGCGACGCCGGCGGCACCGGCAGCCGCTGCAGAACTCGAAAGCAGGTCGATAAACAGCGACGGGCCAAACGACGCGGCAATCATGTTCCACGTGTTGAGCAATGCCGTTCCGTGAGGATGCTCGGCAGCGGGTAGCGTCTCCAATCCGGCCGTTTGCGAGGGGCTCAGCACCAAACCGACGCCGGCATACACTACAACGGTCAGTGCCGCGACAACGCCGATGTTCATGGTCGCCGCGGTCATCGAGATCGCAGTCTGTCCCACGGCAATCAGGGCAAAACCGACCGGCAGCAGCGGCCATGCGCCACGGGCATCCATCACGCGCCCGCCTACAATCGAGGTCACGGCATTGCAGGCAATCGTCGGCAAAATGAGCAAGCCCGCAACAAGTGCGGTCATGCCGTATGCGCCCTCAAAATAGAGCGGCAACAAAACACTCATCGAGAACGTTGTCATCATCGACACCACCACAAGCAGGCACGCAGGCCAAAAACGAACGCTCGCCATGGGACGCACGTTAAGCACCGGATGCTCGAGCTTGAGCTGACGGGCCGCAAACAAGCTGAGCAGCACAAGGGCGGCGAAAAGCGTCCCGATGCCGGAAATCAGATTGGTCGAGAACTCGCCTACGGAATACACAAATGCCGTAATGCCGGCAGCGAGCAAAACAACCGACAGAATATCAAGCGTGGTGTTCGAGCGCTCTCCGACATTCTGAACAAGCTTTACGCCCGCCGCAGCGACCGCAATGCCGCCCACCAACGGCACTACGAACACCGCTCTCCAGCCAAACAACGTGCACATAAGACCGCTGATCACGGGTCCAAACGCCGGCCCTAGCGTAATGCAGGCACCGCCCAGACTCAGGTACAGACCGAGCTTCTCACGCGGGGCGCAAGACAGCACCACGTTCATCATGAGCGGAAACAAGATGCCCGATCCCGCAGCCTGCAAAATGCGACTTGGCAGCAAGACGGTAAACGTTGGGGCGACCAAGCACAGGACTTCTCCGGCGACCAGGCATCCACATGCGAAAAACAGCAGCTTACGCGTCGAAAAACAACCAGACAGAAAGGCCATGATGGCCGTAAAGATCGACGTCACGATCATGTAGCCCGAAACAAGCCACTGCGCCGTGGTGGCACTCACCGAAAAGGCCGCCATAATGTCGTGCAGCGCCACGTTAATGATGTTCTCGTTAAACGCGGCAACAAAGGCTGCGATATACATAACGATGAGAAACGCCGAAGTGCCCGATGGCGTTGCCCTAACTTGTTGCTGAGATTTGCTCCCCTTGCATTTCCTTCCTCTTGGAACGACAGTCGTATCGCCCCAGAGGAACAGTCCAGGGCGAGGATGAGCCCTAGACTTACGCCAGACGCCGCACGCGACGAGTTTGGCAACATGGTCCAACGTCGAAAGATTGTAACGCGGACGCACAGCTTTCCTTCCGCGCTATTATCAAAAGTCCACGAAAGCATGAGACATGAGGAGCCCGCCATGATTAAGCCCATCATGAAATCCGAGTTCTTTTTGCGCCTGCCCTCCGAAGACGCAGGGCCCGATGATGCCGCGACCGGGCAGGACCTCCTGGATACGCTCCTCGAGCATGAGCACGAGTGCGTTGGCCTCGCCGCCAACATGATCGGCGTGCGCAAACGCATCATCTGCGTAAAGGACGGCAACAGGGCGCTGCTGATGTACAACCCTCAAATTCTTGAGCAGGTCAATGCCTATCAGACGAGCGAAGGATGCCTCTCGTTGATCGGCGAGCGCCCCTGTACCCGCTACCGTCGCATTAAGGTGGAGTATTTGGACGAGAACTTCGTCCACCGCATCAAGAACTTCTCGGGCTACACCGCCGAGATCATCCAACACGAAATCGACCACTGTTGCGGAATCGTTGTATAGTTCCGCCGTTCTACCGAACGGCGGACCGCTTGACGCTGCGCGAGCCGCATTCACACCAATCTGACGTTCAGCTTCAAGGGCGCGACCAAAAGGTCAGCGCCCTTTCGCTTCACGTCACCTTGGCGCAAATGCGGCTCGCTCGCTGTCGTTTGCCTATCCTGCGACGCTTCAGTTCTCGCGGCGGCACATATCTAATCCCCTACGACTGGCGATAGTGATCGAAGAAGTCAGCCAAGTCTTCGAGGGACTCCTTGAGCACTTCCATGCGCGGCAGGTACACGATGCGGAAGTGGTCGGGCTCGGCCCAGTTAAAGCCGCCGCCGCGGGTGATCAGGATCTTCTTCTCGTGTAGCAGGTCAAGGGCAAACTGCTCGTCATCGGTGATGTTGAATTTCTTGACATCCATCTTGGGGAAGATATAGAACGCCGCACGCGGCTTGACCACCGAGATGCCGTCAATCTTGTTGAGCGCCTCATACACAAAGTTGCGCTGCTCGTAGACACGGCCGCCGGGACGGATGTAGTCGTTGACGGACTGGTGTCCACCGAGTGCCGTCTGGACGATTGACTGAGCCGGCACGTTGGAGCACAGGCGCATGTTCGAGAGCATGTTGATGCCCATAATAAAGTCGCTCATGCAGCGCTGGTTGCCCGAAAGCACCATCCAGCCAATACGATAGCCCGCAATCATGTGCGACTTGGAAAGGCCGCTAAAGGTGACGCAGGGCAGGTCGGGAGCGAGCGAGGCAATCGAGACGTGCTCGTAGCCGTCCATGCACAGGCGGTCGTAGATCTCATCAGCAAAGATCATCAGCTGATGCCTGCGTGCAACCTCGACGATACCCTCGAGCACCTCGCGCGGATAGACGGAACCCGTGGGGTTGTTGGGGTTGATAATGACGAGGGCCTTGGTCGCGCTCGTGATCTTGGACTCCATATCCTCCAGATCGGGATACCAATCCGCTTGCTCATCACACAGATAGTGAACGGGATGACCGCCGGCAAGGGTTGCGCACGCCGTCCAGAGCGGATAGTCGGGGCTGGGGATCAGAATCTCGTCGCCATTGTCGAGCAGTGCGTTCATCGAAAGCTGAATGAGTTCGGACACGCCGTTGCCCGTGTAGATGTGCTCCATCTGAACATTGGGCAGGCCCTTGATCTGCGAGTACTGCATGATCGCCTTGCGCGCGGAGAACAGTCCGCGCGAGTTGGAATAGCCTTCGCAGTCGGGCAGCTGCTGGCGCATATCCTTAATGACCTCATCGGGCGTGCGAAAACCAAAGGGCGCAGGGTTGCCGATGTTGAGCTTGAGGATGCGCTCGCCTTCGTCCTCCATACGGGCGGCTTCATCGACGACGGGGCCGCGGACGTCGTAGAGGACGTTGTCGAGTTTGGTGGATTTAGAAAAAGTACGCATGGGGACGCTCCTTGCAATTTGGGCTGAGGGATTGAGTTCGGGCTTGGAAACGTTGCGGGGCGATGATGTCTCGCCTTGATCGGCGTCACCGGCGAGCAGCCAGGTAACATCGACCTCCAAAATACGGGCGAGCAGCTCTGCCACATCACGCCGCGGGATCGTCTTGCCGCTCACATATTGGCTCATCTGACTCTTGCCGAGTTTTTTGCCGAGCATCTCCGATGCGCGGATCACGTCCGACTGGCGAACGTCGCGATCGGACATAGCCTGTCGCAGGCGATCGCTAAACGTCTCTTGGGCCACAGGAACCTCCTTGCTGGCAAAGTTCAATTTATAGAACACGAATTGAACCAAGGTTCAATTTAGCAAGCAGTATAGCGCCGTGCTCTTTCGAAAAGTTCAATTTCAATAATAAAGCGAACCACACCTCGAGATTTATCCCAAAGCGACAACGGTATGCGCTCGCCTAGAGATATTCGAGAAAACGAGCGGCGGCAAGCGAAACGTCGGCCGTTCGATATATGGCGTTAATCTGCCGATGGGGACGTCCCTCGAGCGGACGAATGGCGACATTGAACTGGCAGCGCCGCAAGATGAGCGCCGGAAGGATGCTCACGCCCAAGCCGTCCTCGACCATGGCCATAATCGCATAGTCATCCCAGGTCGACAGTTTTGAGCGCACCGTCAGCCCCGCCCGACGGAACAGCGGCGTAATCTCGTCATCGGTGCCGCGTTCCAGCAGAATAAACTGCTCGTTGGCCAAGTCGGCAAGCGAGACGGCCCCCTCACTAGCAAGCAGAGAGTCTGTCGGCACCACCGCCATCAACTCGTCGCGCACCAAAGATCGCGATGTCATGCCATTTTCTCGGGGCTCATGCGGGATAAAGCCCAGATCGCAGCGGCCCTGCGCCACCCATTGTTCAATCTCTGAATAGTCGCCCATCAGTAACTCGTAATCGACGTCTGGATAATCGGCGCGAAAACGCGCGATCACCGGCGGCAGCACGTGGGTCGCCACGCTCGAAAACGTACCGATGCAGATTTTGCCACGCATGAGCCCACGCATCTCATCCACACGCCGCTGCAAGCGAATGAATTCCTCGCAGAGCGCCTCGACAGCCGGCATGACCTGCCGCCCGTCGGCAGAAAGCGTCACGCCCTCGCGGCTGCGGTCGAGCACCTTAAAGCCCCAGTCGGCCTCGAGGTCGGCCACCATGCGGCTCACGCCCGATTGCGAATAGCTCAGGCGCTCTGCAGCACGCGTAAAGCTGCCGGCACGCACCGTCTCGAGCAGCACTTGCATCTTTTGGATATTGGTCTCCACGGTACACCCCCCACCCTTGCATGAGTTTTTGTCATGTTTTCCATGCATTATATTCGCTTTTCTTCTAAAGCCAGTTCACCCATAGTGAACATGTTCGGATATATAGGGGATGTCAGCGCATGAACAACGGACTGTTTACGTACTTAGCAGCATTGCTATTGTTTGGCTCCAATGGCATCATCGCCGCTGCCATCGCGCTGCCGAGCTCCGATATCGTGCTCCTGCGCACGTTTTTGGGCGCTCTCACCCTTGCCGCCATCCTCTTCATAACCAAGCGCCATAACCTGCAGGCTCCGTCTCGCCCCCGTGAGGCCGCAGCGCTCATCGTCTCGGGCGCCGCGCTGGGCGCCAGCTGGATTTTCCTGTTCCGCGCCTATCAGACGATCGGTGTTGGCATCTCCTCGCTGTTGTATTACTGCGGCCCCATCATCGTTATGGCCCTCTCCCCGCTCATTTTTGGCGAAAAGCTGACCGGCGGCAAAATCGCCGGGTTTATCGCCGTTGCCTGCGGCGCCTTTCTCATTGCGGCACAAGGTCTAGGCGGCAATATGCCCATTGCGGGTATCGCTTGCGGCATCGCCTCGGCCTTCTGCTACGCGTTGATGGTCATCGCTAGCAAGGGTGCGCCACACGTCGAAGGCCTCGAAAACTCCGCGCTCCAGGTGAGCGCCGCCTTTATGACCGCGCTGGTCCTTACGCTCCTCACGCAGGGCGCCCCCTCGTTCCTCTCCCCCAGCATTGCCGCCGGCATCGATTGGCGCGCCGTCGCCATGCTCGGCGTCGTCAACACCGGCATCGGCTGCCTGCTCTACTTTAGTGCTGTCGCCAAGCTGCCCGTGCAGACCGTCGCGGTTGTCGGCTACCTCGAGCCGCTTTCGGCAGTCGTGTTCTCCGCCGTCCTTTTGGGCGAGACCATGACGCCAATCCGCCTCATGGGCGCCGCGCTCATCATCGGCGGCGCGGTCTTTTGCGAACTCGCCGGCAAACGCGCAAGCACCAAGGCCGGTATCGCCCAGGCAGCACGCGCTTAAGGGACATTTTCTCGGGGCGCATGCGGGATAAAGCCCAGGTCGCAGCGCCCCTGCACCTCACAGGAGATGCAGGGGCGCTTTGCACTGCAGTAAAGCTATGGGCTACGAACGACGCGGCTCGGGAACCACGAGCCTATCGGGGCTCGCGCCCTCGGCATCCATCAGGCTCACGTAACGAATCGACGGATCCCCATACATCGCGTAGTAATAATTGCCCGTGCGCGCGCTAAAGCATCCGGTATAGATAGTCTTCTCGAACTTGCCATCGCCCATCCTGGACGCCCCCTCAATCATCACCACGCCCTCGAGCGAGCGGAACATGCGAACGACGTTTTCGGTCTCGCTCTCCTTTTGCGGGTAATTGGCATTGAGGTACGCCGCCTTTACAAAACGGCTCGGCGAATAGCAATCGCCCGGAATGCCGCGCATGCCGGCACCGGCTCCATAGGGCTTAAGCTCGGCGCCACGCCATGTCGCCGTCTGCGGAAAATCGCTTGTGGCGGTGATATAGGTGCGCAGGTTTTCCATGTGCCACGGGAAGGTCGGCTGGTTGGCAAGGGTGTCGACCGGATCGTCGTATACATGCAGGCCGTCAGCCATCATCTCGACCACGATGCTGCGCTGGCTGTCGCCGATAATCCAATGGAGCAGCGACA
Organism: Collinsella sp. AM40-7AC; assembly: GCF_003468125.1. NCBI lineage: Bacteria > Bacillati > Actinomycetota > Coriobacteriia > Coriobacteriales > Coriobacteriaceae > Collinsella > Collinsella sp. AM40-7AC. The sequence continues at coordinate 87,963 of NZ_QSGK01000009.1, read as the reverse complement.
CGCCCAGCCCCTCTCCGGCAGATTTGGCGACAATCACCGTGTCGCGCAGCGCGGCCTCGACCTCATCGACCGTCGAGAACGTCGCTGCCACCCACAGGGGAAACTCATAGGCCGCGATATTGTTCTTGCCGTCGACAGGGCCCTCGGCATACTCGGCATAGCCGGGAAAGTTGAGCCCCGCCACAGCCAGACCCGCATCGTTACCACAGTCGAAAAACATGGGATAGTTCTTGTAATCGATGCACATGCCGATTACCGCGTGTGCCGCCGACGCATCGTCGATAAACGAATACGGAATGTGGAACCCGCGCGGCATCACGCGAACCTGTTGGCCGTAGTCAAAGCTCCAGTCGAGGTTGCGGCCCAGATACATGTGGCCAGAATTATCGGTAAATCGAATGCTCGTGCACATAGCGCCTCCTAGCTTTACGGTCCTGCTAAGGTTATTGTCACCAAACAAAAAGGCGCTAAACACAAAAGCCCGGACATGACAACAATGTCACGCCCGGGACAAAAGCACAGGTTCAATCCCCGATCAAATCACTCGACCGGAAATAACCGAACAGGTCGGTTTAAAGTGTCGAGGTGCCGCAGATTGGCGTGAAAGAGGAGCGCAGCGTACTAACGGTACGTAAGCGACGATTGAACGCCAAGGTGCGGTGCATCGGCGCTTTAAACCAACTTTCCAAGACAGTGATCAATCATATGCTGGACCATCTGCGCCTCGAAGCCCACAAAGTCCTGCTTGCGCTCGCGCATCTTGCCATCGACGATCTGGTCAAAGGCAACCTTGCACTTGATATAGCGCGTGGACTTGGTGACCTCCTCGTGCGTCAGGCAGCTCTCCTCCATCTTGCTGGCGCCCAGGCCAAACACCAGACGGGGGTTGTAGAGCACGTGGGGCTCGCCGGCGTCGTCCAGGTAGACGCAGACCTTCTTGGTAACGCCGATCTGGTTGGCGGCCAAGCAGCCGGCATCATCGAGCGACTTGATGGTATCGATCAGGTCCTGAGCAACCGACTCGTCCTCGACGGTCGCAACCTCGCAACGCTGGGACAGGATAGCCTCGTCGTGGCAAAGCTCTTTAATCATACGTTCCTCCATAGGGGTCGTTGTAACCGCTTAAGTATACGGTACCCACACATTTTCATGCGATAAATACCGTCCGTCTGTTACAAAGCGCCGAACATCAACATGCGAGGAACAGCAAGGTTGTAAAGGCGATATAGTAAATGAGTTCGTGTCAATCGGCCTAAACTCGGGGCCGAACAAGGAAAGGGTATGCATGGACGAACTTTTTCACGTCAGTGAGCGCAAGTCCACAATCGGGACCGAACTTCGCGCTGGACTGACAACATTCCTGGCGATGGCCTACATCATCGCCGTCAACCCCGCAGTGCTCTCGGGCGCTGGCATTGATGCGGGAGCGCTCGCCTGCGCCACCTGCCTGGGCGCCGGCATCATGACCATCTGCATGGGCATCTTCGCAAACCGCCCGCTCGCCTGCGCTTCAGGCCTGGGCATCAACGCCATGATCGCGGGCATCACCACCACCATGTGCGGCGGTGACTGGCACGTCGCCATGAGCGTTATCTTCCTCGAGGGTATCGTCATCTTGCTGCTCGTCCTTTGCGGCCTGCGCGAGGCCATCATGGACGCCATCCCCGTGGTCCTGCGCCACGCCATCTCGGTGGGTCTGGGCCTGTTTATCGCCATGATCGGCCTGTGCGACGCCGGCATTATCACCGCTGGCGCCGGCACACTCGTCGGTCTGGGCGACATCACCTCCCCCACCTTTATCGTCGGCATCATCTCCATCGTCGTGACGGTTGCCCTGGCCTCCCGCAACGTGCCGGGCTCGCTGCTCATCGGTATCATCGTCGCCGTTATCGCCGGCATCCCGCTGGGCGTCACCCACGCCCCCGAGGGCCTCATCGCCCCGCTCGATTTCTCGACCTTCGGCGCCCCGTTTGCCAGCACCGCCGACGGCAACATGGCTATCGTGAAGGTTCTGACCGACCCGATGCTGCTCGTCGTGGCCTTCTCGCTGCTCATGAGCGACTTCTTCGACACCATGGGCACCGCGATGGCCGTCGCCAAGCAGGGCGAGTTCCTGACCGAGGACGGCAATGTCGAGGACATCCGCCCCATCCTGGTTGTTGACTCCGTGGCCGCCGCTGCCGGTGGCTTTATGGGCGTCTCCTCCATCACCACCTTCGTCGAGTCCACTTCCGGCGCCGCCGACGGTGGTCGCACGGGCCTCACCTCCGTCACCACCGGCGTGCTGTTCATTCTCGCCGCGTTCTTCTCCCCCATCGTCACCATCGTTTCCAGTGCCGCCACCTGCGGTGCCCTGGTCTATGTCGGCTACCTCATGATGAGCGAGGCCTCCGAGATCGACTGGTCCGACGTGTCGCAGGGCTTCCCGGCGTTCATGATTGTCGCCGGCGTGCCCTTCACCTACTCCATCTCCGCCGGCATTGGCCTGGGCTTTATCGCCTACGTGATCGTCGCGCTCTTTAAGGGCGAGGCCTCCAAGATCAAGCCGCTCATGTGGATTGCAGCCCTCGCCTTCCTCGTCTACTTCTTTGTAGCGTAAGGGCAAGATTCACAATACCAAACACCAAAGCGCGGAGTCGCATCGAGCGGCTCCGCGCTTTGCTTTTAAAGCCAGGCACCGCGCGGGCGCGCGATGTATTGCTTCCCAAGTTTTGGACATTTTGCCCTCCAAACGGCACTACCGACGGCTACATCCTGCAGATATGCTGGATATAACCGCATAGGCCCTATGAGGATGGGAGTAACCATGGCCGCCTTGTTCACGACCCCCAAGCGCAATGACAAAACCTCAGGAGCCCATTTTGTCGAGCCCGACGAGCACCGTCGCGCACTGCTCGCGCACGGCAGCTGGCGCCGCGTGACGCGCCGCATCGTTGCGGGCGCCGTGTGCGCGCTCACGGTGAGCTCGCTGCTCATGCCGAGCATCTCGCTCGCGGCCGAGTGGATTGATGTTGGCGGCACCCAGTACAACGCCGGCACTGCGGCGGGCGACGGCGCCGGCACCTGGAGCTGGGACGGCGCCGACGACATGAAGCTCATCAACTATAACGGCGGTGAGATCAAGGCTGCAGGCAAGCTCAACATTGTCTATGAGGGCAAGAACACCGTGAAAACCGAGCCTGATTACACCGGAGCCGCCATCAAGGCGCAGGACGGCACTAGCCAGAAAGCAGAGTTGAACATAACGAGCTCGAATAGCACGGATGAGCTCAATGTGACAGCCGAGGCCGATGCAATTAAATCAACAGGCGACCTCTCCATTTCTGGCCCAGGCACTGTGAACACCACAAGCACTGCTTCCGACGGAATTGAGGCAAAGGGCGATCTCTCTATCACGGGCTCGGGCACCGTGAATGCAACGGGCGGTACCGAAGGCATCCAATCCAAGGGCAAGACCACCATCGATTCCTCTGGCACAGTGATCGCTAAAGGAGGCGAAGGTTACGGCGTCGCCGCGGGCAGTGACCTGATCATCAAAGGCGGTGGCAAGGTAGAAGCAAGCTCGATAGAAGAAGCGGCGATTTGGGCTGACGGCAACATCGACATCTCGGGCGGCAGCCAGGTCAAGGCAAGCTCCCAGGGAGATCTTGCCGTCGACGCTGAGGGTAGTCTCGCGGTCACGAACGCCTCCCTTGACGCAAGCGGTGTTGAATATGGTGTCTATGCCTACAAGGGCGTTACGCTCGATCATGCGACCGTGACGGTCCGCACAAGCGCGAGCGGCGGCCAGGCCATCGCCCTCATCACTGATGGGGACGACATCGTCATCAAGAATGGTTCCATCGTGGACGCGTTCGCAGAAGGCAAATTCTCGGTTGCAATCTCTACCAGAAACCACCAGCCAAACGTCGCTGGCGGCCACATCTACATCAGCGACTCCGTTGTTAAGGCTATAGCCCGCTATGTCGAGACCGGTGGCGATGGCCCCGATCACTACAGCAACGACCAAAGCGGCGAGGTCATCCCTGAGCCTAGGGGTCTGAACATCGGTATCTTCGCCCAGACCTACGAGGGCATCACGCCCGCGAGTATCTCGATCGTCCGCAGCAAGCTCACGGCCGAGGGAGACACGGCGGCAATCTTCGCTCCTGCCATAAGCGAGGATGGCAAGGCGATCGGCACCATCGAGATCGAAGGCGCTCCCATCCGGGCGCCCGCAGGCGGCAAGATCATTAACTATCGCAACAAGGAAGAACTCAGCGGCGGCATCCTCTGCGAGGCGGGTCAAACCATCGGCACGGGCGACGACGTGATCGACTCTCCCTATGACGCCGCTGTCGCCAAGAGCACGCTCACCGTACCTCCCGAGAAGATCAAACCCGAGGAAAAGTCCGGCGAGACCAAGCCCGAGGGTTCCAAGCCCGAGGGCGCAAAGACGACCAAGACCGTTGCAGTTGCAGCCACGGGAGCCAAGATCGCCGGCAAACTCGCAGCAACCGGCGACACCTCGAGCGCGGCCATCATAGCGACCGCCCTTGCAGGAACGGCCACCATCGTCACAGGCGCCCTGGCGAGTCGCAAACGCTCGTAAACACTTTTTCGCACAGGACGGGTGCATCGCGGCCCTTGCCTTCCTCGTCTACTTCTTCGTAGCGTAAGGGCAAGGCTACAAAAGCTGAACAATAAAGCGCGGAGTCGCCATGCGGCCCCGCGCTTTTCTTTTAGCGCCGGTCCCTGCACCGGCGTGCGGCCTATTTCTCCCCCATTTTGGCCATTTTGCCCTCCATACGGCACTACCGCCGGCAACATCCAGCAGATACGCTGAATCTAGTCGTATAGGCCCTATGAGAACGGGAGCAACCATGGCAGCCTTGTTCACGACCCCCAAACGCAATGACACTACCGCCGGAACCCATGTTGCCGAACCCGACGTTCGCCGTCGCATAGGACTCGCGCACGGCAGCTGGCGCCGCGTGACGCGCCGCATCGTCGTGGGAGCCGTATGCGCGCTCACGGTAAGCTCGCTGCTCATGCCGAGCGTCTCGCTCGCAGCGGAATGGGTCAAGGTCGGCGGCAACAAGTACAACACCGCGGCGAGCGACGAGGCCGGTACCTGGTCGTGGGACGGCGCCGACGACTTGAAGCTCAGCAACTATAACGGCGGCGAGATCCAGGCCGCAGGCAAGCTCAACGTGAATTACTCGGGAACCAACATCGTCACTGCCGAATGGATCGAAAGCATCAACGTTTCTCATGGCACTAACGAGAATGCCGAGCTCAATATCCAAGGCGACGAGGGCGGCACGCTCAGCGTGACATCTACTGAGGACGCTATCCTCTCCACGGGTAATATCAAAATCGACGGAGCCGGATCCGTCAACGCCACGAGCACTGGGTTTGATGCCATCAATGCCGGGGGTGATCTCGCTATCAAAGGTTCGGGCAACGTCAACGCCACGGGCGCATCGGATGGCATCAGGGCAAACGGCAATATCACGATTGACGACAGCGGAGCCGTCACCGCCAGGGCTACCAAGGACAAGGGTATTGGAACCGACAAGAACCTCACCATAAAGGGTGGCGGGGCAGTCGAGGCAAGCTCAGCCGATGGTGAGGCCCTTTGGAGCGGCGGCAATATCAACATCTCGGACGGCAGCCAGGTCAAGGCAAGCTCCGAGAAAGACGCTGCCATCGAGGCCAAGGGCAGCCTCGCAGCCACAAACGCCTCCCTCAACGTAAACGGTGTTGAATATGGCGTCTATGCCCACAAGGGCATCACCCTCGATCATGCAAACGTGACGGTCCGTGCAAGTAAAGGCAGATACGGTGGCGCCATCGCCCTCTTCACCTACCAGGACGACATCGTCGTCAAGAACGGCTCCACCGTGGACGCGTTTGCGGAAGGCGAGGTTTCGGCTGCATTCTCCACCAGAAACGATCGACCCAACGAGAAGGGTGGCCACATCTACATCAGCGACTCCGTTGTCAAGGCCATAGCCCGCTATGTCGAGAACGGCGACGGCCCCATCCCCTACAGCGAAAACCAAGATGGCGAGACGAGGCGCGAACCCCAAGGCGAGAACATCGGCATCATCGCCCAGACCAGCGAGGGCGTCACACCCGCAGTCATCTCGATCATCCGCAGCAAGGTAACGGTCGAAGGAGATACAGCGGCAATCTTTGCCCGTGCCATGAGCGCTGACGGCAAGACAATCGGCACCATCAAGATTGAGAACGCCGCCATCCAGACGCCCGAAGGCGGCAAGGTCATTGACTATCGCAAGCTCCGTGACGGCATCTACGAAGCAGGCCAAGCCATCGGCACGGGCGACGCCACGGTCGACTCCCTCTATATCAAAGCAGTCGCCAAAAGCACGACCATCGCACCTCCCGAGGTAGCCAAGCCGGAAGACCCCAAGCCCGACGAGACCAAGCAGAACCCCAAGCCTGAGGGCTCAAAGCCGACCAAGGCCGTTGCGGCTTCAACCACGAAAGCCAAGACTACCGGCGTGCTCGCGGCAACCGGCGACACCTCGGGTGCGGCCATCGTGGCAACCGTCCTTGCGGGAACAGCCGCTATCGCCGCAGGCACCATGGCGAGCCGTAAGCGCTCTTAGACGCCTCTGCGCACATGGCAGCTCCCGCGAAGGCCCCGAGCCCCAGCACCGTTTAACAACGCCACCGCCGAGCTCCCCTCCGGCGGTGGCGTTTTCCATATGCGTCCGCAGGGGATGCACGAGATTGTCTTTGGTCTAGCCCAACCGGCATACGCTGGCGTGCGACAATTGGGGCTGCCGATATCACAACACTGAGAGAAGCCCGTCATGGAAGCGCATCAAAAGCAGATAACCGTTTATTCGAATCATACGGAAAGCGCGCCTGTCATCTACCTTCCTGTGGTCGTGGGCGACGGCAGCGAGGTTTATAAGTGTTGCCGAGAGCTCGACTGTCCGCCATTCGCCCTCGTCACCATTGGCGGGCTCGATTGGAATCGCGAGCTGAGCCCCTGGGCATGCGACGGGACCGTACGCGATGCCGAGCCTTTCGGCGGCCAAGCTGCCGGTTTTCTTGATGAGCTGCTGAATCAGATAATCCCCCAGGTCGAGTCATCGCTTCCTCAGCCGCCCACCTGGCGTGGCATTGCCGGTTACTCGCTCGCGGGCCTCTTCGCACTCTGGTCCCTCTGGCAAACCGACGCATTTGACCGCGCCGCGAGCGCATCGGGGTCGCTATGGTTTCCCGACTTTGTCGATCGCGCCAGCACGGCGCCATTTGCCGGCAGCCCGCAGGCTGTCTATCTGTCGCTCGGTAAAAAGGAGACCAAGACTCCCAACCGCATGATGCGGCACGTACTCGACGATACGCGCGCAATGGAAAAGCTGCTCGGCGAACGTGGTATTCCCACGACGCTGGAGCTCAACCCCGGCAATCACTTTTCCCAGACCGACTTGCGCATGGCCCGCGGCATCCACTGGATACTGACGCATTAAAAATGGTGCCCACGCGCATATACGCATGGGCACCATATCTTGTTTTAGCTGGACGCAGTTGTTACTCAGCAGCCTCCTCAAGCTCGGAGACGTCAAACTCAAAGTCGTTACCCGGCAGGATGGCGTTGAGCACGATGCCCACCAGCGAGCCCACGGCAAGGCCGGAAAGCGAAATCGTCACGCCGCCCAGCTCAAGCACGATGGCGCCGGCGGTGCTGTACGCAATGCCGAGCGAAAGCACGAGCACCAGGGCGGCCACCAGCACGTTGCGGTTGTTTTGGAAATCGACCTGGTTCTCGATGAGGTTGCGGACGCCCACGGCGCTGATCATGCCATAGAGCACGAGCGACACGCCGCCGATTACACACGCCGGCATGGCCGCAATGACAGCCGCGAACTTGGGGCAGAACGAGAGCACAATGGCACAACATGCGGCAATGCGAATCACGCGCGGGTCAAACACACGCGTTAGGGCAAGCACACCGGTGTTCTCGCCATAGGTGGTGTTAGCCGGAGCGCCAAAGAGCGATGCGAGAATGGTCGCCAGGCCGTCGCCAAGCAGCGTGCGATGCAGGCCAGGATCGGCGATGTAGTTACGCTCGCAAGTGGAGCCGATAGCCGAGATGTCACCGATATGCTCGATCATGGTCGCAAAGGCCAGCGGCATAATGGTGATGATGGCCGTCGTGGCAAGACCGCTATCGAACTGCGGGCCAAAGAGCGCAAACACGGTGTTATCCCACACGACGGGCAAGCCAACCCAGGGAGCGGCTGCGACGCCCGAGAAATCAACCTCGCCGAGCGCAGTCGCAACGGCATAGCTCACCACAACGCCCAGCAGAATCGGCACGATCTTGACCATGCCACGGCCCCAGATGTTGCAGATGACGATCACCGCCACAGCGACAACGGCAACAAGCCAATTGGTCTGGCAGTTGGCGATGGCAGAGCTTGCCAAGATCAGGCCGATGGAAATGACGATGGGGCCAGTCACTACCGGCGGGAAGAAGCGCATAACGCGCTTGGCACCAAACGCGCGAAACAGGGCCGCCAGCACCGGATAGAGCAGGCCGGCACAGGCTACACCTAGGCAGGCGTAGGGCAAAAGCTCGGCCTCGCCGTTGGGCGCAATGGCGGCATAGCCCGCGATAAAGGCAAACGAAGATCCCAAAAACGCTGGCACCTTGCCGCGCGATAGGAAGTGGAAGAGCAGCGTGCCCAGGCCGGCAAACAAAAGGGTCGCCGACACCGAGAGACCGGTGAGCACGGGTACGAGCACCGTGGCACCGAACATCGCGAATAGATGCTGCAGACCGAGTAGGAACATGCGCGGGCGACCGAGCGACGACGCATCGTAGATGGCATCGGCGACGGCGGGCGTCGAGGATTGGGACATGGATGTCCTTTCATAATGGAAGGGCGCTCGGGCATATCGGATTACCTGCCCGAACGATACGATCCGAACCATTGTACGCGATGCATGCCGCTCCGACCACGACGCCCCTGCGAACGGCAGCACTACTTCCAGATGCGCTCGGCGATGCGTTTGACCAGGGCGATCTTTGCCCACTGCTCGTCCTCGGTCAGCTTGTTGCCAATCTCGCAGCTGGCAAAGCCGCACTGGGGAGACAGATACAGGTTCTCGAGCGGCACGTACTTTGCGGCTTCGCGGATGCGCTCGACGATAACATCCTCGTTCTCGAGCTCTGCGGCCTTGGTGGTCACCAAGCCCAGCACGACCTTCTTGCCCGGGGCAACGTAGCTGAGCGGCTCAAAACCGCCGGCGCGCGGCGTATCGAACTCCAGGTAGAATGCGTCGACATCCTCATGTGCAAACAGGTACGGCGCGATGGGGTCATAGCCGCCCTCGAAAGCATAGGTAGAGTGGTAGTTGCCGCGGCACACGTGCGTGTTAATGACGAGGTCGTCGGGCTTGTCCTCGATGGCGGCGTTGTTGAGCGCCACGCCCAGCTCGCTCACCCTTTGCAGGTCAACCGGGCTCATGCCAGTCTTGGACACAAAGTCGGTATCGCAGTAGATGCCCCAGGTGCAGTCATCAAACTGGATGTTGCGGCAGCCCGCGGCATACAGGTCAGCAATCACGGTGCGGTATGCTGCGGCAATGGCATCGACGAGTTCTTCGTCGGTCTTGTAGACGGCGTGCAGACTCTCCTGCTGGCCATCGCAGCGGTCGAGTGTGACTTCGGAGAACGTCTGGATCGGCGCCGGAATGGTCTGGCGCGCGACCTGGCCCTCTCCCTCGAGCGACTTGATAAATTTGAAGTGCTCGACGAACGGATGATTCTCACCGCTAATGGGACCGGTTACCACGGCGGTGTCGGCGGTAGTCTCCTCATCGTGGAACATGTAGCCCGTGCGCGAGGCGCGGCGCTCAATGCCGTTGAGGCCCCACATAAAATCGAGGTGCCAGTAGCTGCGGCGGAACTCGCCATCGGTAATCACCTGCAGGCCGGCAGCCTTCTGCTTGGCCACTAAGTCGCGGATGGCCTCGTCCTCGACGGCCTTAAGGCCGGAAGCGTCGAGTTTACCCGCGACATAGGCGGCACGGGCGTCCTTTACAGCCTGCGGACGAAGAAAACTGCCGACGATATCGGCACGAAACGGCGCGTTCGGTTGAATCGAAGTGCTCATAGATATCTCCCTTTGCATTGGTTGCTTTACTGGGACAGAGTATGAGCGCTCATATGGACATCGTAAAATATGCGTTTATAACAGTTTGATATAGATGCTTCCTATATTAGTTGGGACTGCCATAAAGAGATTTGACCCGTGCAGAACGCAGCAGTCTAGATGTGCTGACGAATCGCTTCGATATAGGCCTGCCCGTAGCGCGTAAGTGTCGTGTTCTTGCGCGTGATGATGCCGATCTCCATGTACTCGTCTACATCGAGCGGAATGGAGATAATGCCGGGGCCGTTAAGTTCATGGCTGATCACGCCCGAACACACCGTGTAACCGTTAAGGCCCATAGCTAGGTTGAACAGCGTCGCACGGTCGCGCACGCGGATATTCTTGCGGCGCTCAAAGGTCGAGGTCAGCTCCTCGGAATAGTAAAACGAGTTGTAGCTGCCCTGCTCATAGGACAGGAACGGGTAGTCTTCCAAGTCCTCGAGCGTCACACTCGAGCGACCCGCCAGCGGATGGTCGGAGCACACAAAGACATGCGGCGTAGCGCAGAAGAGTCCTTCGAATACGAGCTCGTTGGCCGCCAGCATGCGCTCGATGACCTCGCGATTGTGCTCCGACAGATACAGGATGCCGAGCTCGCTTTTCATATGCGCGACGTCCTCGATAATCTCGTGGGTCTGCTCCTCGCGCAGGGTAAAGTCGTAGCGCGCGGCATCGAACTCGCGGATCACATCGACAAATGCATTAACGGCAAAGGAATAATGCTGGCAGCTCACACTAAAGTGCGGCACCTGCTCGGACGTGCCTTTGTACTTGCCCTCGAGCAGGTCGGCCTGGTCGAGCACCTGGCGCGCGTAGCCCAAGAAGGTCTCGCCTTCCTCGGACACAATGACGCCCTTGTTGGTGCGCTCAAAGATGTGTACACCCATCTCGTTTTCGAGATCGCGAATTGACGCGGTAATCGAAGGCTGCGACACAAAGAGCCGGCGCGAGGCCTCGGTGATGCTGCCGCATTCGGCAACTTTGACGACATATCTGAGCTGCTGGAGCTTCATGGCTTTCTCCCTAGACGTTCGTGACGTCGAAACCCGTCGCGTCCATCTGACGCATAAACGACGGCATCTCCCCCGTCGCGGCGCAGGCGGCAATCTGATGCAGAGCCCCGGCAACCGCATCATCTGCCGCAGCGCCGATATGCCAGCGCGCGGCAGCCGTGACGGCCTCGTTGGCATTGGCGACTGCAACGGAATTGGGAACGGCATCGATCATGGGCAAATCGTTATCGGAATCGCCGAATACGGCCACCTCGTCGGGCGTCAGGCCCAAAGCGCGCGCCAGCTCCAGCGCGGCACAGCCCTTGTCCCAGCCGGTCGGAAGAACGTCGAACAGGCGCACGCGGTTGTTGGGAAACACGAGCGAGAGCTCCGGCACCTCGGCGGCAACACGCTCGCGCAGCTCGGCGAGCTCCTCGCGCGAACGGGCACTCCAGATATTCGCCTTGTATACCGGGGCATCGTCAACGACAGGGCGACAGGGAGCCTCTTCGCCCTTGAGCCACGCGTTGCCGCCTGACTCCATGGCGCGACGCACACGCTCGGGATCGCTTGTCACGCAATAGGCGTCGTTGTCCCAAAAGTCATCACCCAGACGGTAGACCTTCAAATAGGTATCGTCGGTCTCTTGCTCCAGGTAGTCGGCCAGGCGCATAAGGGCATCGTTATCAGTTGCGCGCGAGGCAACCGCCTCGCCATCGACAAACATCACCTGGCCGTTGCAAAACGCACCGGTCGAGAAGCACTCGGAGCGATTGCGGAACATCCAGCTCATCGCGGACGGCTGGCGACCCGAAACCGGGCCAAAATGCAGGCCCGCCGCCTGCATGGCATGAATGCCCTCGATGGCGCAGTCGCTGGCGCCATCGTGTCCAGCAGGAATCAGCGTATCGTCCATATCGGTCAGAACAAGTTTGATCATAAGGTCCCCTCGGTCATTCTTTATCCCGTCTATTGTAACGACCTGCCAATAAGGGACAGGTTTATCTTGGCAGGTTTTATCTGGTAAAATGCAGCGCCCCTGTTGCCACCTGCCAAAATAAACCTGTCCCATATTGGCAGGTGCGCTAGTATAGGGAACAACAGATTCGATGCGGGAGTGCCGGCGGTGCAAACCACAAGGCTGAGAGGGCATAGGGCCCAATCCTTTGAACCTGTCAGTTAATGCTGGCGTAGGGAGCATGCCGCCTTTACAGGGGCGCTGTCTATGCACAGCGCCCCTTTTCTATGCCAAGGAGGCATGTGCAGTGATTGATTCGGAACAGCTTAAGCAACATATGGTCAAGGCCGTAGAGGAGATTCGAGCCACCAATCCGATGGCCGGCTCCATCACCAACACGGTGACGATCGACTTTGTCGCCAACGCGCAGCTCGCCGTGGGCGGTTCGGCCGCCATGGTCTATCTGCCCGACGAGGGCGAGGCGCTCGTTGCCGGCGGCGCCGCCATCTATCTCAACATGGGCACGCTCTTCCCCATCTACGAGCAGACGATTCCCCGCGCGGCCAAGGCGGCACACGACGCCGGCAAGCCCTGGGTGCTCGATCCGGTGGGTCTGGGCATCGGTAGCCTGCGCACCCAGCTGGTAAACGAGCTCAAGCAGTACAAGCCCGCCATCGTACGCGGCAACGCCTCCGAGATCATCGCACTCTCCGGCCTGTGGGGTCTTGAGGGCGAGTCGGCCGATCTGAGCCGCGTACGTGGTGTCGATACCACCGACACGGTCGACGCCGCCCGCGATGCCGCCGTGGCGCTCGCTCGCTACACCGGCGGCGCCGTTGTGGTCTCGGGCGAAGTCGACCTGATTACCGACGGCACGACCGTGGCCAAATCCCACGGCGGCAGCCCGCTCATGTCCAAGATTACCGGCTGCGGTTGCTCGCAGGGCGGCGTGCTGGCCGTGTACGCCTGCGCTGCCGATCCGTTTACGGCAGCCGTCTGCGGTACCGCCGTCTACAACGTCGCCGGCACGCGTGCCGCCGCCGTCGCCGATGCCCCGGCAAGCTTTAAGGTCGCCTTTATCGACGAGCTCTACCGCGCAACCGCCCAAGACATCGCCGATAACCAACTCGAGCTCGAGGAGGCATAAGCCATGTCCGAGCCCGCAACCAATGCCGGCATGAACACGCTCGTCGCTGTGGCCATCGCCCCGTGCGGCACCGGCGATGAACTGTCCGCCGAGGTCGCCGAGGTCGTGCGCGTCATTCGCGAGAGCGGCCTTCCCAACCGCACCACCTCGATGTTCACCGAGATCGAGGGCGACTGGGACGAGGTCATGCAGGTCGTGCGCGACGCGACCTTTGTGTTAGCGAACAAGGGCATCCGAACCGAAGTCGTGCTCAAAGCCGATATTCGACCTGGATTTACCGACACCATGACCGGCAAACTCGAGCGCATGGAAGCGCAGATCAAAAAGCAGGAGGAAGCACGATGAGCATCCGCGACAACCTTGATATCTCGGCCTATCTGGTGCTCGGCCCCGAAAACACCCTCGGACGCCCCGTGGGCGATGTGGTGGCCCAGGCGCTCGACGCCGGCTTTACCTGCATTCAGGTGCGCTCCAAGGTGGCAAGCGCCCGCGAGATCATTGCGCTGACCGGCGACGCCGCGCAGGCAATCGCACAGGCCGGCAAGACCGGTCAGGTCGCCTTGCTGATCGATGACCGCCTTGACTGCGTACTCGCCGCACGCGAGCAGGGCATTGCGGTCGACGGCGTGCACGTGGGCCAGAGCGATATTCCCGTCGAGGTCTGTCGCAAGCTGCTGGGCCCCGACGCCATCGTGGGCCTTTCGGCCCGTTGCGAGGAAATGCTCGAGTACGTCAAGACCGCCGACATGAGTCTGGTCGACTACCTGGGCATCGGCCCGCTCCACGAGACCGAGACCAAGCGCGACTGCGGACGCGCAGCCGATGGCTCCATCATCACCAAGAGCTTTGAGGACCTGGCCGCACTCCACGCGGCAAGCCCCGTGCCCATCGTGGTGGGCGGCGGCGTTAAGACGGCCGACTTGCCGCAGCTTAAGGCAACCGGCGTCGACGGCTTCTTTGTGGTGAGCGCCGTCTGCAGCGCCGACGATCCCTACGCCGCGGCCAAGGAGCTTGTCGACACCTGGCAGCAGGCATAGGCATAGGCCGAACAGCTGATTCGCAGCCTCATATCTTCAGCAATGGAAAGCGCATCCCAGTTTGGGCCTCCATTCCGGGATGCGCTTTCCGTATGCGACCCTTACCCCGCCAGATACGCTTCCAACGCCGGCAAAGTCGCCTCTGCATCGTGGCGGCCGACCTGGTAGATGCGCTCGAGCTCATCCGGTTCGCGGCACAGCGACGGCACCTTCACCGATTCGCTCGGCCGCACCACAAAGATTTCCCCGGCAGCCTCTCGACGTGCCAGGTCATCGAGCGTGGCATTGTAGACCTCATGCCGATGCTCAAGCGCTGCAACAAACTCCGGATAGTGACGGAACACGCGCCGCAGCATGGGCATCACGCTGTTGGGCTGCTTCACAAAGCCCGCCGGCTGCGTGAGTACCACGATATTGCGGTCATACCCCTGCGCAAACAGCCATGCGCTGGGAATAGAATCAGCCACGCCACCATCCAGATACTTATGCCCGTCAATAGCAACGGGACGCGTCGCCACAGGAATCGCCGACGATGCCCGGATCCACTCGATATCCCGCTCGTCGCCATAGGGCAGGTCGTGGTAGACGGCCTTGCCCGTCTCGATATCGGTGCACACGCACGTAAACCGCATGGGGCAGGCGCGATACGCCTCCAGGTCGATGGGATCGCGCTCGATGGGCACCTCGTGATAGGCAAAATCGGCATTGAACATATCGCCGGTTCGCAGCCAGCTGGTCACGCTCGCATAGCGTTTGTCGGCGCAATAGGCCTTGTTATAGCGAATGGCGCGGCCGATCTGGCGCGATTTAAAGTTGTAGCCAAATGCCGCGCCCGCCGAGACGCCCACCATATGGTCGCAGGTCAAACCGTGCTCCATCCAAACGTCGAGCACGCCCGCCGTATACATACCGCGGTAGCCGCCTCCCTCGAGCGCCAGCCCCACCGTGCGCGTCATATTTGACTGTGCCATGCGACCATCTCCGTTCCTGCGTTTTAAAACGGAACAAGTATACCCATCAACAAATATCGTCTCAGTCGCATTTTCATCGAACATCGTCGCGTTACCGTTTGGCGAATAATGGCCGCCCGCAACATGGGCACCCCTACATAATTCCATACACTTGTTTATACTACTCAGTAGTTATCAGCCGAGAGCACGAACCGACAAATAAACCCAACGACGCAGCAAGGCGGGGGCTTGGAAACACGCAAGGCGTTGAGCAGCAACGCATGTGCACAACGAGCTCGCCCGACGCAATCCGCCCCGACCTCAGAAAGCCGCTTACAGTATGGATAACGCCAGCAATAATACCGAAACGCTCGAAAAGACCATCCGTGACCTTCTGGAGCGTCAGGACGATCTGATCAGGACCGCCTTTACCGACGAGCTCACCGGACTTGGCAACCGCGGCGGCTTTACCCGTTCCTTAGAGGAACTCTGGGAGCAGGAACTGCCCGTGACCATGGCGTTTATCGACATCGATAACCTTAAGCACTGCAACGACATCTTTGGACATGACGAGGGCAACCGCTATATCTTGCAGGTGAGCCTCTATCTCAAACTGTATATGAAGGTGGACGAGGCGGCATTTCGTCTGGGGGGCGACGAGTTCGCCATCCTATCTACGATTGCGACCGAGGACGACCTTGCCGAACGTCTGGAACACTGCCGAACGGTACTGCTCGAAAACAACGCTTCCAAGATGCCTCACTCGTTTAGCTACGGAGTGGCACACGCCGACCCCGCCCTGGGCGAAGCCCCCAATCGCTTGACGAACGATGCCGATCATCGCATGTACGACTACAAGCTACGTCATGCCGTGCACCTTGATCAACGCAATATCGCACAAGCAAACACCGACGACTTCGAAATAAGCGATCGCATTTTCGACGCCCTTTCGATGCTCAACGAAGGCCGATATTTCTTTATCGAGAACTTGGACAAACATCGAACCCTTTGGTCACAAGGCGCCTTGCGCGATCTTGGTCTTCCTTCGGAGCATATAGACAACTGCCACGATTACTGGAAAACGCGTGTCCATCCCGATGACCTTGAGGCCTATACCAACGACATCGACCAAATCTATGACGGCTCCAAACATCGTCACGTCATGCAGTACCGCGTGCGCAATGCCGCCGGCGATTACATCCTCGGCCGTGCTCGCGGGTTTCGTATCGACGGCGACGGAAATGTCCCCTCGCTCTATGTCGGCGAGCTCGTCAACCACTCGCTTGCCGAGACCGTCGACGCCGCCACGGGTCTCGGAACACAGCGCACGCTGATCAACGCTATCGATGCCTGCCGTCGCGACCGTTGCGAGACGGGGCTTATAGCAGTGCGCGTTCGCGGCACGGCAAAGCTCAACGAGCTCTACGGGGCCGAGGCCGTCGACAACATGCTCGCCGAATACGCAGGCCGCATGCTGTCGATTACTCGCGGCAGGAGTCGCGTCTTCCGTTCACGCAACGCCCAGTTCGTCGTGCTTAGCAACAATTTGGATCACGAAGCATTCGAGCAACTGATCCAACATCTCAAAGAGGCCGTTTTCGCTCCCGTTCGAATCGCGGGCGACACTATTACCCCCGTCTGTCTTGTCGTTCCGGCCTTTTACGAGCACCTGACCAATCAAACGGCCGCCGTTTTAGGCGAACTCGACCGTCGCATTCGCACGGCCGGCGGGCTTGTTCCCAACGACAGCCTCCCCATACCCGAGGTGGAGCGCAAAAGCGCCATCGCCGAACGCATCGATCCGCTCACGGGTCTCTATCGACCCAGCGAGTTTATGCGCCGCGCCAACGAATTTCTCGAGACAAGGCGCAACGGCGCCTGGTGTATCGCCACCGTCGATATGGGGCACATGCGACTGTTCAACGAATGGCACGGACAGGCCGAGGGCGACCGCGTACTCGCCGATGTGGGCACGGTTCTCAAGGACATCGAGAATGCCGCCATGGGCGTCGCAGGGTACTGGGGCCAAGACGATTTTTGCGTACTCATCCCCTTTGAACACGACACCGTCCATCAGATCTATAGCCGCATTCGCCAGGCCGTGGCCAAGCATGATGACGGCGTGGGCTTCTGGCCGTCCATGGGCGTCTACCCCATCGACTCCAACGAGGAAATCACCATCGATGCGCAGGCCAAGGCCATGTTTACCAATCGGCGCGCAAAAAACGACTTTAAGGAGCGCATTGCCATTTTCCGCCCCGAGGAATACGAACACGAAATCGCGTTCCACCGCACGCTGACCGAATTCTAGTATGCGCTCTCAAACGGCCGCATTACCTACTACTTGCAGCCCCAGGTCGACATGGAAACCGGCGAGATCGTTGGCGCCGAGGCGCTCACACGCTGGATTGACAAGGATGGCTCCCTCATTTCACCTACCACCTTTATCCCCGCTCTCGAGGAAAGCGGTTTTGTGGTGACGCTCGACAAATATGTTTGGCAGGGCGTCGCCTCGTGGCTGCGTGAGTGCATCGATCGAGGGCTGCGCGTAGTTCCGATCTCGCTCAATGTGTCGCGCGTGGATATCCTTGCCTGCGACGTCGCCGAGCATATGGGGGCGCTTGCCGCCCAATACAACCTACCGCCCGAGCTCATGCGCATTGAGATCACCGAGACGGCTTATACGGGAGAGTCCGAGGCCGTGGATAAGCTGACGGCCGACCTACACACTCGCGGTTTCTCGACCTACATGGACGATTTTGGCACCGGCCAGTCTACGCTCGCGATGCTCAAGAACGTCAACGTCGACGTCATCAAGCTTGATCGCACGTTTGTGCCCACCGACCGCGATCAAAGCCGTAGCGCGCAAATCGTTTCATCAATGCTCGAGATGGCGCAATCGCTCCATCTGCCCGTTGTAATCGAAGGCGTCGAGACAAACGAGCAGGCGAACATGCTGCTCCAAATGGGTGCCCACTACGCTCAGGGCTTCCTCTACTACCGCCCCATGCAGGCAAAGGATTTTGAGGCATTGCTCGATGGCGGTAACAAAAACTGATACGCTCGCGCGCAAAACGATACCGCCGAAGGGGCGCTTGTCCCCATTGGCTAACTTATGCCCCCAATCCAAACCGAATTGGGGATATGATGCAAACCACTGTTGTGCCCAAGGAGGTTATCCATCATGAACGAGTCGTATCGCCTGGGCGAGCAATCGATCATTGCTTATCTTCAGCGACTTGCGAACGGGGTCTCGACCGCCGAGCTCGATGTTGCCGCGCTGCCCACGGAGCTGTGCGCCATCGGCGAGCAGCTACAGAAGACATTTGCCATCCTGCAGCAAGAACGCGAGCTGCTTGAGCGCGGCGCCTATATCGATTCGCTCACCAATCTTGGCAACCGTGCTGGACTCCACCGTTATGCCGAGCTGCTTTGGCACAAAGGCACCCCCTTCACCTGCGCCTATATCGATATCGATCGCCTTAAGCATTGCAACGATACGTTTGGCCACACCGAGGGCAATCGCTACATCCTGAGCATCTGCCGTGCACTCACCGAGACAATGGAACCCAATGACCTGCTGTTCCGTATCGGTGGAGACGAATTTGTACTCGTATCCCCCACGACAGATGAAGCCGAACTCGAGCAGCGCCTGGAGCGGACGCGCACCAACCTTATCGAGGCAACATCGGGCGGCAAAGCGCCCATGATCGCTAGCTTTAGCTTTGGCTGCTCGCGCGTCGACCCACTCGCTGGCGATACGCGTCGCCAGATGACCATGGACGCCGACCGCAAAATGTATCGCTACAAGCTCATGCACCGTGTGCAGCAGCCGAAGGAAAACGACGCATCCATGCGCCCAATCGCCGATCAGCCTCCCTGCAACGACCGGGTGTTCCAAGCGATCTCCATGAGCTCCGAGACGCGCTATCCGTTTATCCTTAACCTCGATACCGGCGAATCGCAATGGTCGATTAATGCCGTGCGCGATTTTGACCTGCCCTCCCAGCATCCCTATAACTCGCTCGATATGTGGCTCGCCCGCGTTCACCCCGAGGACCGCGACAACGTGCGCAGCGAGCTCGATATGGTGGTAAACGGCGCGTGGCACTTCCATTACATGCAGTATCGCGTCATGAATACCGCTGGTAAATATGCGCTGTGCGAGTGTACGGGCTACCGCTTGGATAGCACCGAAACCGAGCCCAACATGTATGTGGGCATTATCATCAACCGAAGCTTGGCGGATACGACCGATTCCGTGACCGGCCTGGGCGATATCCACGCCCTGGTCAACGCCATTGGCGAAATGCGTCGCGTGGCGCGCAAGGCAGGCCTGGTCGCCATCAAAATCGACGACATCGCCAAGGTCAATGCCCGCTTTGGCTTTGATGCGGGCGACCGCGTTTTGGCAGAAAGTGCCGCCTGCCTCATGGACTGTTCGCGCGGCAAGGGCCGTCTGTTCCGCTCGACCGGACCGATGTTCGTGGCGCTTTTCGATGACCTTGATCCCGAAGAGACCGATGCGATCGCAGAAGAAATCGAGCGGTTCTTGGGGTCGCCCGTACTCTTTGGCTCATTTGAATATCAGCCGCCCATTCGTGTGGCCACACTTCATCTGGACGCCGTCGACCGACAGCCCGTTTCCATTTTGAACGAGCTCAAAGCGCTACTTGAAGAGGCACCACAAGTACCGGGCACCAAGCTGGACTAGCGTTATGGGGCGCATGATGGTTAATTTCCGATCTCAACCGAACACATTGGGCAAATAGGTCGTACCCGCAGTTAGCCGAACGTCCCCGCAGTCCCTCCCGGGGCCCGGGGGCACCGTTTCGATACTCTTGGTTTACTTTGCCTGATGCAAATAAGTGCTCAACAAGATAGAACCTATCCCTCGCCACGGATATGCCCTCGAGTAAATCTGTTAAGCCAAGCCTATCAAATTCTATTGACAATTGGCTGCATTGGTCCATTTTGTCGTCCAGCCACTTCCGCTGGCTACCGCCTCATAAACACAAACCTAACGAGCCGCACGAACGACAAAGAGGCCAAGCTGAACAGAAGTAGAACCAAAACTTCAAAAACGCTGGTATTCCAATCGCGTACCCAGTCCTCTACCGCCCACAAGAAAAACAGCAGCCCCATCCATAACGTCACAGAAGAAATCAGCTTTGCGTAAGGGCGTATATCAATCTCGCTCTCCCTTTTTGTGACATCATATCCAGCAATTGAGCAGAGCCATCTTCCTCTTCGGTATTGGATTGAAAGGACAATCAAGGCAATCGAAGTCATCAAGCAAACAGCATCCTCTGTTTCCATAGAGTTTCCTTTGCTTTCCATCCTAGTTACGCATTCACAATCGAATCAAACCAAGTATGAATTACTCGATAGCAACCGCCTTAGTATAAACCATAGCCGCCGCAGCAGCCCGCCTTCCAAGGCCTCAAAGCTCGCCATCGAGGGCGACCCGCCCAGACCCCTTACAATCTGCTCGCACGAGGCCCCGCACTCCAACATCCTCTGGACCGTATCCCGCTCGTACCTGGTGAGCGTGCCTGCCGTGGGCCCTCGGGGCCGGCATCGTGCCCCACGCCATCTGCCCGCTCGTGCGATAATCCTCTGCAGAAGTCACCGACAGCAGAGGGAGTTTGTGATGAAGGTTCTTTTGGTCAATGGCAGCCCCAAGGCAAACGGCAACACCGCTCGCGCGCTCGCCGAAGTCGCCGAGCAACTTAAAGCCGAGGGCATCGACAGCGAGGTATTCCAACTGGGCGCCAAGCCCATCCGCGACTGCATCGGCTGCGGTCAGTGCGGCAAGCTTGGCGGTCGCTGCACCTTTGACGACGACGTGGTGAACGAGCTCATCGCTGCCGCCGAGCAGGCAGACGGTTTTGTCTTTGGCTCCCCCGTCTACTATGCGCATCCCAGCGGACGCATCCTCTCGGCTCTCGACCGCGCATTCTATGCTGGCAGCAAGGCCTTTGTGCACAAGCCGGGTGCCGCGGTCGCCGTCGCCCGTCGCGGCGGCACGTCGACCACCTTCGATGTACTCAACAAATACTTCACTATCAACCAGATGCCCGTGGTGGCCTCCACATACTGGAACAACGTCTTTGGTGCCATGCCGGGCGAGGCCGCCCAGGACGCCGAGGGCCTGGCCACCATGCGCAACATCGGCAAGAACATGGCTTGGCTCCTGCATTGTATCGAGGCAGGACAGGCTGCCGGCATCGAAGCCCCCGAAGCCGATCGCGAGCGCACCAACTTCATTCGGTAGAACGGCGGAACATGAATATCCAGATTTTTGGCACCAAGAAGTCCTTCGATACCAAGAAGGCCCAGCGCTATTTTAAGGAGCGCCGCATCAAGGTGCAGTTTATCGACCTTAAGGAAAAGGAGATGAGCAAAGGCGAGCTCACGAGCGTGATGCAGGCGGTCGGCGGCATCGACAAGCTGCTCAACCCCAAGGCCAAGGACGAGGAGACGCTCGCGCTCATCCAGCACCTCACCCCTAGCCAGCGCTTCGACAAGTTGCTCGAGAACCAGCAGGTTCTAGCCGAGCCCATCGTGCGCAACGGCAAAAAGGCCACCGTCGGTTATTGCCCCGATGTATGGGGAGCCTGGGAGTAGCCTGTGTTATTTGCCGGCGCGTGGGTATAAGAGCAGGCGTTTGGCATAAGATTCAACTGTAAGCCATGTCTAACAAAGGAGGGCACATGCCCAACAAACCCGTGAAGATCATCATGCTTACCGGATACCTCGGTGCCGGCAAGACCACACTGCTCAACCACATCCTCGCTAACGACGGCGGCATCCGCGCCGCCGTGATCGTCAACGATATCGGCGAGATCAACGTCGACGCCAGCCTCATCGCCGACGGCGGCCTTTCCGAGACCGACGACCTCATCCCGCTCACCAACGGCTGCATCTGCTGCACGCTTTCGGACGACCTTGCCAACCAGCTGCAGGGCATCGCCGATTCGGGCAAGTTCGACTACATCATCATCGAGGCCTCGGGTATCTGCGAGCCTATCCCCATCGCCTACACCATCTCGAGCTTCTGCGACGAGGCCAAGGTGGGCGGCCAGCCCAAGCTTGCACTCGACAACATCGTGGCTGTGGTCGATTGCGCCCGCATGTACGACGAGTTCAACGGCGGCCGCGACCTGTTGGCCGAGGATATCGACGAGGACGACATCGAGAGCCTGCTCATCCAGCAGATCGAGTTCTGCTCCACGCTGATCCTCAACAAGACCGATACCGTGAGCCCTGAGCAGATCGCCGAGCTCAAGGCTATCGTGCGCAGCCTGCAGAAGGACGCCGTGATTGTCGAGGCCCAAAACGGCGAGGTCCCCATGGAGGAGCTGCTCGACACCGACCGCTTCGACTTTATGCGCGCCTACAACTCCGCCGCCTGGATCGAGGCCATGGAGCATCCCGAGGAGCACGACGACCCCGAGGTGCTCGAGTACGACATCGAGACCTTTGTGTACTCGCGCCGCAAGCCGTTTGACCTGCAGAAGTTCACCGATTTTGTTGAGCAGGAGTGGCCCGACGAGGTCATCCGCGTCAAGGGTCCGCTGTGGCAGACCGGCGATCCGGACATGTGCTACATGTTCGAGCAGGCCGGCCACCAAATGCGCCTGATGGAGAACGGTCTGTTCGTTGACTCCGCGCCCGAGGGCGAGAAGCAGAAGATCATCGACGAGAACCCCGAGATCATGCAGATTTGGGACGACGAGACGGGCGACCGCATGACGAGCCTGTGCATCATCGGCCGTCACATGGACAAGGATGCGCTCATCGCCTCCCTCGATGCCTGCCTGACCGACTGGCACCGCGCCTAGATTTATCCAAGCGGGCATTTTTCCGCCTACGTAACCGCCAAACCACCACGAAGGTGCCCTTCGTGGTGGTTTTTCGTTCTGAGCCAAGGAGATTCATGTTCAACATTGTGCTGTATGCGCCCGAGATTCCGGCCAATACGGGCAATATCGGCCGCACCTGCGTGGTTACCGGCGCCCGCCTGCATCTGGTGGAGCCGCTGGGGTTTTCGCTCGACGACAAGACGGTGCGTCGCGCCGGCCTGGGCTACTGGCAAAATTTGGACGTGACGACCTATGCCGGCTGGGAGGATTTCCTTGCGCGCAACGGCCTCTCCCCCGCCGACGAACGCCTGCATCTGCTGACCAAAAAGGCGCGCCGCACCTATGCGCAAAGTACCTACCGCGACGGTGACTTTTTGGTCTTTGGCAGCGAGAGCTCGGGGATTCCCGAGCCACTGCTTGCCGCGGCGCCCGAGCGCTGCGAGCGCATCCCCATGTTGCGCGATTGCGACTCGCTCGAAAACGCCGACGCCTGGGAGGCCCACGAGGAGTCGCTCGGGCATACCGAGGACAGCCACGAAGCCATCCTTCGACAGGATATCTGCGGCAACTTCATCGACCCGGACGACTACCGCATCAGCGCTCTCAACCTCTCTAACAGCGCCGCCATCGTCCTCTACGAGGCCCTGCGCCAAACAGGCTTTCCGGGAATGTGACAAAGGAACTGTCCCTTTGTCACATTCGGTTATAGGTAGCGGCCGGTGATGCTTGCGGGGCAGGCCACGATGTCGCCCGGCGTGCCGGCGCAGACGATTTGCCCGCCCGCGTCACCGCCGCCCGGGCCCATGTCGATCACATAGTCGGCGTTGCGGACAAGGTCGAGGTCGTGTTCGATCACGACAACTGTGGCGCCCTTGGCGACGAGGCCGTCAAACACACTCAGCAACACCTGAACATCGAGCGGATGCAGGCCGATCGTGGGCTCGTCAAATACGAATACGGCATCGTCCTGCACGCGGCCCATCTCGCTCGCAAGCTTAAGACGCTGCGCCTCGCCGCCCGAAAGCGCCGGCGTGGGCTCACCGAGCGTGAGATAACCCAAGCCCAGGTCGTGCAAGGTCTGCAACCGCGCCTGTACCTTTTTGAGTCCCAGCGTGGCGTCGAGGGCCTCGTCCACACTCATGTCCATGAGCTGCGGCAACGTCAGTAAGCTCCCGTCCTTGCCCTCGCGATGGATATGCGAAGCCGCGTCTGCATAACGTGAGCCGCGACATGCCGGGCAGACGATCTCGACGTCGGGCAAAAACTGCACGTCGAGCGATATCGAACCCGTGCCATCGCACGTAGGGCAGCGCAAGGCGCCGGTGTTGTAGCTAAAGGCGCCTGCCTTGTAGCCGGCTGCCTTGGCCTCGGGCGTACGGGCGAAGGCGCGACGCAGTTCATCATGGATGTCGGCATAAGTCGCTACCGTCGAACGCACGTTGGCACCGATGGGCGTGGCGTCTATCAGGTTGGCACGTGCAATGCCCTCGGCATCGACCCAACGCACGTGTTTTGGCAGGCGCTCGCTGGCTGCCTGCGCCTTAAGTGCCGGGATGAGTGTCTCGAGCACCAACGTCGTCTTACCCGAACCCGAAACGCCCGTCACCGCGACAAGGCGACCGCGCGGTATATCGACTTCGAGCGGTTTGACGGTATGGATGGCATCGGTCGCCATGCGGATATGGCCCCGGTCAAACATTTCGTCGTCAGGCACCTGCGGACGCAAGCGCTCAGGCTCCGAGCGCAAAAATGGGGCGATGCGGCTGCCCTGCGATTCTTCGACCTCGCCTACCGCGCCCGCGGCGATCACATTGCCGCCGCCTGCTCCGGCAACGGGGCCCATCTCGACCAGATAGTCGGCTTCCGCCAGTACGCGCGAGTCGTGGTCGACAACGACCACGGTGTTGCCGTCATCCACCAAATCGCGCATCACGCCTACCAGGCCGTCGACATTGGCAGGATGCAAGCCAATCGAGGGCTCGTCCAGCACATAGAGCACGCCCGTCGATCGGTTACGCACCACGCGGGCGAGCTGCACGCGCTGACGCTCGCCCGTGGAGAGCGTGGCACCGGCGCGGTCGAGTGAAAGGTAATCGAGGCCCAGATCGACCAGTCGACGGGCCGTGCTCAAAAACGAATCGCAGATATCCGTCGCCATGGGCTGCATCTCGGCCGGCAAGGATGCGGGCACCCCGCGCACCCACTCAATCGCCTCACCCAGCGTCATAGCCGCGGCCTGCGCCAGATTGATACCGCGCACCTGGGGATGGCGTGCGGCCTCGGAGAGACGCGTGCCGCCACAGTCACGGCATGGCCCCTCGCGCAAAAAGCGCGCCACGCGCTTGAGGCCCTTGTCGTCCTTAACCTTGGCGAGCGCATTCTCGACGGTATAGACAGCGTTGTAATAGGTAAAATCGAGCGGCGTGGCGCCCTCGCCGTTTTTGGGAACGTAGAGAATGTGCTTTTTAACCGCCGGACCGTGGAACACGATGTCGCGCTCTTGAGGCGTGAGCTGGTTAAACGGCACGTCGGTGCGCACGCCCATCTCGCCGGCTACCTGCTTCATCAGATCCCACATGAGCGTACCCCAGGGAAGCACCGCGCCTTCGTTGATGGTCTTTGACTCGTCGGGCACCAGGCTCGCTTCGTCCACCTCGCGCATGACACCGGTGCCGCCGCAGGTAGGGCACGCACCGCCGCTGTTAAAGGCAAGGTCCTCGGCACTCGGCGCGTAGAACTCGCGGCCGCATGCGGGGCACGTGAGCGACAGGCCCGCAGCCACGTTAAGGCTCGGCTCCACACGCGCCCCGCAATGTGGGCACACGTGATGGGCACAGCGGCTAAAGAGCAAACGCAGACTGTTGTTGAGCTCGGTCATGGTACCAAAGGTCGAGCGCACGCCTGGCACACTGGGACGCTGATGCAACGCGAGTGCCGCCGGTACGTGCAATACCTCGTCCACCTGGGCGTGCTCGGCCTGCGTCAGGCGACGTCGAGTATAGGTGCTGAGCGCCTCCAGGTAACGGCGCGAGCCCTCGGCATAAAGAACTCCCAGCGCCAGCGAGCTCTTGCCCGAGCCCGACACGCCGGCAATGCCCACGAGCCTCCCCAGCGGAATATCGATATCGATGTCCTTGAGATTGTGAACACGTGCACCGCGCACCTCGATAGCCTGCGGGCTCATCTTCTGTTCCGTCACCTTTATCACCCTACTCATGCCATAAAACGCGGTCGCGGATATACTCGCCCAGCATGGGCACGGTAAACCGCACAAGGCCGTATCCGGCGGCCTCGATGACGCGCTCGCGAATCAGGCTTGCGCGATATTTACTCGCCCAGCTCTGGGTACGGTCGCAGCGCTCAATGATATCCGCCGTGCGCGTCGGCTTGTCCTCGTCAACCGCCATAGCCTCGATAAAGAGGCGCTGAGGGCTGCGCAGACCGTAATACAGAGGTGCGTCAACCGCTTCGTAGAACTCGGAGACGGCATCCGCATGGCCATTCTCGACATCGCGCCTTTCGATGACCTGCGAGCCACGCCGGACAGCAGACCGCCACATGTAATAGCCCACCAGCTGAACCATATAGGGATGCCCCATGCTCTTGCGCGCCGCAAGGTCCGCCGTCTCCGCGTCAACGTAAAGACCAGCGTCTTTGACCGTCTGGATATACGAATCGCGCACTTTGGGCAAAGATATTGCCCCCAACGTACGCTGCTGGGCACGCCGCAAAAACGTCACGCTCGGCTCTTCGAGCAGATCGTCAACCATACTGGGCAAGCCGGCGAACGCCAGCGCAAGACCGCGCTGGTCGCTATCGGGCAAGCCCGTGGCATCCTGGTCTCCGAGCACCTGCTGATAGAGGACGGCAAGAGCCGCCAGTTCCTCGATAGACACCGATTGTGCCTCGTCAATCGCAAACAAGACGCCCTTGCCCGGACCGAGCTTCTTGAGACGCTCGTTGACCAGCCCTCGCAATGTCTCGCCTTTTGCCCGCGCCGCCTCGACCGACATCCGGCCAAACGACGGCCCAAACTCCATTGACGTCACAACGGGTTTATTCGAGCGAAGCGCGTCGGCCAAGCGGTCGCACAAACCAAGCGAAGCGGAATCGGAGACAACCGCCCATCCGCGCTCGCTGGCTAGACGTTGCAGCTCCCGCAGGAGAACCGTTTTGCCACAGCCGCGGTTTCCCGTAATGAGCATGAGCCTGCCCGGCGCTCCGGCGCCGTTGTCGAGCCCTTCCTCAAAATCTTCGATGACCGACTCGCGACCGATGAGTATCGGAGGCCGCTTACCAGCTGTGGGCTTAAAGGGATTTGGATTCATATCGGCCTCCTCGGATTGGCAAACCCTGGTAACAGTTATACCAACTTATACTGAGTTATACCAATAGCATGTGACAAAGGGGCTGTCCCTTTGTCACATGTGGCCGAAAAACTCGGCGTCTGCTGCTCGCCAGGGACGGAAGGTGACGGGATCGATCTTTACGTGCGCTGCGGCGGGCACGTCATACCATTTGACCGTGTAGCCGGCGCCATGAGAGCAAAAGACCGAGTCGGGCGTGTTGGGCAGATCGGCCTCGGGCTCGTAGGCGGCAGCCTCGATTACGCGCTCGCCATCATGGCAAGCCGCATAACCGGCGAACTCCAGGTACAGATGACCGCGCCCGCTCGTGTAGGCAGCCACCTCCAGCGCGTAATCCTGCACCTCGGATGCCGGCACGCGACCCACAAGCTTCGCTCGGTCTCCCGCCATCGTCGGCGGCTCGTACTCGGCACCCATGCGTGTGGCATCTGACAACGCCCGGCCCACGCACTCCCCCGGCACCTCGAGCTCAAAGTGGTACCACGGCTCCAGCAACACGTCTGCGCCGACCTCGCGCGCCTGCATCAAACCCTGGCGAATCGCGCGATACGTGGCCTGGCGAAAATCGCCGCCCTCGGTGTGTTTGGCATGCGCGCGGCCGCCCGTGAGCGTAATGCGCACATCGGTGATGGGCGAGCCCGTCAGCACGCCCAGGTGGTCGCGCTCCATAGCGTTGGTGAGTGCCAAACGCTGCCAGTTAAGATCGAGCTCGTCGGTCGAGGTCACGGTGCCAAACTGCACACCCGAACCCGCCGGCAACGGCTCCAGGCGCAGATGCACCTCGGCATAGTGGCGCAGCGGCTCAAAGTGGCCCACGCCCTCGACCGGCCGCGAAATAGTCTCCTTATAGAGAATGCCGCCGGGCTCAAACGCAACCGAAAGGCCAAAGCGATCGGCCAACACCCGCTGCACGACCTCGAGTTGCACGGCGCCCATCAACTGCAAATGGATCTGCTCAAGATGCGTATTCCAGCTTACGCCGAGCATGGGATCTTCGTCCGCCAACTCACTCAGCGCTTTAAACACCGCATGAACGTCGTGTTCGCCCGGCAGCACCGTATAGGTGAGGACCGGAGCGATGACGGGCGCATCGCCCGCGGGCTCCGTGCCCAGGGCGTCCCCTGGGCGAACGTGCGCAAGACCCGTCACGGCGCAAATACCGCCAGCAGCAACTTCTTGGGCAAGCTCATACTTCTCGCCGTTATAGATGCGTACCTGATCGACCTTCTGTTCCCACGCCTCGGCACTGGAATGCCCGCTGATCATCTGTTTTGCGCGCAGCGTGCCGCCGGTCACTTTAACCCAAGCCAAGCGCTCGCCACGATCCCCGCGGCTGACACGATAGACGCGCGCGGCAAACTCCGGGAGCCACGCCTGCTCACGCATCAGCGCGCATATACCATCCAGTAGCTCGTCAACGCCTTGGTCCTTGAGCGCCGAGCCGGCAAAGCAGGGAAAGAGCTTGCGCTCGGCAACCATGCGCGACAGCGTTGCGACAGAAAGCTCACCCGCTTCAAGAAACTCCTCGAGCGCCGCTTCGTCCAACGCAGCAGCGTCCTCCTGAACGGCGCCGCCCGCCAGCAGCTCGTTGGCATCCAGGCAGCCCTCGGAAAGACGCTGCCCGAGTTGTGCCAGCAAAACATCGCGGCCGGGATTCTCCAAATCGATCTTGTTGATGAAGATGAACGTCGGGATGTCATAGCGTGCAAGCAGGCGCCACAGGGTTTCGGTGTGCCCCTGCACGCCATCGTTGGCGCCCACCACCAGAATCGCGTAGTCCAGGGCACGCAGCGTGCGCTCCGCCTCGGCAGAAAAATCGACATGGCCGGGAGCATCCACGAGCATGACGTGGGTATCGCCGTGGTCGAGCACGGCCTGCGACGAGAAAATCGTGATGCCGCGCTCGCGCTCGATGGCGTTGGTATCCAGGTGCGAGTCGCCATCGTCCACGCGGCCGCGCTTGCGAATGCGACCCGCGCAGAACAGCATGGCCTCGGCCAGTGTGGTCTTGCCGGCATCGACATGCGCCAAGATTCCAACGACCGCTTGCTTCGACATGGCTCTCCTCTTATTGCAAGCCCGTCGCACTCGGCAACGGGCATCCTCGTTCCACACTGGATGATACAATTTACGGGCCGGCGGGCGAAGCGGGCCCTATCCCCCGACCAAGTTCATCGCCCTGCGTTGCCGCGCGGCGATTTTCGTAGGTTCGCGCCTTACGAAAGCCGGCACCTCCCCTTTTGTCTGCCCGGTCTCATCTGAGGCGGTAACAATGCGAGTCCCACAACGACGCGTTTTACCAAAAATGGCCCCACGCGGGGCCATTTTCATTTCGATGAAACGCTGGTATGTGACTCGGCCCTTATGCCTCGCGCAGCCAGTCGAACGCAACGCGCGGCGTGCCGTCGGACACATACACGACGCCGGCGCGCTCGAACCCTGCCTTGAGGCTCGCACCCTGCATGGGCAGGTTGTCCGCGTGCGTATCGATACGCAGATGGTCGGCACGCTCCTTGGCAAAGGCAAACATCGCGGCCGCGATACCGTGCACGGTGCCGTCGGACGCCACGCGGTGCAGCACGGCGTACGGAGTGTCGCTGCGCCACTGACCGTCCTCGATGACGTCATAGCACTCGTCCGGGCCCGGCAAAAAGGCAAACGTCGCCACCACGCGACCGTCGACTTCGCACACATAGCTGCCACCGGCGGCGATATCGGCAGCCAGCTGCTCGGCCGAAGGCGTGCCCTCGGGCCACTGCGTGGCGTTGCCATGCGCGCGCATAAAGGCGCGGGCGGCATCATAGATAGCCATGACGGCGGGAATGTCGGTCTCGAGGGTTTTTCTGATCATCACGCGGCGACCTCACGTTTATTGGTATCACTTTGATTGAGCAATGATACCAGCGTTTGGAAAGGGCAAGGAGCGGATGGGAAGCAAAAAGCGAGCCGCCTGGTCAAAGGCCAAAAGCGAGTTTTTGGGCGCTGCCACCGGCGGCGATATGAGCGACCTGTTTGCGCGCGAGGACGAGCGCCGCGATGCCCTGGACGCCGAGCGCGATGAGGCTTGGCGCTACAAATCGTGCGAGCGCAAAAACCGCTACGACACACGCGCCGAGGCCGAGGCCGTTATGGCCGACTGCGAAAACCGTGGACGGCGTGGTTTGGCCTGCTACAAATGCGAATACTGCGGCGGGTGGCATCTGACGTCGCATCCTTGGAAATAGGCTCCGCAACGGAGCGGCGCTCACGCAGCGGCACGGCACCGACACATCGCCGGCCATCACGCGCAGGCTACGGGCGCGGCGGCACCAAAACATCGTAGCGGACGGCCTTGCCCGCAAGCTGATAGCTCGGCTTAACGCCGGCAAGCAATGGGCCCTTCACCGGCCGTTTGATAACGACCTTGCGCGGCCGCACTGCAAGCGCAGTTTTAACCAGCGTCTCCTCATCGGCACACGGCTGTTCCAGATGGTGCAAGAGCTGGAACTTCTTTTTGACCGCCGCGCTCTTGGTGCGCTCAGGAAACATGGGGTCCAGATACACCACGTCGGGAGCCGCGAGCTCATCGCGCTCGACCAGCTCAGCCGTATGGCGAAGGCCGGCAATGCTGTCCTCGCCCGCATGTAAGTGCATGCGCGCCACGGCGGCCGCAAGCGCCGAATCATCTGCCGCGCGATCCAGGGCATCCTGGAGCAGCGCCGCGATCACGCAATCCTGCTCATACAGATCGACGGTAAAGCCCGCTGCCGCCAGCAGCAGCGAATCCTCGCCAAAGCCTGCCGTGGCGTCAATCGCCCATGGTTGTTCGATGCCTTTTGTGCGCGCAGCCTTTACCAACAGCTCTTGCTGCAGACGACCCTGCTTGAGCCGTGGAAGCATGCGGCCAAAATCGGCACGCAACTCCATCGTGCCGTCGGTGAGCGTAAGGCCCTCGGACGTCCGCACGAGCTCGAGCCCAGCAGCCCGAGCAACAGAAAAGGGATCGACGA
This sequence comes from Collinsella sp. AM40-7AC, assembly GCF_003468125.1. Lineage (NCBI taxonomy): Bacteria > Bacillati > Actinomycetota > Coriobacteriia > Coriobacteriales > Coriobacteriaceae > Collinsella > Collinsella sp. AM40-7AC. The sequence continues at coordinate 56,474 of NZ_QSGK01000009.1, read as the reverse complement.
CGCCCATGGACACTCCTTAGCAAACAAAACGAATACATGGGCGCCATTCATGTCGGCACCCAACCGTCCGTTATTGTCCCACATGCGACATGGTCCACAGCATCCCAATGCAAAGCACCGCCATCAATACCGTGCACACGGCAGCGATCACAGAATCACTCATGCGCCTTCCCAGCGACCGCGGCTCATCCACTTGCTTGACTCCGTACATCATGGCTCCTCCTTCGGTCCAGCTCTTACCATGGCCTCATCATCGCAGCGCCGCGCATGCGCTGCCATCGATTTGACTTACGTCCAGCTTTCCTTTTTGAAAGGTTGAACCGTGCAGGCAAGAGACGCTTTCAGGCGCATGCATCGCCGCGTTGAACTACAATGTGCTTCACCATATGTGCAGCACATAGGGTGCGCCAGGTTGGCGTACTCGTATCGAAAGGACCAGCCATGAGCTTCACTCGCAAGACACTCAAAATCCTTGCCCTGATTTATTTTGTTCTGGGCATCGCCAGTCTCGTCATAGGAATCGCCGGCATCGCGACCGGCAAGTTCGAGTCCACCTACGGATCGAACGCCATGCTCGCCGCGGCCGTGATTATCGCCAAGGGCCTCATCGATCTTGCCGCGGGCGTTGCGGGCATCAAGGGTGCCAACAAGCCTTCGCAGGTTGACGGCGCGTTTAAGCTCGGTATCGTTGCTGCAGTCGCCACGCTTGCCCAGGCGGTGCTCACGCTTCCCGCGTTTGGCGGCGACGCCATCAACTTTGGCGCCTTTGTCATCGTGGTGTACGACCTGTTCTTTGTTCAGCAGGCGCACGCCGTCAAGGCCGAGAACAAGGACCGCCTGTAAGCGCTCGCTTCTCATAGCCTCTGCAGCCAAGCAACTAAAAAGGGCCGATCGCACATCTCCGCGGTCGGCCCTTTGCATTTGCCCAGATAAAACCTGCCAAATTAAACTGTCCCTTTTTGGTAGATTAGTGGCGGTACTCGGCGATGATGAAGTCGATATCGGTTTGAAGGGTGTCCAGGTTTGCCAGGCGCTCTTTGTCGGCGGGGCGCGTACGGTAGTAGTACGGCGTCATCTGGAACACCGCCTCGATGTCAGCCTGGGTCTGGAGCGTAATGTTCGCAGACACCCGCTGCGTTCCCACCAACTCGAGCTCGGTCGTCTTCGGCAGCTTCTCGTCGTTAAGGTACGGCGTGTCGTAGAGCACCTCCTTGAGCCCAAACAGATGACGGGCACCCGGCACCACGGTGTAGAGCGAGCCCTCGGGCGCCAGCACGCGGGCAAACTCGCGCTCGTTAAAGGGAGCGAAGAGCTCGGTCACCATATCGAAGGCGCCATCGGCCACGGGGATGTCCTTCATATTGGCCACAAAGTAGGTCGCATCGCCGCGCTTGGCGGCCAGGCGCACCATCTCCTTGCCCAGGTCGAAACCGTAAGCATCCACGTCCGGCACCGCACCCATGGCGCTAGTGTAGTAGCCCTCGCCGCAGCAAATATCGAGCAAGGTCATGGGGACGCCTGCAGACGCCGCGCGCCCAGACACCTGCTTGCGCACCAGCTCGACCATCGCATCGCGCAACGGCGCATAGTAACCGCGGTTCAGAAAGTCGCGACGACTACGCGCCTGCGACTTGGGATCGCCCATGGAGTCGCCGCTCTTGGACGAGCGCAGTAGATACAGATAGCCCTCGCGCGCACGATCAAACCGGTGTCCGCCCGCGCACACAGCACCGCGCTCATCGTCCACCAACGGCTCATGGCAAACGGGACACAACAACATGGCAACTCCTTAGCGCGAACAACACAACGCCCACCATTGTCGCACGCCTTCCCCATCTAGTCATAGAAGAGACAAGGAGTGTCCCCCAGCTGCCGGCAGAAAAGGAATGTCCCTAAGTGCCGACTAGTCGATTAGGAGTATCATCGTCTGCGCAAATAAGCACGAAAGAGCATATTAGAGATTGAGAGCGTATGGCAGACACCGCATCTAAGCACATTGACATGACCACCGGCTCGCTATGGCGCAATATTCCCCTGTTCGCCTTCCCCGTGGCCGCCACGAGCATCTTGGAGCAGCTGTCGAACCTCATCGCCACGGTCATCATCGGTAACTTCTCGGGCGACCAGGGAACCCTCGCCATGGCGGCGGTCGGCTCCAATGTTCCGCTTACCAGTCTTATGCTCAACCTTTTTATTGGCATGTCGCTTGGCTCCAACGTGGTCATCGCCAACGCTATCGGCCGCAACGATCAGAACATGGTCAAGCGCGCCGTCCATACCTCGATTCTTATGGCACTCGTGGGCTTTGTCGTCATCGCGCTGGGCGAGATCTTTGCCGAGCCCATGCTCGCCGCGCTCAACGTCCCTGACGAAACCATGCCGCTCGCATCGCTCTACCTGCGCGTCTTTTTGCTCAGCATGCCCTCGATCTTGCTCTACAACTTTGAGGCCGCAATCTTCCGCTCCGTCGGCATCACCCGCATGCCGTTGCAGGCGCTTGCCGTGTCCACCGTCCTCAACATTGGCCTGGACCTCATCTTTGTCCCCGTACTCCACTGGGGCGTCGCGGGCGTCGCTATCGCCACCGCCATCGCCTACACCGTCAGCGCCGCTACGCTCTTTATCCGCCTGCTCAAGACCGACTCTGTCGTCCGTGTCACCCCGCGCGACCTGGCCATCGACCCCGTAGCCCTCAAGCGCATCGTCAGAATAGGCCTGCCCGCCGGCATCCAAAGCGCTGTCTTTGCCGTCGCCAACATCATCATCCAGTCCGCCATCAACAGCCTGGGCACCGAGGTCATGGCGGCATCGAGCGCTGCCATGAGCTTGGAGTACGTGTGCTACAACCTGCTCAACAGCTTTAGCCAGGCCTGCACCACCTTTGTGGGACAAAACCACGGTGCCCGCCAGATCGACCGCTGCACCAAAACGCTCAAGGTCTGCCTGGTCGAAGGCGGTATCGTTGCGCTCACCACCATCGTCATCATCGTCGGTCTGGGGCGCGAGATCCTGGCGCTCTTTAACAGCGATCCCAACATCGTCTCGATCGGCTATATCCGCGTGTGCTCGATCTTCCCGGCATACGCCTTTAGCATGTTCTACGAAAACATGTCCGGTTACCTGCGCGGCTTTGGCATCTCGCTCATGCCCGCCCTCATCACCATGATCTGCGTCTGCGGCATCCGCTTCTATTGGGTGTTCTGCGTGTTCCCGAACTTCCGCACCTTTGCGAACATCATGATGGTCTACCCCATCAGCCTGGGCACCACGGCGTTCTTTATGGTCGTGGCGGTACTACTCTGCCACCCGGCACGCACCTATCGCGCCGCCCAAGCCAAAGCGACAGCCCGCTAAACACCGCACTCAACGCCATGCCAGTCATTAATTGACAATATGTGAGCTCATATAGTCGATAAAGTGCCTCGTGGCGATAGGCATGGTGTCCCAGCTGCGCCAGGCTGCCACTACGTCACGCGAGGGAGCGTGCACGATGGGACGCACGCGAATATCGGCCCTCATGCCCTCGACGGTACGGCGATACAGCATACTCACGCCTAGGCCCTCCTCCACCATCGCCATGATGGTGTAGTCGTCGGTCACCTCGCTCGTCACGTGCGGCGACAGCCCATGCGCCGCGAATGCATCGAGCACCAGGCTCTGTTCGCCCTCATCCAGCAGCACAAACGGCTCGGACGCCAGGTCGGCGAGCGTCACCTTTTCCTTTGCCGTCAGCGGATGCGCGGCCGGCAACAGTGCTACCAACTCATCGTGATAGACCACGCGCTTCTCGAGCCCAGCAGTAAATCCGCGTGCCGTAAAGCAAAAATCAACCACGCCATCGTGCACCCACTGGGCATTGCGCGTGTAATCGCCCTGTTTGAGCGTAAAGCGTACACCCGGATGCAGGGCACCAAAGTCGCGGATCACGCGCGGCAACACGGTGCGGCTCACGTTGGTAAACGTTGCGATACGAATATCAGTCGAGGAGAGTCCCAGCAATTCCTGGCGCTTGCCCTCAAGCTCGGCCTCGGCAGTTACAATCTGGCGCAGATACGGCAGGTACTGCTTGCCGTCGCGCGTAAGCGAAACGCCCTGCTTGCCGCGCTCGATAAGCGTGGTACCCAGCTCGCGCTCGAGCGCTTTGACGGCCTGGCTCACCGCGCTTTGCGTATAGCCCAGCTCATCGGCTGCACCCTTAAGACTGCCGCGATCGACCACCATACAAACAATCTGATACCGCGATGCCATCGTACCTCCACATCGACGTAGCCGTAAAACGTTTTGCCAGCGCTTTTCCCGCCTACATTAGTATTACTTAATCATACTGAAGATACATTCGCTTTACTACATCTAAATCTGGGAGCAGAATCCTTTTTGCGAAACCGTTCTGTAACAAAAGGAGTCCCATGGATCGCAAAAAAGCAATCGCGCTCTCGTTTTCCGTTCCCGTCGCATGGGGCTTTTCGTATCCCCTCATGAAGATCGGCATGGACAGCATGAACGCCACGAGCATCGTTGCGCTGCGCTGCATCATCGCCTTTGCGGCCTGCCTGTTGCTCTTCCACAAGCGCGCTTTCCGCATCAACCGCGACCTGATGGTTCGCGCCGCCATCATCGGCGCCATCATGGCAACCGAGCTCACCTGCATGTGCTTGGGCTCCAGCCTTACCTCCGCCTCCACCGCCGGCTTTTTGCAGAGCCTGACGGTCGTGATCGTGCCGTTTGCCAACGCCGCCCTGCTGCGTCGCGCCCCCGAGCGCAAGGTACTCATCGGCACCGCCATCGTCACCTGCGGTATGCTGCTGCTCTCGGGTGCCGACTTTACCAGCCTGAATCCCGGCGCGATCATCATGCTGCTCTCCGCTTTTGTCTATGCCGGCCATATCATTGTGGCGAAGCGCTTTGTCGAAGATGTCGACCCGCTGGCTCTGGGCGTTTGGCAGCTGGGCTTTGGCGGCCTGTTCTCGGGCATCGCCGCATTTGCCTTTGGCGGTTTCACGCTTCCCGGCACGCCGGGCGAGGTCGTGGTCGTCGTCGCACTCGCGCTCATCTGCTCTGCCTACGGCTTTATCACCCAAACGCTCGCGCAGCCCCACGTGCCCGCCGAGACCACCGGCTTTGCCTTCTCGCTCGAGCCGGTCTGCTCCGCCGTCTTCTCGTTCTTCCTGGTCGGCGAGGTCCTGAGCCCCATCGCCTTCTTTGGCGCCGCCCTCATCCTCACCGGTGTCATGGTGGCAACCGTCGAGCTTCCTCGTCTTCGCGCACATGAACACGCTCGCATGGCAGGAGCGCCCGAGCGCGTCTCGTAGACCCCACTCTTCATACAGCCGTGGCATAAAGGCAACCGGTGCGCCTTTACAATAGATGCCAACAGAGCATCTGCCATAAAGGAGCCCCATGGACACCGCAACCCGCGACCGCAACATAGCAACTTGGTTGGGCGATGCGCCGCAGCCGGTACGTGACACGACGAACCAGCTGCTCGAGCGCATCGCCCTTTTACGTGCCGAGCAGACTATCTACCCGGCACAAGACGACATCCTCAATGCCCTCGCCTACACGCCGGCAGACCAAGCCAAAGTTGTCATCTTGGGTCAAGACCCCTATCACGGACCCAACCAGGCCATGGGGCTTTCGTTCTCGGTCCCCGCGACGCAAACCAAACTGCCGCCGAGCCTGCGCAACATCTATAAGGAACTCAGCGCCGATCTGGGCTGCCCCATCCCCGCCACGGGAGACCTGACCCCATGGGCACAACAGGGCGTCCTGCTCCTCAACACTACGCTCACCGTGCGCGAGCATGCCGCCAATTCGCACGCCAAGCTGGGCTGGAGCACGCTCACCGACTATATTATCGAACGCTGCTGTCAGCTACCCCAACCGGTAGTCTTTTTGGCATGGGGCCGCTTTGCCCAGCAGATGGTCGAAGGTAAGCTCGTCGCAACTGGCGCGGGCAAGGCAACCGACAAGTTCTGCCTGGCCTCCACGCACCCCTCGCCGCTTTCGGCCAACCGCGCCACGGCAGAACTCCCCGCCTTTATGGGGTCGCGTCCCTTCTCGGCAGCCAATCAGCTACTCGAGCAGCACGGCTCGACCCCCGTCAACTGGACTTGCCTCGGCTAAAAATCGATACATCAAAAACGCGCCCGACGGCTTGCCATCGGGCGCGTTTTGTTACTCGGGCCAGATAAACTGGGTGCGGCCGGCCTCGCCGCCATCGATCAGCAGGCTCTGCCCGGTCATAAACCGGTTGGTCACGCCCACAAAGTAGATCCACTCGGCGATCTCTTGGGCGGTGGCCCAGCGTTTAAGCGGCGTGAGCTCCATAATCTGGTTCCACAGGTGTTCGTCTTCCATCACGCAACGGTTGAGCGGCGTGATAACGCCGCCCGGGTCCACGCTGTTGGCGATGGCCTGCGGCGCCAGGCGGTTTGCAAGGTTCTTGGTGTAGGCGATAACGCCGCCCTTGCTGGCGGCATAGGCGGGAAACTCCGATCCCGTATGCCCGCTCGCCGACCCCACATTGACCACGGATGTAATGGCCGGCGCCGGCTTGGCGGCAAGCCCCTCCCCCACAAAGGCGTAGCGCTCGGTCACGTTGATGGTGCCGCACAGGTTGGCGGCAATGTCGTCGGCCGAATCCTGCGTACCGGCGACGTTTACGATTACCTGGGGTTCAAGGTTAACTGGAAACGAGTCCGGCTCGCGGACATCAACGATCAGATGGCGGTAGCGCTCGTGTTCGATCGCCGCCGGCAGCAGATCAAAGCCCACGACTTCGTGGCCCTCGTCCAAAAAGCGCTGCACGCACGCGGCTCCGATACCGCCCGAAGCGCCCGTGATCAAAACCCGCATACTTGCTCCTTAGGCGGTTGCGTGACGCTCGAGGTACTCGGCGCCCACATTCTCGCGCTCCCAGCCACGCACGACCTTGTAGCCCACGGGGCTCAGGAAGACCTCGCACAGCAGCTCGGCAACAGCGCCGGTCAGCGAGCACATAAGGACCTGCACCCAGGTCCAACCAAAGAACGTATGGCTCACCACAATGGCAAAGACCAGGTTGTCGATAAACTGGCCAACACCCGTGGACACATAGGAGCGGAAGGCGAAGCTCGCAAAGTTATTCTTTTTGAGCATACGGCCGAGCGACTGGTTGAGCGTGGAGTTAACCACGGCAGAAACGAGCATTGCCAGCGAAGAGCCCAGCACCACGTACCAGGTGCCGCCGATGGTGGCGTTAAGGGCGGTGTTGACCTCGATCATACCCGTGTCGTAGTAGGCGCCCCACATGCCGGGCGTGAGCGAGCATGCCCAAAAGCACAGGCTCACAGCCAGGTTGACCAGCAGCGCGAGGATAGAGATTTTGATGGATGCCTTGGCGCCAAAGCGCTTGCAGATCATGTCCTGGCACAAAAACGAAACCCAGCTCACCACAAAGCCGCAATCGAGTGCCAGATACGGCAGGCTGATGAGCTCTTTGTTGGCCAGCAGGTTCATCATGATGACGCTCACGAAAAACAGCGAAACCGTTGCCGCGGGAATGCTCCGCAACAGGACCTTATAGTCCTCCATGACCTTCTTGATCATTGTGTACTCCTTTGGTTTTAGGTTTAACGAGCAGGATATCGGACCCGAACTGCTCGGACGCCCCGGTCTTGAGACGACGGTGGGTATGATAGCCGCTCACACGGCATCAGGCAAGCAACCGGCGCGGCAGCCCCGCAGGTCCACCGCGCCGATGCGCTAAAACGCTACGTTGCCAAACTCCGACAGGATAAGGTCGGGGTTGTGGTCGGTTGCCCAGTCCACGTTCCACGGGCTCGTGAACAGCAGCAGCTTGCCGCCGCGCATGTCCTCGACGCGCAGGGTGTCGCGCGTGAGCGAAAGGGCCGGGATATCGATGGTATCGGGGTCGTTCTGGATCCAGCGGATGTCCGTATAGGGCAGCGGTTGGCGACGGACCTCAACACGGTACTCGGCCTTAAGACGGCGCTCGAGTACCTCAAACTGCAGCACGCCGACCACGCCCACGATGACGCTCTCCATGCCGGCACCCAGCTCACGGAAGATCTGGATGGCACCCTCCTGGGCAAGTTCCTCCATGCCCTTTACGAACTGCTTGCGCTTGAGCGTGTCGACCTGCGTGATGCGGGCGAACATCTCGGGGGCAAACGTCGGGATCTGCGGATACTGCACGTGGCGCTTGCCGGAGCACACGGTGTCGCCGATGCTAAAGATGCCCGGGTCGAACAGGCCCACGATATCGCCCGCGTACGCCTCGTCCACGATGGCGCGGTCGTCGGCCATCATCGAGGTGCCCGTCGCCAGCTTGAGCTTGCGGTTACCCTGCACATGGAAGGCATCCATGCCGCGCTCGAACTTGCCCGAGCAAATGCGCACAAAGGCAATGCGGTCGCGGTGGTTCTTGTCCATGTTGGCCTGGATCTTAAACACGAAGCCGCTAAAGTCGTTCTCGGCGGGCGCGACCGGCTCGCTGGTGAGTGTATCGGTATAGGCGCGCGGCGTCGGGGCCAGACGCAGGAACTCTTTAAGGAAGGGCTCCACACCAAAGTTGGTGAGTGCCGAGCCAAAGAACGCCGGGCTCAGCTTGCCGCAGGCCACGGCATCCAGGTCGAGCTCGTCACCGGCGCCATCGAGCAGCTCGATGTCGTCCATCAGGTTCTTGTGGTTCTCCTCGCCAATAAGCTCGTCCATGGCCGGATCGCCCAGCTCGGCCTCGACCTCGGCGACCTTCTTGGTGGCGTTGGCGTGGCCGTCGCCCTCAAAGGCAATGACGCGACGGGTCTGACGATCGAACACGCCGCGGAAGTTGCGCCCGCTGCCGATCGGCCAGTTCATGGGATACGTATTGATCCCCAGAACATTCTCGATCTCTTCCATGAGCTCAAAGGGGTCGCGGGCCTCGTGGTCGAGCTTGTTCACAAAGGTGAAGATGGGAATGTGACGCAGTGTGCAGACCTTAAAGAGCTTCTTGGTCTGGGCCTCGACGCCCTTGGCGCCGTCGATGACCATGACCGCGGCGTCGGCAGCCATAAGGGTACGGTAGGTATCCTCCGAGAAGTCCTGGTGGCCGGGGGTATCGAGGATGTTGACGCAGGCGCCGTTGTAGGTGAACTGCAGCACCGAGGAGGTAACGGAAATACCGCGCTCTTTCTCGATGTCCATCCAGTCCGAAACGGCATGCTTGGCCGAGCTCTTGCCCTTGACCGAGCCGGCAGTCTGGATGCTGCCGGTATAGAGCAGCAGCTTCTCGGTAAGCGTGGTCTTACCGGCGTCCGGGTGGCTGATGATCGCGAATGTGCGGCGCGACGAGATTTCATCCGACAGGCTTGCCATGCGGATCCTTTCTTGCATTGAGTGCATTACGTCGTTGTAACCGCACCATTGTAGCCGCGAAATCCCGCCATAGGGCACCTATCAGGACAAATTCATCAGTTGGGGCCTGGGTAGCCGGCCCAATCCGAATTTGTCTCTTGCGTAACTGTGCATAGTGTATATATACTGTGCTTACCGGTTATATACACGTGTAGCACAACAGCTAAGGAGCCGCTGTGGACATTATCCTATCCAATTCGAGCGACAAGCCCATCTACGAGCAGATATCCTCGCAGGTCAAAGCTCAGATCCTTTCGGGCACACTCGCTGCGGGAGCCAAACTCCCCAGCATCCGTGCACTCGCGAGCGACCTGGGTGTGAGCGTCATCACCACCAAGCGCGCCTACGCCGACATGGAGCAACTCGGGTTTATCTGCACCGTGCAGGGCAAGGGCTGCTTTGTCGCCGAGGGCAACCAGAAGCTCTTGCGCGAAAACCAGCTCTGCCATATCGAAGAGCTGCTTGCGAAAGCGGCGAGCCAAGCCGAAACCCTGGGCGTCACGCGCGACAAACTGCACGAAATGCTCGACCTGGTGGCCCCCGAAACCATGCAGTAGCCATCTGCAAGAAAGGCTATACCATGCAATATTTGCTAGAAATCAAAGGTGCGTCGCGCCATGTGAGCGATCGCTTTTCGCTGCGCGACGTCACGCTTGCCGTGGAGCCTGGCCAGATCGTTGGCTTTGTTGGTGCCAACGGTGCTGGCAAAACAACGACGATTCGAGCCGCGCTCGGGCTTATCAAACTCGATGCCGGCGAGGTGCGCCTGTTTGGGCAGCGCTGTGGCGCCGAGGCGCCCGATGAATCGCAACGCCACCTGCGCTCCCGCGTCGGTCTTGTCCTGGACACGTGCCCCTTCCCCTCCACGCTCAAGGTGGGCCAAATCGAGGCGCTCGTAGGCCCTGCGTACCCCACGTGGGACCGCAAAACGTTCGCCGGATTCATCAACCGATTTGGCCTCGATCCCAGGACAAAGGTCAAGGACCTCTCCCGCGGCATGGGCATGAAACTGCAGCTTGCCTGTGCGCTCAGCCACAATGCCAAGCTGCTCGTTTTGGACGAAGCCACCGCGGGCCTCGATCCCATGGCACGCGAGGAACTGCTTGATGAGCTGCTTGCCTTTGTCGCCGACGGCCAGCGCAGCGTGCTGCTCTCGAGCCACATTACGTCCGACCTCGATCGTGCCGCCGACCGCGTCATCTGTATCGATAACGGCTCGATTGTGTTTGACCTGCCGCGCGAGGACATTACCGACCGCGCCGGCATCGCCCACTGTACCCAAGCACAGGCCGCCGAGCTTACGGCTTGCGTCGAAGGCGCCCGCGCCGCCCACCACGCCTACAGCGTGGACGTGCTCGTGCCCAACCGTCGCGATACGCTCGAGGCCTTTCCCGAGATTCCCTGCGATCGGGCAACCATTGATGACTATCTGCGCCTCATGCTGAAAGGGGCTTCGAAATGAAACGCGCCTTTATGTCCGAGCTCGCCATCGTTCGCACGCTCATCCCGAGCATTGCGGGCGTCGGCCTGTTCATCTTCGTCGTGTTGACCCTCGCCAACGCATCGGATGGCGATTCCGGTATGAGCGCCGGCGCCTGCGCGGTCAGCGCCATGTCGCCCATCACGGTCATGAGTTCGCTGGCCGGCTTCGACAATCAAAATGGCTGGGAGCGTTATCGGGCGACGCTGCCCTTCTCGCGCAAAGAGATCATCTGCGCACGCTACCTGAGCGTTATTGCCTTCTCCGCCGTCATGGCATGTGCAGCTACGCTTTTGAGTATCATCGCCATCCCGCTCTTCAGCAGCGTGGGCATTCCTTCGGCGGGACAGACGGTCTTTGAGATCGCAATCGCCTCAGCAGCCTCGATGCTCATCTCACTCATGATGGTATTTCTGGCGCAGCCGCTGTTCTTTCGCTTTGGACACATGGAGGCGCTGCGCCTTTCCGTCGGCCTGTTTGCCCTGCTCGGATGCCTTGCCATGGCCGCACTGAGCTCCTCCAACCCCATCAGCAACTGGCTTATGTCGATTGCCGGGGCGAACCCCGATCCTGCCGTCCTCGGCTGTCTGTGCGCAGGAATTGCCGCGCTGGCCCTCGTGCTATGTGCACTGAGCTGCGCCGTCAGCACCAAGGTTTATCGAGTACGCGATTTGTAAGCATGCGAGTCTCGATCCACGAAGGGAGTGATCGCCCCCTCCCCGCAAATCCGTGGCAAACGGCATGTCCCCGGCGTGCGCCACCGTGCTACTTGCGTAGCAGCTTGGGCAGCGGAATGCCTGCCGCAATGACGGCGGCGATAATCATGCAGACGATACCCTTGAGCGGGAAACACATGAGCAGCAGGCCCACGACCATGACCGGCTGACGCATGACCGCACCCATCGTCGATGCCGTGCAGACGGCGACGCAAAAGACCGGATTGGCGCCGGTAAGGATGGCGAAGCCGTAGCCCAGGCTCACGCCCGAAAAGATAACCGGGAAGAAGTGACCGCCGCGCCAGCCCAGGTTGATGAGGGCAGGCGTCAACATGGCCTTGACAAGACCGGTCGCGATAAGCACGCCGGCGGGAATGGCCATATAGGTCTCCATGAGCACATCGGCCTGTGTCTCGCCGGCAAACATGGTGTAGGGCAGAACCGTACCGCAGATGGCGAGCGCCAAACCGGCCAGCATGGCCTTGACGACAGGGCGCTCCCCTATGGCATGGGACAGTGCCTCGCTTGCATGCTCAGAGACAAAGTACAGCCAGCCGCATACGGTGCCGACCAACGCCAGCGGAATGAGCCAGACAAGTTCCAGGTTGCCCACCTGAGCGGACTCGAACCTGGGCATGCCCATGCCGCCGCCCATAAGCTGGCCGAGCAGCAGGTAGGTACCCAGACCGCCGGCAATCGCAATGCCGTAGACCACGGTCTTTTGCGCCTTGGGAAGCTTGATCGTGATCTCATCGGACGCGGACTCATCGTCATTAGCGCCCTGGCCGTCGGCGCTACCGGCGAGCGGCGCCACAAAGCCAAACACGGGCGCGGTGAAGAGCGCCGTCAGGGCAGCTTGGGTACCCAGCAGCGTGAGCTGCCTAAACTCGGCGCCAAAGCGACGCATGCGGTCGCCGACCCAGCTGCACAGACCCGCAATGACGCCGGTCAGGCCGGCCTCCGGTCCAATGCTTCCGCCAAATAGCAGTGGCAGCAATGCCGCAAGCGAAAGCTTGCCCAAGTTGTCGTACGGGTAGCGGCCGTCGCGCTTTACCTTGACCATCACTTGGTTGAGGTCATCGGTCTTGGTGCCCGTAAGCTTTTCGTACAGACCGATCAGCAGGCCGCCCAGCAGGCAGACGAAAAACGGATACGGCAAAAAACCGAACGGACCGCTCGCGAGCTCGGGCGAAGCGACGCCCAGCATATGCGGGATCTCGGTCCATAGATAGTCGATACCGTGCTCCATCGCAAAGAAAAACAGCCAGACCGCGGCGCCTGCAAACGCACCGGTCACGGCTACGCTAACTAAAAACAGCGCACGGTTTTTGGGTTTTGCAAGGTTGTCCATCGGGACCTCCCGTGGTCTAAATCGACAAAGATACGTTTTATTGTAGGACGGGCACAGCGCGGACGGGCCAGCCATCTACGCCTCAAACGGCACCGTTGGGCGCCGCACGTGCGATAGGCCTACGGCTTAGCTGCCGATAATCGATGCGATCTCGTGCAGGTCCTCGGCAAAGTAAATGCCTTGCTGGCGCCTCGGGCTCGAAAGCCCCTTATCAATCATGTGCTCGAGCAGCGCCTTGAGGTCGTTGTAGTAACCGTTCAGGTTGTACAGAATGCACGGCGTGCTCAGATGCCCCAACGATACAGCCGACATGACCTCGGCGATCTCCTCGAGTGTGCCCGTGCCGCCCGGAAAGGCGACGAACGCATCGCCGAGCTCGATCATCTTGGCCTTACGCTCGGCCATGTCGCCCGTCACGATCAGGTCATCGATACCATCGTGCTGAAACTCGGCCTCGATAAAAAAGCTTGGCTCCACGCCGGTCACGTGCCCACCGGCATCGAGCACGCTATCGGCGAGCGCGCCCATCAGTCCCGACTTGGACCCGCCGTATACCAGCGCGTGGCCGTTGGAGCCAATCCATGTGCCGAGCTGCCGCACCGCAGGCAGAAACGCCGGGTCGTTACCGACGCTGGCGCCCAGGTATACCGTAATATTCATATTTTTGTCCCCCTCATCGTGACGCGCGGCGCCCGCCCTAGCGTTGGCGTCGGCGATATTCGCGCACGCGGCGCGACAGGTCGGCGAGCTCATCGCGATCGAGCTCTTCCAGGTGCTCAAGATCGTCCATGAAGCGCGCCATGGTGTCCTTTTGGCGCATCTTGATGAGCGTATTGCAGTAGTTCACCGCCACGCCCGTGAGCATGGCGATGTAGAAGATGCTGATGACGCTCAAAACGACGGTGATAGCGCGGGCAACCGGCGTTTCGGCCGGGATATCGCCAAAGCCGATCGTCGATACGGTCTCAAAGCTAAACCAGAGGCCATCGCCAAACGTAAGGGTCGCAGGGTCGGACAGCCAGACGGCCGTCGAGCACAGCAGGTAGAAGATAAGGAACAGGCCGGTGATGCGCGCAAAGCCAGCCTGGCGCAACACGTCGGCAAGCGTCCTCAACTTGTTCATCGCGACCCCTTTTCCCAGACGCCCCATCACGTTGCTCGGTATTGTCGCACATCCGGCACTTGGGGACGTTCCTTTTGTGTCAAACAGATTGGGAACGTCCCTAAGTGCCAACTCCGGCAAAGAGTGTCCCCAGCGACTAGTCGTTTAAGAACGTCCCCAATGACTACCCATCTGCCGGGTGTTAGGGTGGCTGAGCTGGTATCCTTATGCGGTATTATCTCAACTCGATAGGATTGTCTGTGAAACCTTCCGCCGTCCTTCGCTTAGCTCTATATCGCACCCTAGCCGTCGCGCTTGCTGCGCTCACACTACTGAGCGCCGTCATGCCCACCCCGGCCTTTGCCGCCGACTCCGACCAGCAGGTCAAGACGGTCCGCGTCGGCTGGCTTGTCAACAACGAGGGGTTCCAGGAAGGCACACCGGGCGAGCGCCTCTCGGGATGGGGCTACGAGTACCTCCAGACCCTCTCGTACTACACCCCTGGCTGGCAGTACGAATACGTGTCCGGCACCTTCACCGAGCTCATGGACATGCTCGAGAAGGGCGAAATCGACCTCATGCCCAACATCTCGCATTCAGTAGAACGCGAGCAAAAGTTACTCTTTTCCTCAAACCCCGAGGGCACCGAGCGCTACTACATCTACGCCAAGCCCGATCGCGACGATCTGGCCAAGGGTGACCCCCAGGCACTCCAAGGCCTCACCATCGGCTGCAACTCTGGCGTTATGCAAACCTTCGTCGGCCAGCAGTGGCTCGCCAACGAAGGCGTCACCTGTACCTATAAAGAAATCGACACCGGCGGCGCCCTCTTTGAGGCACTTTCAGACGGCGAGGTCGACGCCGTCATCATGAACGACACCATTTCGTCGCCCGATGCGTCGCCCATGTTCTACGTAGGCTCGAGCGACTACTATTTTGCCGTCCCCAAAAGCCGCCCCGATCTGATGAACGACATCAACTCGGCCATGGCGGCAATCAACCGCACCAACCCGCGCTACAACGACGAAGTCAAATCCAACTACTCGGCGCAAAATAGCGGATCCGCATCACTTACCAACTCCGAACGGTCGTGGCTCAAGGCCAATAACAACACGCTTACACTTGGTTATCTCAACAACAATCTCCCCTTCTGCAACCAAGATGCAAACGGAGAAATGGAAGGGTCACTCGTCTCACTCGTTACGACGCTCCACGACAAATTTGGCATTACCGTACACACGCTCGCTTTTTCAAGCAACCAGCAAATGACGGAAGCGCTCTCAAAGGGAAATATCGACATCGCCCTACCGGCATTTCGCGACTACTGGCTTGCCGAGCAAATGGGAACCGTTCAATCGATTTCGATGGGAACGATCTCTCTTACCGCCATCCACGCCACCAGCGATCTCAACAAGGATCTCCGCAATATCTGTTGCACAGGGTTTTCCATCGTCAACCGCAGCGAATTAAAAACTATGTTTCCAAATGCAAATGTAACCGAGTATCCGTCTGCAGACGACATGCTTTCTGCCCTTAAGGACGGAAGATCAAGCTGCATCGTTGTTCCCAACGCACGGCTGGAAACCATCCGAGATAGCTACGATATCAGAGACTACGAGATACAGGAACTCTCACGCACGGCCGAACTTTCTTGCCTTATGCGACGCGGAAATCCCGAATTATTGAGTATCGTCAACAAGGGCATCATCAACGCCGGAGAATCGCTTTCTGCGAGCAATTATTCCTCTACGTCGTATAGCGCACAGGAATCAGACGCGTTCAGGTTTATATATCGTCATCGTAGCTCGATTGTCGTCATCATCGTCGGTGTACTGTTGACTGGGGTAGCGGTTCTAACCTGGGCCCTGCAGCGAGCCAGAGTAGAGCAAAACAAGGCACTCGCCGCCAATGCGGCCACAACGGCCTTTCTCGCCCGCATGAGCCATGACATCCGCACGCCGCTCAACGGCATTCTGGGGCTCATCGAAATTGAAGAATTGCACGAAGACGATGTCGATGCCGCCCGTAAAAACCGAGCTAAGGCGCGAATCGCCGCCAACCATCTGCTCTCACTCATCAACGACATTCTAGAAATGGGCAGGATTGAAAATGGTAAGCTAACGCTTGAGCATGTCTCATTTAACCTCGAAGATCTCTGCAACGATGCAATTGTTCTGTGCAAGCTCCGCGCTTCCGATCGCAATATTACGATGCAGGATCAAAGAGCACATCCCCTCTGCAATCCACATGTAATGGGAAGCCCCACTCATGTACGTCAGATTATCATCAACCTGCTCGACAACAGCATCAAGTACAACAAAGATGGCGGGACTGTCGCTTTTGCATCGCAGATTAAACCGATCGATGATAGCCAGGTGCTCTTTTGCTTTAGCGTCTCGGACACCGGCATCGGCATGTCGCCCGAGTTTCTTAAGCACATCTACGAACCGTTTGCCCAAGAGGGCAACGATGCCCGCAGTAAATTTCAGGGAACTGGCATGGGCATGCCGATCGTCAAATCGCTCATAGACATGATGGGCGGCACGATTGAGATTTCGAGCGAGGTCGGCGTGGGAAGTACGTTCAACGTCCAGATTCCGCTCGATATCGACAAGAACCCTCAGGCAAGAGAAGGTGCGGACGAGCAGGCGATCAGCTGCTCGCTTGCCGGCATGAACGTTCTTTTGGCCGAAGACAACGAGCTCAATGCCGAAATTGCCCAGGCCCTGCTCGAAAGCGAAGGCATCGTCGTAACTCGCGCCGCCGACGGCAAAGAAGCGGTCGAACTATACACTAGTCGTCCCGCCGGCAGCTTCGATGCGATCCTGATGGACATCATGATGCCGGGTATGGATGGCTACGAGGCAACTCGCGCGATTCGTCTGAGCGAGAAGGCCGATGCAGCCGACATCCCCATCATCGCGCTCACCGCCAATGCCTTTGCCGAGGACGCCAAGGCGGCACACGATGCCGGCATGAACGCCCATCTGCCCAAACCGCTCGACTTTAACAAGCTCAAAAACATCCTCGCCCGCATCAAGAAAAACGGAACTGTTTCGCTATAGTTTGTGCCCACCCACCATGCACAGTTAGAAAGGAAGCCGACGATGTTTAGACCCTTACGCCGAAAGAAACGTGCCATCACCGACGAGGAGGCGCGCGAGCTGCTGGCCACCTGCAAGCGCGGCGTCTTTGCCGTTAACGGCGATGATGGCTACCCATACGCCATTCCCGTCAACTACTTCTTTGACCCCAAGCACGACAAGATTTATTTCCATGGCGCCAAGGCTGGCCACAAGGTCGATTCGCTCAAGCGTGACGATAAAGTCTGCTTTACCGTGTACGGCAACGAGTGGTACAAGGACGACGACTGGGCTCCCTACGTTATGAGCACCGTGGTCTTTGGCCGTTGCCGCCTGGTAAACGAGACGCCTTCGTTTATCGAGGACAAAGTCCGCCAGTTAGCGCTTAAGTACTACCCTTCTGCCGAAGAAGTCGAGGAGGAAATCGCCAAAGACATCAAGGGCGTCCAACTCTACGAGATTTCGATTGAGCATCTTTGCGGCAAGCAGATCCATGAAAAGTAAGCCCAAAAATAGGTCCTGCAAATAGCAAAATGGCTCGGTTCCAACCAGTATTGGAACCGAGCCATTTGTTTATGAAGCGTCGGCGGCTATGTGCGCAAGCGCCTCAACGAGATCCTGAGAACTCACGGGTTTGCTCAGATGCGCGTTCATGCCCGCCTCGCGCGAAAGCCTACGGTCGTCGGCAAAGGCATTGGCGCTCACGGCGATAATCGGCGTGGTCGCGGCGTCCTCGCGATCGAGCGCTCGAATCTGACGCGTGGCCTCAAGGCCATCGATGCCGGGCATCATGATGTCCATCAATACCACGTCGTACTCGTGCGGCGCACTCGCGGCAAACGTCTCGACGGCAGACTCGCCATCTTTGACATGTGTCACGACGGCACCGGCGCGGTCGAGCGTAAACTGTGCGATCTCGGCATTCAGGTCGTTATCCTCTACGAGCAAAACACGCAGGCCCTGGAGCACGTCGCTGTCGCCTGCATCCACGCGAACTGCCTGGGGAATCTCGGAACTCTTGCACTTCTCAAACGGCAGGCAAATGGTAAACGTCGTCCCCCGCCCCAAGGCGCTCGTAAAGCTCATGGTTCCGCCCATAAGCTCGACCAACTGTTTGGCAATAGACGCGCCCAGGCCAGTTCCCGATGAAGCGCCTTCCACCTGTTGTTCCTCGCGGCTGAACGGCTCGTAGAGGTGCTGTTGAAACTCCTCGCTCATGCCAATGCCGTTATCGGCGATCGTGTATTCATAGACGGGGGCACCGTCCACCGGCTCCACCTCGCGGTATGTCAGGCGAACATAGCCGCCCTGGCGGTTGTACTTGACGGCATTACCGGCAATATTGAGCAACAGACGCTTGAGGTGCGTCACGCTCACCCGGGCATAGGGATGATCAAGAGTCCGTTGGTCGCAGATAATTGTCACCAGGCGCTCCTCGGCTTGGCGCTCCAGAATATCGCACACCTCACGGTTGAGGGCCACCATATCTGTAGGCACGAGATTCAGGTCGACCTGCCCGCTCTCCAAGCGGCTCATATCGAGTGCCTCGTTCGCAAGGTCGAGCAACAGTCCCGACGCCGTCCAGATCTTTGAGCGGCACTCAGTCTGCTTTTGCAAGTCGTCCGCGTTGGCATTGCCCACCTCGACCATACCGCGAATGCCGTTGATGGGCGTGCGCAGGTCGTGACTCATGCGACGCAGGAACTCCGTCTTTGCAGAGTTGGCAGACGAAGCTTCGCGCGCCGCTTTTGCCAGTTTGTCGCCATAGTCGCGCTCCTGCAGCAACAGGTCGGCAAAGCGTTGGCTCTCGGCGCGGCGGCGCACCAACACAACAGTGGCTATAACACCGCCGTAGAGTGCCAACACACTGGCAACAACAGCGGCAACAACCTCAAAGTAACGCTGCGCGGGAGCATAGGTGTACACGTAAAAATCGCGCGCTTTACCAAATGTGCCCAGATACCACTCACCGCTGTCGTTAACCAATCTGACCTTACCAGCCAGGCAACGCTCCTTAATGCCGTTGACAACGATGGCATCCGTCGCAGGCAAATCGAACACGCCTGACACGGCGGGCTCAACAGCGTTGGTCGCAACGACCTTACCGTCGTTTTCGATCACGATATTGCCGCTATCGATGGTCTCATAACCATCGAGCAAGCTCTGCAACTTGAGCGTATTGCTCGCGACCGCCTTGGCGCTCTGGTGCCTCACCGCGACAACGATGCCCTCACCGTCCCGCCGGGCCACGCAGCCAATGTCTGCGACCGAATCGTCCGCAAGCGTAATGCGAGCGGTATAGGACTTAAGCGGATGGGCTGCCACCTCCAGCACAGGCGCCTCTTTGAGATTCGCAGCGAGCGACTCGTAGCCCACGTCATCCTTCGAGGACTCGGACACCAAGTTGCCCGATGCATCCGTTACGATCAGCGCTGTCACATTAAACTGGTCAGCATATTGCTCCAACGTAGCGTTATCCACCGAGCCGTCGCGCTCCATATCGCGCGCCGCCTCTCCGGCGATCTCCATAACGCGAATCAGGTTTTTGGTCGCATAGGCGCTGTTGAACGCATCGTAGGAAAGGCTCTGTGTCGCCACGTAATCGACAACGTCGGCAAAGCGCTGTTCGGCCTGAGCTGTCGTGTAGGCGTAGCTCGTCATGCCGGCAACAATCGAGAGCGCTATCCCCAACAGGACGACGATGAGCCATTCCCGTGCCGAACGATCGCCCCGCTCCTGAGCGGTGTGGTCGGACGCATCAATCATGACAGGCCCTCCACATTCAAAAACGGCGTAGGGTCATCATAGTACTTTGACACCAGGCGTTCCATGGTGCCATCGGCAAGCATTTCTTGATAGGCATGGGTGAGCTTAACGTCAATGCCGCGTGTGTCGTTGAGATCGAAAGCGGTGCCCAACCCAACCTCCAGCAGCGGCTCAGACAGAATGCGATACGTCACACCATAGTCTTTTTCGTAGGTGAGCAGCGAGGACTCATGCGCGGCGATGGCATCGACCAGGCCCTCGACGAGCGCCGGGTTCAGGTACGAGCGGTCCGAAAAGCTGTAGAGCTCCTTGATCTGCGGAACGTTTTCACTGGTACGATTGAGCAGAATCGACTCGGGCTTGGTGGTGGACTGGACCGCCACGACCTTACCCTCAAGATCGGCAAGCGTGTAGATATCGCTCTCGGGATCGACCGCGACCACCTGGCGGCTCGCAAGGTACGGGCCGGCCCAGCGATATTCGTTTTCGCGACCCGTCATACTAAAGCTGCCCATGACGCAGTCGAGCTCGCCGCTCGCCAGCAGTTCTTTCTTCTTTTCCCAGTCGATCAGCTGGTATTTTGGCTTGTAACCAATGCGGACCAAAGCCTCGGTCAAAATCTCGACATCCAGGCCAACGATATTGCCGTACTCGTCGCTATACACAAACGGCGGATAGAGGTCGCTGCCGACGTTGAGCGTCTTAAGGTTGTCGTCTTTGACCTGCGAGGCGGCCGCGCCTTCTGATGCAGACGCCGCGGCCCCGTCATTCGACCCGGAACAGCCAGCTATCGCCACGACAAAGGCACTCACCACTGCAAGCGCAACAAACAACGATATGGCGGCCGAGCGACGAGGTCTTTTCATCGAGCTCCAGACGTTCCTGTTTACAGACTCAAGAGCAAAGATATTAGCAGACAAAACCGCGCTTGCGCTCAATGGTTACAGATGCTTTACCATACGGGGCCTTCCAGCCAATCTGGCAGACGGCCCCGCATGCAGCGCTCACTTACCGTGCATTAAAAACGTAGCGGTCCAGGCGGTCGCACGCCTCCCTTACACGCGAAAGCGGCAGCGCCAGATTCACGCGAATGTGGCAGGGCCCGTGGAACGGACGGCCGTCCTGATAGCCCACGCCCACACGCGCCCCCTCGTCGAGCAGCCACTGAATATCGCAGCCATGCTCGCGGCACCACTATGGGAATGCGGACAAATGGCCGGTTAGTCCTGCGCGTCGTCGACGGCGGTTACCGTCAGCCTGGTTCCGTCAACCGTAAAGGATATGTCGAGCCCAGCGTAAGCCAAGTGGTAAATGCGGTTTGGCTCGTGCTTGCTACCCGCGCGGCGCGGATCTTGGCGAAGGACCTCGACCAACCCGGGGAGCTTCGTGGGCGGGACCATCTCCTGCAGCGCTTGCGGGAAGTCAACGTCGAGCTCTTGCCACGGCGCATCCTCAATCCAGCCGCCGGTCGCATCCGAGTGGCAGTCCGCAAACGGAATGTAGGGCTTAATGTCGTAGATGGGCGTGCCGTCACGCAGATCGGCCCCTAGCACATGGATGATGGGGCCATCGTCGGTAAGCCCGACATGATCGAGTTTGACGCAGGTAAGCCCAATGGGATTAGGTCGAAACGGGCTGCGCGTGGCAAATACGCCCACGCGCTCGGCTCCACCCAAGCGCGGCGGACGCACGGTCTTCGACCACTTGGCGTTGGTGCCGGACCTATCCTGTGTCTTGGCATCGGCGGCGATGTCTTCGGCCGCGCCGCCGGGTGTTCCGTTTTCAAAGCGCCAGAGCAGCCACAGGTGAGAGAAGGAGTCCAGACCCTCAACTGCCGCGCTGGAGGCAAATTCCGGCTCAAAGACGATGCGTCCCTCAAGATGGGGCGCCAAAAAGCTGTTGCGCGGGATGCCGAACTTTTGCGGCAGGTCGGTATGTATGTGTGCAATAGGTTCCATGCCGGTCATTGTACGGCATGAGGGCATGCGCGATGCGCGTAATCCCTCACCGCGACCGCCCCTTTTGCAACCAACGGTTGCTTGGAAGGGCGTCGGCCGCCGCGTATGCTTAAGCCAACAAGCAGCAGAAAGGAGCCGTTATGGCCTTTGCAGAAAAACTCATCGCCGTCCGTCGCGCCAACAACCTTACCCAAGAGCAGCTTGCCGCCAAGCTCTATGTCACGCGCCAAGCCGTCAGCCGCTGGGAGCGCGGCGAAGTCACCCCGGGCATCGACATGATGAAGCTCATTGCCGCCGTAACCGGAGAACCGCTGTCCCACCTGCTCGAAATGCCCGAGCACTATTGCCAGAGCTGCGGCATGGTGCTCACACCCGACGACTGCGGCACCGATGCGACGGGTGCCACGACCGACCATTACTGCAAGTGGTGCTACGACCGCGGCAAGTACACCTACGACACCACCATGGAAGCAATGATCGAGGATTGTGCCCCGCGGCTGGCACAAAGCACCGGCATGTCGCTCGACGAAGCCGTCTCGCTCATGGGTGCCGTGTTGCCGCAACTGGAGCGTTGGCGCACCGTGCAGGAAAACGAGGAGCGCTACGGCGCCGAGGCCCGGGCGCGCTACGGCGACAGGGCAATCGATGCGGCAAACGAGGCGTTGCTGGACATGGACCCCGAAACCTGGAACGACATGAAAGAACTCGAGCGCGCGATTTTGGGCCAGCTCTCGATTGCCATGGACGACGGCGACCCAAAGAGCATCGAGGCCCAAAAAATTGTTGCGATGCATCGTCGTTGGATTAGCCTCAACTGGGGGCGTAAGCCTCAAGACGAAGCATACCTGGGGCTCGCACACGGCTACCTTGCCGACCAGCGCTTTGTTGACTACTACGACAAGCCCTGCGGCACCGGGGCCACGGCGTTTTTGGTTCAGGCCATCGAGTCGTCGTTGATTCGCGCATAGACCGCGGCGGCTTTGGGTATTTCAATCGAAACCTCAACCGATTGGAGACCTATGGCTACTTATCACGAGCTCGCGCTCTACGTTATGACCGGCTGCCCGTATTGCATAAAGGTCAAGCGTTTCCTGGCCGATAACGGCGTGACCATCCCCGAGCGCAACATCTCGACCGATACCGAAGCCGAGCAGGCACTCATCGCCATCGGCGGAAAACGCCAGGTTCCCTGCCTGTTCATCGACGGCAAACCACTCTACGAATCGGGCGACATCATCGCGTGGGTACAGAAGAACCTGCTCTAGTACGCAATTGCAGTCGGCTCGCCCCGACGTCCAAGCCCATACGACCCAAACATGTACACCAGCATCCAAAGTCGACATTTTTCGACATCTTTGGATGCTGGCGTACAGCTTTTTGCATGGGCCCGGCACAGGCGATCCGTTCTTCTCCGTCCCCAAGGGATCATTTAGCCACAAAAGCGGGCGATGGGCGCAAGCGGCTGTTCACGAAAGACGCGCTCAACAGCGGCGCGGTATTCATCGACCTTTTTGGTCTTGCGTACGAGCTTGTGAACGGTCGCGGGATCGGCGAAGGCGCATTTAGCGTAGAACCACCACTCTTTCATGCGAAAGACCGCATTGCCGCCAATCTCGTCCGCATAGGCCGCAAACAGTGTGTCGTGGAAGCGCTGCAGCTCAGCAGCCGCGGCAGCAGGGCCGCCCTTGACCATGCGAGCGAGCGCTGGGTTCGCAAGCAAGCCGCGCCCCAACATGACGTGGCGTGTTCCGGGATAGGCCTCCACCAGTGCATCCATGTCCTCAAGATCAAAGATGTCGCCGTTATAGGCCACGGGGAACGGCGCCCGTTCCAGCGTCTCGCCGTAAAACTCTTTGCGCGGTGAGCCCGTATAACGGTCCTTTTGCACGCGCGGATGCACGATCAACTCCGCCAGCGGCATTCGGCAATAGAGGTCGAGCACGCGCTCGTACTCGTCATCGCATTCGAGCCCCAGTCTGGTCTTGACCGACACCGGCAAGGGCGAGCGTTCGCACACGTCGCTCAAGAACACCTCGAGCTCATCCAAATTGCGCAGAAAGCCCGAACCCTTGCCCTTCGCGACCACCGTACCCGAAGGGCAGCCAAGGTTGAGGTTGACCTCGCGGTAACCCATATCGGCAAGCACCTGCGCCGCCCACACAAACTCGTCCGCATTCTTGGACATCAGCTGGGGCACCACGTTAAGTCCCTGGTTGTTGGCAGGATCGACCTCTTTAAACGCCTTGCCGCCAAAGCGATTGCCCACCCGCGGCGGCGGCAAAAACGGCGTGTAATAACAATCGAGCGCGCCGAAGCACTCCGCATGCACGCGACGGAACACATGCCCGGTAATCCCCTCCATAGGAGCCAGCGATAAATACATCAACATCCATTCTCAAATCAATGTGACAAAGGGACTGTCCCTTTGTCACATCCCATTCAAGCGGTTCAGGAACTCTTCGCAGGCGCGAGAACGCAGGCGATATTTTTTCCACACCAGATACGATGCAATGGTGAAGGGGCAAAAGGGCAGTCCCTTTGCCCCAAGTGCCGGCTACCGGACGCAAGCTAGTTGCCGTTCGCGAACGCCGCCCATATTTCGAGGTCTAATACTTTTCCCGAGAAGTGAACGGCTGTATTTGGACCCCCGAAGCATTGACATTTTTAGGCGTCAAAACCGCAGGATTTGACTGGCAAAACCGCAGGAAATTGCACGCCAAAAGTGTCGATGCTTCGGGAGTCCGTTTTCACTCGTTCACTTCTCGGGAAAAGTATTAGACCTCGATTCCGCAGTCCCCGATGTGACAAAGGAACAGTCCATTTGTCACATTCAGAATTGACCCCCCCCCCCCCGCAATAGCTCATCGATGGCGGGATTCTCTATACTGGGTCACATATGACGGTATCGTGCCAAAGGAGAACGCCGTGACCACCTCGCAGATATCTCTGCTCGCGCTCATCTCGGTTGGAGGCATCGGCATCCTGTTTATCGGAGCGAGCATGCTCATGAAGGCCGCCGCCCGCAAGAAAGCCAAGGCCTGTACCGCCGTGACCATGGGGACGGTCATCGACCATCGCTTTATGGGTGAAGGCAGAATGAATCCCGTTTTGGAATACACCGTCGACGGCACGCAATACCGCGCGAAAAAACAATTCCGTGGCATAAAGACCAAAAGCTTGTCGGGACTCCCCATCCGCACGCAAGCCACCGCCTACGAAGACGCCAAGGGCTGGCTGCACGTGCAGACAGGCCCCATCGCCCGCCTAGGCACCCTCGCGGAGCAGCTTTGGCCCCTCGGTAGCCAAATGACCGTGTACTACAACCCCAGCAACCCAGACAAAAGCTATGTCGAACGCCCCATCGTGGGCAACTTTGCCACACTGATGTTTAACATCGCGGGCTTCTTGCTCATCGCGATGAGCATCTTGCTCTATGTTCTTATCCAGCGCTAGCTCAAACTGATGCGCCCCGCACCCCATGCGCCGCAACGACCGCCACGACACCAAGGAGCAGCTATGGCTACACTTTCCGAACAAGAACGCAAGCGCATCCAGCGATACTGCATCTGTCCCAAGGTTGCCGGCGCGGCGCTTGCCATGGCGTTTGTGCTGCCTTTTTTGATCATTCCCTTCGAAATGATTGACGATATCGTCTTCCATCATGAAAGCTTCCAGGAGACGGGCATGATGACCGCCTTGGCGCTCACCGCCGTCGAGCTCATCATCTTCTGCTATTGCGCGCTCGCGCCGCGCTTTGGCATGCGCGGCAAGCAGTGGAGGGAAATGCAGCACCGGCTCGCCGTCGAGCAGAGCGAAAAAGACCGCTCGGCACAAATTGCAGGCGTTGTTGGCACGCAGGCCGCCGCGCGTCTGCTCAAGAACAGCGACAATGAGACCGCACGCAACCTGGGCGGTGCGGCAGAAGTCGCCGCTGCCGTAGGCGCCGTCGCCACCGCGGCAGACGTGCTTGCCGAAAGCTTTGCCAACGCAAAGGCCATGGCAGAGGCCTGTGGCGTGCCTATCCCCCGTGCAAAAAAGTGGATCGTCGCGCTTGTGGCACTGCCCCTCGCAATCGTGTGCGGTGCCTATATCCCGCAGCTGGCGCAGGGAAACATCGAGATGCAACAGAACGCCGCGGCCGCGGCCGAGCAGATCGCCATCGCCCGCAAGACGCTAGAGCCCGCATGCGAGTACGTATCCGCCGATGACCCTTACGAGCGATATCAAGATTACGGCTATCACGTCCGCGGCTACCTTCACGACGGCGACTCCGATACCCAGAAGACCTATACGTACCTGGATTTCGACAACAAGGGAACGCTCAAGGAAGTGAGTTACATAGCAGAGATCGACCCCGACGCGAGCCTTGAGGACAACCTCGCCCGCATCGAGCTCGACTTGGACGAACTTTCCTCTGTCGTCCAAACCGTAGACGTCAAGACCGTGAGTCCCGAGCTCCTAGCACCGCAAAAGCTCCCCGAAGAGTTTAGGCAGGCTTTTTTGAACGGTTCGCTCTACGAGAGAATCTCCATCAGGACGAGTGGCAACCCCATCAAAACGTACTATTCGTTTGACACGGATCCCGAGGATGAATTTGACGAGTACACCCATCCAAGCATCCGTATCACGTTGATGGGCAAAACGAGCTAGCCACCCAATGTGACAAAGGGACTGTCCCTTTGTCACATTATTCGGAGCGTAGGGCTTCCACAGGGTCTTTCTTGGATGCGCTGCGAGCCGGCAGCAGGCCGGCAACGACCGTCAGCAGCACCGAAATTACAATGAGCATCAGCGCGTCTTGAACGGGCAGGCTCATCAGGTTGGGCACCTGCTTGGCCGCAAGCGCCCAGGCATTAACCGGAAAGCTCACGGCCACCACGACGACAATAGCAAAGACGCCAGCGATGAGGCCTTCGATAAAGGTCTCGGCATTGAATACGTTGGCCACGTTGCGCTTTGACGCGCCGATCGCGCGCAGGATGCCAATCTCCTTTTTGCGCTCCAGCACGCTGATGTAGGTGATGATGCCGATCATGATGGAGCTCACCACCAAACTGATACTCACGAATGCGATGAGCACCAAGCTGATAGTATTCACGATGTCGGTCACCGAGCCCATGATGATGCCCATGTAGTCGGTATACGAGATTGCCTGCTCATCGTGGCCAGCAGCTTTGACCTGCTTGTTGTACGCATCGATGTAATCGAGCACGCGCTCCTTGGCCTCAAAGTCGCGCGGGAAAATCTTGACCGAAATGGGGTCCGCCTCGTCCGCATAGCCCAACGTGGTCAGATTGTTGTCGTAGGTGAGCTTCGACGCCTTGGCATAGCTCATCATGAGCGAGCTCAGGTCCTCGGCGTCCATGTTGAAGTGGATGGCACGAGCAAAGGCGCCCGCATCCACGCGCATGGCGCTCGCCAGGTTGGCAAAACTCGAAGACATCTGCGTCGCCATTTGGCCCATGAGCCCTGCCGCACCCGCCTTGAGCTGGGTTGATACCGTCGTCGCAATCTGCTCGCTGACCGCCTTCATCACCTGATCCATAGACTGCTGCAAATACGGAGCCAGCTGCTTTTGCACATAGTCGCCCATCACCTGCTGCAGACGCTCGGCCAAGGCATCGCCGCCGAGCGCCTTAAGCTGAGCCAAGCATTGCTGGGCGGCGGCATCATTCTCAAGGTACGCTGAGAATGCGGCAGCAAGCTTTGACGCGTCCTTAAGATCTTCGGGCGACAGCACCTTAAACTGATCAGACCGCAGAAAGCCCTCAAACAGCTGGTTGGCGAGCACCCCCACTTGCCGCATCTGCTCGGGCGCAAGCTCCAACCCATCGAAGATACCCAAGAAATCTGGAGCCGGCGCTTTGGCCATGATGTCGCTGAAATCGATGTCTCGCCCAACACCCGAAAGGTCAATGTCCAACCCGGACAAATCGAGACCAGAAAGGTCCATGCCACCTGCCGCGCCCGAGAGCGCAGACGTATCGAGTGAGAACGCGCTCTTCAGTGCCGCCTCGTCTACGCTGAACATACTGCCCAAATCCACGCCTTGCTTGGCCTCGCCCTGCAGCTCGTCGAAGGTTTTACCCGTAAAGACATCCGTCTCGGGGTGGGTAAGCTGTTCCTGCACAATCTGCGAATCGGCAGCACGCTGCATAAGCTGGCGAGTCAGCGCATGCGTATAGGCAATGCCCGGGGATAATGCGCTCGCGTTGGCCGTCTCGTTGGGTCGCACCACGCCCACAATGCGCACGTCAATACCGTCGGCAACCTTGGCCGCCATATAGTCGGCATCGCCAGCCATGTCAGTCCACATGCCGGTCTCTTCGTTTTTGCGATAGGCATCTGCCGGCGACAGCACCTTAAACGTCGTGGACAGTGCATCGTCGTAGGTAAAGTCGGCGCCGGTCTTGGGCGCCTCGACCTTGCCGTCGGCCGTCATGGCGCTGTTAACCAGGTCGTTGAGTTCATCGATATCCAGCGCACCGATGCTGTAGAGCGTGTAGTCGCCCACCGTTCCGCGGCTCGAAAGCACCATCACGGCCTCGTTGGCTGACGTAGGCCAATGGCCGGCAACAACATCGTACTGGCTGTCGAGCAGGCTCTGGTCGTCAATCATCTCGTTGAAGACCGACGTTCCCATGGATTCCATGCTCACCGTTGCCGCCGAGCTCGCACCTCCGCTCATGGCCTCAGTCATAGCGTTGGGCACCAGCCGGACAGGCTTCTCATCGCCCTTGCCGGCACGATAGACAACCGGCGATACACCGTAGCCGTACTGAATGGCGTTGACCTCTTTATCGATGCCGTCGCCACCGGCATCGAGCCATGCCTTAAAGCTCGTCATGTCGTTGGACTTAACGCTTGCGAACATATCCTTTACGGCCGTGACCACAGGGATCTTATCGGTCCCCTGAGCCTTGCCGCCGGTGGCGCCGTCGGACGCGTCCTTGTCCTCGGACGCCTCCTCATCCGTAGCTCCATGCCCGCCCATCATGGACGACAGGTCATAATCTTGTTTGGAAATGGTGAGCGGGTAGCTCGAGAGCGTATCCTCCTCGACCTTTTTGATGTAGCCGTTTACGCCGTTGGAGAGCGCCAGAATCGCCGCAATGCCGATAATGCCGATCGAACCAGCAAAGGCCGTCATAGCCGTACGGCCCTTCTTGGTCAAAAGGTTTCGCGCCGAAAGCCCCAGCGCTGTCACAAAGCTCATCGAGGTTTTGCGCGTGGGCTTGGCCTCGCGACGCGCGGCCTCGGCAGCATCAAAGGGGTCGGAATCGTCGGTGATCTTGCCGTCCGCCAGGGTGACGATACGCGTGGCGTACCTGTATGCCAACTCGGGATTGTGCGTGACCATGATGACCAAACGATCGCGCGCAACATCCTTGAGCAAATCCATGACCTGTACGGATGTCGTTGAGTCCAAGGCGCCGGTCGGCTCGTCAGCCAGCACAATCTCGGGGTCATTGATCAGGGCGCGGGCAATGGCCACGCGCTGCATCTGCCCGCCCGAAAGCTGGCTCGGGCGCTTGTCAACGTGCTCGCCCAGACCGACTGCCTCGAGCGCCTTGCGCGCACGTTGGCGGCGCTCGGCATGCCCCACGCCCGTGAGCGTAAGCGCCAACTCCACGTTTTCCAAAATGCTCTGATGCGGAATGAGGTTATAGCTCTGGAACACAAAGCCGATGCGATTATTGCGATAGGCATCCCAATCGCGGTCGTTGAAGTCCTTGGTCGAGATGCCGTCGATCAGCAGATCGCCCGAATCGAAATGGTCGAGTCCACCGATGACGTTGAGCATCGTAGTTTTACCCGAACCCGAGGGACCCAGAACGGCTACGAACTCGTTATCGCGAAAAGACAGGCTTACGCTGTCGAGCGCTACCTGCGTAAACGACTGCGTAACGTACCTTTTGCAAATAACTCTGAGATCCAGCATGGACGGCAACCTCTCTCGCGCGGGCGCGCTCGCCCGCTCCCCCGCCGTTCACGTTCGGCGCGTTTGTCCTACTCTATCCTCATTTTTGGCCGATACCAGTGAGGAATGTAACGAACCGCGCCAAAAAACGAACGGGACAGCACGCCGCATGGCGCACCATCCCGCATATAACATCCCCGATGCGACAAAGAGGCTGTCACTTTGTCACATTCCAATGCGCGCTACTTTTCGAACCCGCACGGCATAACGTTAGCGCTGCCGCGGCGAGCCTCAGTCACGGCTGCAAAGAAGCGATAGCCGCCCGAGAAGTTAAAGCACTCAAAGCCATGCTGCGCCAAAATGCGGCAAGCAATGTAGCTGCGAATGCCGCTCTGGCAAATCACGTAGACCGGCTTGGCCCGGTCGAGCTCGCCCAGGCGATTGCGCAGATCATCGACGGGAATGTTTACGAAACCATCGATATGCCCGCGCTCATACTCCCCTTCCGTACGAACATCGAGCAGCTGCACGCTGCCATCGCGTGGCAAGTTGGGCTCATCCTCCCAATGCCACTGCGCCAGTATGCCGCGATTGAGGTTCTCGATCATAAAGCCCGCCATATTGACGGGATCCTTCGCCGATGAATACGGCGGCGCGTATGCTAGGTCCAAATCCTTAAGCCTATCGCCGCGCATGCCTGCCTGGATGGCAGTCGCCAGAACGTCGATACGCTTGTCCACACCATCGATGCCCACGATTTGCGCACCCAGCAGGCGCAATCCCTGCTTCTCGAAGACAACCTTCATGGTCATGGGCGTTGCACCCGGATAATAACCCGCATGCGAACCGGGCGACAGGACCACGCTGTCGCAGTCAACTCCCGCCGCGTGTGCCGCCTTTTCGGATAGTCCCGTGCTTGCCGCCGTCAAGTCGAATACCTTGATAACCGATGAGCCCAACGATCCGAGGTAGCAGCTGTCCATGCCGGCTATGACATCGGCGACGACACGCCCCTGCTTGTTGGCGGGGCCGGCGAGCGAAATGACCGCGTCCTCGCCGGTCACCTGATGCGTGACCTGCACGGCATCGCCCACGGCATACACGTCGGCAGCAGAGGTCTCCATGCGGTCGTTGACCACAATAGCCCCCTTGATGCCCAGTTTGAGCCCCGCCTCTTGCGCCAGATGGCTCTCAGGTGCCACGCCAATGGCAAGCAGCACCATATCGGCTCCGATAGGGTCATCGCCCGCAACATGGGTGACAACGCGGCCATCAACTTCCTCAAAACCTGTCACATCGGCCTTGAGGCGCAGATCGATACCGTGCTCACGCACCTCGGTATGCAAAAGGGTCGCCATGTCGTAATCCAGGTTGTTCATAAGCTGGACGGGACGCTGCAGAAGGGTCACCTGGAGCCCCAGCTCGCACAGATTCTCCGCCGTCTCGACGCCAATGAAGCCGCCGCCGATCACGACGGCACTGCTCGGTCGCCGCTCTCGAACATAGCTGTGAATACGCAGCGTGTCCTCAACGGTGCGTAGGCTAAAGATTTTATCCGAGTCGATGCCCGGCAACGCAGGGCGAATCGGCTTTGCACCCGGCGACAGGATGAGCTTGTCATACGTCTCGACAAATTCCTCGCCCGTCAGCATATTGCGAACCTCGACCGTATGCGAATCGGGATGGATGGCAAACACCTCGTGACTCGTCTTGACCGCAATGCGAAAGCGATCCCAAAAGCCCTTGGGAGACTGCAGCGTCAATGCGCTCTCTTCTTCTATCACGCCGCCAATGTAGTACGGAAGCCCACAGTTGGCATACGATACAAAACCCGTGCGCTCAAAGATGACAATTTGGGCCTGCTCGTCGAGTCTGCGCAAACGTGCCGCCGCCGATGCGCCGCCCGCGACGCCTCCAACGATAACCACCTTCATAGCTAACGCACCACCTTTCCCGTGTAGCCGCTTATGCCGCCGATATTCTTGACACTGCCATACCCAGAACGCTTAAGAAAACTCACAGCTTGGTTGCTTCGCGCACCGCTCAGGCAATGCACGAAAAGCTGCGTGCCCTTTCGACGTATACCCATGATGCTACCCCGAAGCAGAAAAAAGAGTCGCTGTTTCCAGCGACTCCCCTTCAGTTGTCTGTCCCACGGACTTACTGTTCGCTCTTCGCGAGTGCCTGATCGATCAGTTTGTTGAGCGCCTCGCGCTGCTCAGCGGAGTTGATGCCGCCCATGATCGGCTCTCCCACAATGTTACCGTTCTGGTCGATCACGTAGGTGGTCGGGAACGAGTACAGGTTGGAGGTGAACTTTCCGGCCTCGCTGTCCGACTTAAACCAGATGTTCTTATACGTTACGCCCTTCTTGGAAAGCACGTCCTTGGCATCGGCCACCTCGTCTTTGTTGCCATCGAGCGTAAAGGAATTAACGCCCACGACCTGGCCGCCCTTCTCGGCAAGCTCCTTGTTGAGCTTCTCCAGATCGCCCAGCTCTCCCACGCACGGCTTGCAGGTGGTAAACCAGAAGTTCATGACGGTGACCTTGTTCTTGGAGAACAGCTCGTCGCTGTTTACATCGTTGCCGTCCAAGTCCTTGCCCTTAAAGCTGGGGAACTTCGTCTCCCCGCTCTCGCCGTTGGTCATGCCCGCGGTCGAGGCATCAACACTCTCCCCCTCGCCGGGCGTGCTGCCACATCCGGGGAACTCCTTCTCCAGCGCCATGAGCTTGTCCTCGATCTCCTTGACCTGCTGCGCGCCGGCCTTAAGCGTCTTAAGCTCGTCAGCCGCAAACTGATCCTTGGCGCCCTCGATGGTATCGAGCAAGAAGTCACCGTAGTTCTTGCCGTCCTCAATCATGGGAGTGTCTTTGTTGGCCGCAAGGAACACCTTTTCCCATAGGGCGTTATCGCTCGCAAAGATCTCGTTTTCCTTTTGCAGCAGCTGCTGGTACAGCTCGGCCGCCTCCTCGGCGCTCGACGGCTTTTGTGCCACAAGCTCGGCAATCTGCGCATCGCCGCTCGTAGCACCCTTCGCGTCGCCCTTGGGGGCAGAGCACGCCGCGAGAGTCAGCGCCAGCACGGGCAGCATCAACAGAGCCGCAATTTTTGACAGTTTCATGGTTCCTCCGTTTATATCGAAACTTATATAGGTACCTATTTGTTTTCGCAGGCTTGCGTGGACTGCGCGGGTTTGTCGCCCGTCACACCCAGCCCATAGCGAAAGCTAATAGCATCGACGGGGCACGCGCCCACGCATTTGCCGCAACGAATGCACTCGGCATGGTTGGGCGTACGCGTAACGTCCACGTCCATTTGACACACCTTGGCGCACTTGCCGCACGAGACGCATTTGCACTGGTCAACCTGGATCCCCAGCAAAGACACCTTGTTCATGAGTGCATAAAACGCACCGAGGGGGCAAATCCATTTACAGAAGGGGCGGTAGAACAGCACGCTCAGCACCGCAACCACAATGAGGATTGCGAGCTTCCAGGTAAAGAGCTTTCCCAGCGCGGAACGGATTCCCGTATTCATGATGGACAGCGGAATCGCGCCCTCGAGCACGCCTTGCGGACAGATGTACTTGCAAAAGAACGGGTCGCCCATGCCCACATCGTTGACTACCAGAACGGGCAGCAGCACCACGGCAAACAGCAGCACGGCGTACTTGATGTACGTGAGCGGCTTGAGCTTTTTCGTCGAGAGCTTTTTGCCGGGAATCTTATGCAGAAGCTCTTGCAGCCATCCAAACGGGCATAAAAAGCCGCATACAAAACGCCCCAGCAGCACGCCGATCAGAATGAGTGTTCCGGTGACGTAATACGAAAAGCTGAACTTAGACGAGCCCACCACCGACTGAAACGACCCGATGGGGCACGCACCCGAGGCCGCCGGACACGAGTAGCAGTTGAGCCCCGGCACGCAGACGGCTTTGCCCGCCCCCTGGTAGATGCCTCCCTTGGCAAAGTTAGGCAGGTGAATATTGGTCGCAAGCGTTGCCGCCGCCTGAATCAATCCGCGAAATCTCGCCAAAAGATGCGATACGGTATTTTTTCTTTTAACCAATTCCGATACACTCCAAGCACAGCCTGATTGCCTTGGCCAGCACGGCATCTGCCTCGCCGCGCATAATGCCAAAGCCAACCATGGCTACCCCAACGATCAGCAAAGCCACCTGCGCCACAGGCTTAATCGCTTTGAACAATCTGACCACTCCTTTCGTTTCGCGACCCATTGGACCATACCGACTATAAAATCCGTGTTAAGCGCGAATGACTATGCAAGGAGAACGTTATGCGCATCTTGGTCGTCGAGGACGAGCGGGCGCTGTGCGATGCGATCGCACGCAGCCTGCGCAACTTAGCCTATAGCGTCGACTGCTGCTACGACGGGCAGCAGGCCCTCGATCTGCTCGATGTCGAGACCTTTGATCTTGTCGTGCTCGACCTCAATCTCCCCCATGTCGACGGCATGACCGTGCTCAGGCAACTCAGGACAAC
Source organism: Collinsella sp. AM40-7AC (assembly GCF_003468125.1). Classification (NCBI taxonomy): domain Bacteria; kingdom Bacillati; phylum Actinomycetota; class Coriobacteriia; order Coriobacteriales; family Coriobacteriaceae; genus Collinsella; species Collinsella sp. AM40-7AC. Next base: position 22,197 of record NZ_QSGK01000009.1, on the reverse strand, counting down.
TGATTGTGAGACCAAGGTGCTTGTGCTCTCGGCACGTGGCGAGGTCTCCGACAAGGTAGCGGGGCTCGATGCGGGCGCCAACGACTACCTCACCAAGCCGTTCCATCTTGACGAGCTGGCGGCACGCATACGCAGTCTCACGCTCAGGCGCTTTACGCAAAACGACGTTGTTCTAGCCTGTGGATTGTTGAGCTTTGACACCAAGGCGCGCCTCGCCTCCGTGGGCGGCGAGACCCTATCCCTCACGCGCAAGGAGACCGGCATCTTGGAATACCTGATGCTTAACCAGGGGCGGCCGGTGAGCCAGGAAGAGCTTATCGAGCATGTATGGGACAGCAGCGTCAACAGCTTTAGCAACGCAACCCGCGTTCATATCTCGTCGCTCCGCAAAAAGCTACGCAGCGCTTTGGGATACGACCCGATTCGCAATCGGATTGGAGAGGGCTACGTTATGGAGGATGGAGAATGAAAGGGCTTTCGCTGCAATGGCGCATAACGATTATGACGGCACTGCTGACGTGTGCGGCATGCGTACTGACGAACTGCTTGGTCGGCTATACGGGCATGCGCTACATGGATGCCATCGGCAGCGACATCTCGGCCTTTAACGCAACCGGCGAAGATTCGCTCCAGGCGTTCGACCCAACGAAAGCGGCCCTCGATGACAAGGTCACAATCGTCGTAAATGACGCACAGGAGTCTTTTGGCACGACAGCCTGGTACATCACGGCTGGAGTCACACTCCTTGGCGGCGCGCTGGCATACTTTGTGAGCGGCCGTGCACTCAAACCGCTACGGGCTTTTGCAGCTCAGGTTGAGCGTGTGCAGCCTGACAACCTAAGCGAAATCAGACTCAATGAAGATGTGCCCACCGAGCTACAACGATGCAGCGCCTCTTTCAACGACATGATCGCTCGTCTTGGCGAAGGGTTCTCTGCACAGCGTCAGTTTACCGGCAACGCCGCACACGAGCTTCGCACCCCGCTCGCCCTTATGCAAGCACAGATTGAACTATTCATCTCCGAGCACTCCGGTTTGCAACCCGAAACAGCCGAGCTGCTCGGCCTGCTACAAGAACAAACTGAGCGGATGTCGCGGATGACCAAGGTGTTGCTCGAGATGAGTGAGCTCCGCAGCGTTCCTTGCGAGGACGATGTTGAACTTGGTCCCTTGTCCGAAGAGGTCCTCACCGACCTTGCGCCACTTGCCGAAAATAAGGGCATAGCCCTCAATTGTGCTGGAGACGCTTTAGTAATCGGGAGCGACACGCTCCTCTATCGGCTGGTGTTTAACCTGGTCGAAAATGCCATCCGTTACAGCCGCCCCGGCTCGACTGTCAACGTCTCCATCTGCGACAACAACAGCCGCGTGTTCCTGCGAGTCGAGGACCAGGGCCCGGGAATACCCAAGCAGTACCACGAGAGCATCTTCCAACCGTTCTTTCGCCTGGATAAATCCCGCAGCAGGGCATACGGCGGCGCAGGACTCGGACTCGCGCTCGTTTGGGAGATTGCAGCGCTTCACGGTGGCGCTGTAGAGGTCGAAGCAAGTTCCGAGAACGGGACCACTATGCTCGCAAGCCTTCCAAAACGATCCGCAGCATTAACCGAACAGTAAAACGAAAGGGGTCCCGCACACGTTTGCGCGGGACCCCCTCCCTGTCAATGCAATTCGCCCAAAAGAGTAGAAGCCTACTCCCACTCCACCGTGCCGACGGGCTTCGGCGTGAGGTCGTAGCACACGCGGCAGATGCCGGGAACCTCGGCGGTGACGCGGGCGGTAATGCGCTTGAGCAACGCCCAGTCGAGCTCAGGCACCTCGGCGGTCATGACATCGACGGTGTTGATGCAGCGGATGATACAGGGCCAATCGTAGGCGCGCTTGCCCTCGCGCACGCCGGTGGCGCGGAAGTCGGGCACGACGGCAAAATACTGCCAGATGGTCAGACCCGCCTTGTCGATCTCCTCGCGCACGATCGCGTCGGCTTCGCGCAGCGCCTCAAGACGGTCGCGGGTGATGGCACCAAGGCAGCGGACGCCCAGGCCGGGACCGGGGAACGGCTGGCGCTCGACCATGTTCTCGGGCAGGCCGAGCTCGCGACCCACGACGCGGACCTCGTCCTTGTACAGCAGTTTGACGGGCTCGCAGAGCTCAAACTGCAGATCCTCGGGCAGACCGCCCACGTTGTGGTGAGCCTTCACGCCGTCTTGGGACTCAAGAATGTCGGGATAGATGGTGCCCTGGGCGAGGAAACTGACCTCGTCGCCAACCTTGCGGGCCTCCTCCTCGAACACGCGGATAAACTCGGCACCGATGATCTTGCGCTTGGCCTCGGGCTCCTCGACGTCCACGAGCTTATCCAGGAAGCGATCGGTCGCGTCCACATAGACCAGGTTAGCGTCCATCTGGTTCTTGAAGACGTCGATGACCTGTTCGCTCTCACCCTTGCGCATCAGGCCGTGGTTCACATGCACGCAAATGAGCTGCTTGCCGATGGCCTTGATGAGCAGGGCCGCGACAACCGAACTGTCGACGCCGCCGGAAAGAGCCAGCAGGACCTTCTTGTCGCCGATCTGCTCGCGGATTGCAGCGACCTGCTCATCGATGAACACCTGGGCAAGTTCGGGAGTGGTGATACGCACCATGTCGTCGGGACGCTTGTTGGGATCCATGCAGAGCTCCTTCTCGGTTCGATGGAAATGCGCCGCGCGTATGCAGACGCACCGTCATATGACCTCATTATATGCAGAACGAGATACGTTTCCCATCGCTGCGACAGAGCTTTTTGCAGGGGCGGCAGTTTTTCTATATCCCAAGGTCAGCTAGACTTCGGTAGCCACCTTGGGAGCATCGCCAATAGACTCTTCCTTTATACGTTCGGCACAATCGTAGGCGATACCCACAAATTCCAGTCCCGAGCAACAAGAGTACAATTGCTGCTAGTGTTGCCAGCTGTTGGGAGATGGAAGATGGACTGCGATGGCTACCCATGCGTTCCCATGCCGTTGATGTGCACCGCCTTTGTGCCGGGGCAGATTGACGCTGCGGTTGCAGGCATTTCCGACCCCGATTCACGCGCCATCGCCACGGCAGAAGCGCTGTACTTTCGCGGACAGGCCGCACTCGCCGCCAAGACGGCGCACCCCTATCTTGACGTCACCGATCCCGCGCTGCGCTATTCCGCATGCTTTATCTGCGGATACGCCAGTCTGTCGCTCAACCGTATCGCCGACGCCCGCCGGTGCCTTGCGGGCATCCTCGATACGCCGGCCGACGAGGAATCGCCCGCCGTCCACGCCACGCATATCCTGTTCGCCTCGGCCGCGAGCGTCCTGCTGCACTTGCCTTCCCCGTATTCTGCCGAAGAGTTTTATCCACTTGCGGCGCACCTACCCGAAGGCCTGCGACTGTTCGCCAGCTACGTGATGGCGCACGCCTTGTATCTGCGCGGCGAATACGGCCGCAGCCTGGGCATGGCGGAAAACGCCCTAATTATGAAACAGGGAAGCTATCCCATCTCGGAACTGTTCCTGCACCTGGCAGCTTCCATGGCATGCATGAGCCTCAAGGACATCGACGCCGCAAAAGCGCATTTTGGAGCCGCTTGGGACATTGCGCGCCCCGACGGCCTTATCGAGCTCATTGGCGAGCACCACGGCCTTTTGCAGGGGCTCATCGAGGCATGCCTAAAAACGCAATACCCTGACGACTTCGCACGCATCATCGAGATCACGTACCGCTTCAGCTACGGCTGGCGGCGCATCCACAACCCCGATTCGGGCGAGGACGTTGCCGACGATTTAACGACCACAGAGTTCACCATGGCCATGCTCGCCTGCCGCGGATGGACCAACGCTGAAATCGCACGCCATATGGGAGTATCGCCGGGCACCGTCAAAAACCGCCTATCCGGCGTATACGCAAAGCTTGGCATCGGCACACGCGCCGAGCTGGTCGCGCACATGTTGCGTTAGCGACCGGGCTGCCAAGCGCATCGAACGCGTTCCGGAACCCGGCGCTTCGCTCGATCAATTTGGACATTTTGACCCTTGAACGGCACTACCGCCACGAAGCGTCTTCTCGCAAAATTGGATTATTTCCACCGATATTTGCGGGATGGGAGCCCAAGATGCTTGATCGCCGTTCGTTACTTGTTGCCGGAGCGTCCTCACTAGCGAGCATCATGTTGCCTCGCGTGCCGGGAAGCGAAAATGCCTTCCTGCTGCCGTTCGCGCCCACCGCGGCCTATGCCGACGAAAAAGACCCCTTCAGGGTGCTCGTTCTCTCGCGCACCGTGTTTGGTGTGGTCGTGGTCGACGTCGCCAACAAGAATATGCCCATCAAGGGAGCGCAGGTCACGCTCACGTCGCGCTACGCCGCAGGCAAGCAGCTCGCCGCCACGACCGATGACGAAGGCACCGCCATCTTTGAGATTGCCTCGCTTTCGGAAGGCTACGTAGACGAGGCAAAGCTCCTTGACGCGTACGACTTTAACGGCGGCATCTCCATTAGCATGGCGGGCTACCGCGATGTCGAGATTCCCCTTGCGCGTATCCAGGGCGGCACCGCCATAACCGCGCCCACGCGTCCGCTTTCCGACGGCGAGCCGTACTTCCGCCAGCTCACATTCGACGAATGGGACATCCAGTACGCTGAAGCCACGTTCATGGCATTGCCGAAGGACGACACGGCAAACGAGCAGCCCGATACGCACGCATTTACCGTGCAGGCTCATCTGCCGCAGGGCGGGCAGGCAACATTGCATATCAATAAAGTGATGCCCGCTGCGGGCAGCTCAACCGAAACCGTCACGCAGATTGGTCAGATCAAGGCCAGCGCATCGAGCGCGGATAATCTGGCGACGTTCACACTCGAAGACAAGTTCCTCGATGCAGCGTCGAGCCTTCTGGAAGAAGGATGCAAGCTGCGCTTTGTCCTCGACTACCAGGACAAAACCTACACGCTCTCCTCCCCCATGGCCGTTGTTACCGCGCCGGCGGCAAAGGCGGAATCCGGATCGACCACTATCGTCCCCACCACTATGGACCAAGAGATCACTCCGTTTGATTTCCCCGCATCGTTTCCCGGCATCGGTGGTAATAAGTTCACGTGCTGGATGCCCTCGTTCCCCATTCTGTTCGATTTCTCGTTTGCCGGGTACGTACTGTTTGGCGGAGGATACAAACCAGCCAGCTATATGAACGATTCGGGCAACCCTGATCCGGAATACTGGAAGAAATCGCCGCGTGAGTCGGGCGCCAAGCAGGCAAACCGCTACCTCGACGAGATGGAGGGGAAGTGGAATCAGTACAAGAGTATGAGTGCCGGTTCGGGCACCGATCCAAGAAACACCAAGCTCCTTCGCCACCATTGCACGCCGCTGTTCACGATGGATATCGCCACACAGCTGTACGGCTCGCTCGCCTACGATTGGGTGGGCAAAACCTGGGGTAACAACAACGACCCTGCATACGGCAATATTAAGGCCCTCTTCCAGGTAAGAACTGACCTCAATTGGACCGAGCAGTTTACCCTAGGACCGGTGCCATTTTTCCTAAACGTCAACCCTTGGGTGCTGGCGAAGCTGGCGCTCGCTGTGGGTGCCCACACGCACGGCAGCGGCGCGGCGTTTTTCAAGAACATTTCGCTCGACTATTCCAACACGTCGGGCTCGTTCACCATCCAGATCGGACTTGCCGTCACCTTTGGAGCCGGCGTTGCAGGCGTCGCTTCGTCTGCCGTGCGCGGTGCCGCATCCCTCACGCTGTTCATTGGGTACGAGAAGGCAGATGGACACCAGCTTCCGCGGCTGCGCGTGGGTGCAGACGTCGATGTCGATGTGATACTCCAGTTCGTAATGTTCAAGTGGACCACCAAGGCTTGGTCGGGGTCGTGGCCCACACTCATCGATTCGTGGAATATGTCGGTGAACAATGACGACCGGTATGTGCCCCAACGCTCTGAGCTGGCATTGGGTGGAGATACGCCTTACACGCTGGATGCCTGCTTCGGCACGCCCGGCAACACCGAGGCAGGTGGTGTGCCGCAGTTTATCGCGTCGGCCACCATCGTCACCAATTCCGAGCTGCTCGCACGCGCCGAGGTTGCAGCCGCCGCGATAAACGTCGCGCCTGTCGTGCGCGATTGGGATCAAGCGGTCACGCGCATTGAGCTCGAGGCGGATGCAGAAAGCGACGACACGGGACAGGTTGAGCATTTCGTCCACGCACTGATGGAAAACGACGAAAACGCCGCGCCGATGTATGAGTACACCTACATCGGTCAGTCAACGAACGCCGTTGCGGACCCGAACGCCAATTCTGCCGGCGTGTCGGAGGACGAGCGTGGCGGCATAAAACCCTCGAGCGACAACGTGCTGTTTTCCGGCGTGCTCAGCGAAGCCCACATGAAGCTAACGATGATTGCCGGCGTAGAATGCCTGTTCCGTATCGCCTCGGTGCGCTACGGCGACAATGGCCGCTCGCGCCTGGTGGTGCACACAAAGGCAAACGGCACGTGGTCCGCTCCCACGCCCGTGGACTTTCCCCTTGGGTTTGGCGAGGGCGACGTGGAGCGCGACGGCATATTCGATTACGACTTCGACGTGGTGGAATATACGGACGGAAGAGGAAACCAGGACGCCTACGTGCTGCTGGTCTCGGGCGAGCGCCCCGCCGGCGACAACACCCTTTTCGATACGGCAAGCACAGCCGGCATACTGTCCGTTGTGCGCCTGCGCATAAGTAATGACGAGATCCGCGTGGTGTCGCATACGTCATGGCGCAGCATCTCGCGCGGCCGCCTGCAAGAGGATGGCTACCATTGCCTGCAGTGCCCGCGCATCACGGCAGGCAAGACGCTGGTCGACGGACGCCTGTCGGGTGCCTACCTCCACCGCCGCGGAACCACCGCAGAGAAGGCGCTCGGCAGCGAGGCCGAGGTTGCGCTGGAATGCTTTACCCTGTGGTCGGATGATTTGGGCGACAGCCTGACGTTCCGCCAAGTTCTTCGCTTTCCGCAGGCACCGTCGAGTATCGAGCTGAGCGAGCCCGAGAATATCAACGGCAAAATGGTGGTGCCCGTTGCGTACGAGACCGCAGACGGTTGCGGCTGCGCATCGTACGCCGTGATCGGCCAGTCCATTGCGGGCTGGGGCGTTATGCCACCAGACGCCACGGTGCCCCATGCGGTGCCGTGGCCACAACATTCGGGCTTTTTGGCCACCGTCAACGAGCAGCTGCAGCATATTACTTGGACGCGAGGTGCATCGGCATTTGCAACGCAGCCCGTGGGTGCCGCAGGCTGTGGCCCGGCATCGTTTAGCGTAAGCAACAACGGCAGGTGCGCGCTCTATGTAGAGAACACCGATGGCAAGGTGGGGCAAACCTACGACGAAGAAGGCAACCCGGTAGCAGTGATGGGCAAGCACTTCCGCATCTTCGCCAGCACCTTGGCAGGCGATCTGTTCACGGAGCCGTTCGTGATGTGCGAGCTGGACCATCCCGTCGATCAGATAACGACATTTTTGACGTCGGGAGGCATGCTCTCCGCGCTCGCCACGCACATTGTGAGCGCGGAGAAGAGCGAGGCAGAGCTGCACGGCATCGAAGTGCCTCTGGTGGCGTGTGCCACTCCGACGGGCGCGGTCGCTACCTCGGGCGCGGTGGTGCCCGGAGCAGCAGGCGAATCCTTCATGGTCACGGTGCGAAACGACGGCAACACTTTGCTGACTGCCGGCACAATCGATCTGTACCGAGAGGGCTCCAGCCAGCCGTTCTCCAGCGCATCCATCGGATTCGGAGCGAACGCACGCATGGCTTCGATCTACGATCCAGAGCTTGCCGAAGACGCTTCGGCCAACGACATGACACACGTAAAGTACGCGCTCGAGACGCTGGGCGCACGTTTTGCAACGCACCCGCTGGTAGCCGACAACGGCAACGCCGTGCTGGCACCGGGTTGCACGGCACAGTTCCGCATGAGCTTCGCCATCCCCGAGAGTTGGAGCGACGAAGTGGGCAAACGCGTCACGCTGTATGCGAAGGCGCGTAATCTGGTGGCGCTCGATCCCGTAACGCTCGAGGAGATCCGACCGGGCGCAAACTCGGCGCTGAGTGCCGTTCTGCACGAGCTTCATGTGCCCGACGCGGCATGCGAACGCTCAGAAGTGCAGGTCGGCGTATGCGACAGCGCGGATACGACAGGACTTCACGACGCCCCGATGACAGCAGACGGCGATGGTGGCTCGAGTGGCAGCGGTACTGACGAGGGCGGCGGCTCCGGCGGAAGCAGCTCCGGCAGCGGCAAGAACCACGGCAATAACAAGCGCTCCGGAAAAGCGGGCGCGCTTGCGGGCACGGGCGATGTCAACGCTCCCCTTACAGCAGCCGCTGCAGCACTCGCCGCGGCAGGCGCGGGCCTCATCGCCTACAGCGCCCGCCGCACGGCGCTCGAAAAAGACACCGCCAATGAGGTCAATTCGGATAAGTCTCGCTAGCTCCTAGTTATTTTTGTGAGAGACGCCGGCTCGGCTCATCGAGCACCAAAAAGGACTGGCCCCGATAACTCGGAGCCAGCCCTGAGTCGCCTGACGTAAGAATCGCGGCGTTACTTGAGCTTCAGCGCCTCCATCATGGGCACGGCGGCGTCCCAATCGATCTTCCAGCCAATCGACACGCGGACGGTTTCACCCGTTGCGGGAGCCGTCGCAAACAGTGTATGGCCGTTGTCGGGACCGGTAAAGCGCAGCCACGTTATGCCGTTGTACTCGACCTGGTCGGTTGTTGTCTCCTTACCTTCGTAGACCTGCTCTAGGCTTGCAACCTCTTCCTCCGGCGAGCGTAGGAAGATGCTGATGTTCAGGCGTCCTCCAGTCTCGTCGTGGAAGAAGTTTGCCTTTTCGTGCTCTTCGTCGGACGAATCCAGCGTGTACCCATCGGCGGCCTCGATGCTGTACGATGCGCAGTCGATGCCCGTTAAATCTGCCTTCTCGCCAGAATCGGCCACGCCGCCGGCCGCCTTGAACTCCTTGGTCTCGCATCCCGTGGTGTCAAAGTGCATGGCCTCATGATTCTTGGCGGGGGCGTAAGCGTCTACGAACTCGACAGTGATGGGCCCGTAGTACGCCGTCTTGGGCGCCCAGAAATACACGTACTCAACGGTCTCGCCCGGGCCGATATCTGGCCTCTTGGAAAGATCGATGCCCTCGTGAAGCTCATCGGGAGCCTCACTTGCAACGTAGTCGAGCACGGCCGCCTTGCCGGAAGTAAACAACGGGTCGCCTGCCTCAAGATCGCCCTGGGCAGCATGCACGTTAAAGGAACTGAACGTCCTGTTCTTTGTGTTGTTGTTGGTAATCTTGATGTGCAGGTAAAAGCCGTCCTGCTTCTTGGCATCACCGCGATAGAACGTACCGTGAGCCACCGACTCATAGGTAATGCCTGCCACCTCGACCGTCTGCGACTCATAGGCCTTGGGCTTCTCGGCCTTCTCCTGCACAGGTGCGCTCCCGCCCGAGCCACTCGGCGCATTACCGCCGCAGCCGGCCACCGTACATGCCAGCACGGCCGAAAGCGTCACGGTGGGAATTCCTAACAGCAGCTTCTTCGTCATGGGCTTCATCATCCTCACCGCTCCTTTCGGCTTGCAGCTCATCCGTTGCCCGAGTCCCAAGTCGACCCCGTGGCATCGGCTTCCACTATGAGCGTATGACGAAACACGACGCCGGCGAAGTGACCCACGGCCCAAATAACGACCCGCCAGCGTTCCTTATGGGCCAAAGGGACTCGCACACGCACGCCCGTGGCCCATAAAACGAGACGCTTGTCCCAATGTTCGATTCGGAACAACAATCCGCACGACACGTTTTACCCGTTAATCCGAACGATTGTTCGATGGAATTCGTGTTGGTTGGAATCGCCCAAGGCCTGGGCTATGCTACCTTGACTATCTATATGACTAAAACGCAGCAAAGGAGCACCGAGAGAGCGAGTATGGCAAAAAACACCGCAAACTATGGTAACGACAGTATCCGCCAGCTCAAGGACGAGGAGCGCGTACGCCTGCGCCCCGCCGTCATCTTTGGCTCGGACGGACTCGACGGTTGCGCGCATGCCGCCTTCGAGATCCTGTCCAACGCCGTTGACGAGGCGCGCCAGGGCTACGGCAAGCTCATCACCCTCACCGCCTTTCGCGATGGCTCTATTCAGGTAGAGGACAATGGCCGTGGCTGCCCGCTCGACTGGAACCCTTCCGAGAAGCGCTTTAACTGGGAGCTCGTCTTCTGCGAGCTCTACGCCGGCGGCAAGTACAACAACAACCAGGGCGGCGACTACGACTTCTCGCTCGGCACCAACGGCCTGGGCTCGTGCGCGACCCAGTACGCTTCCGAGTACATGGACGTCACCGTCTGGCGCGACGGCAACAAGTACTCCCTGCACTTTAAGAAGGGCAAGGTCGTCGGCACCAAAAAGAAGGCGCTCGAGATTGAGCCCAGCGATGAGAACCGCACCGGCACCACCATCAAGTGGCGCCCCGATCTTGAGGTCTTTACCTCGATCAGCATTCCCCACGACTGGTATCGCGAGACCATGCGCCGCCAGGCCGTGGTCAACGCCAACGTGACCTTCCGTCTGCGCATCGAAGGCGACGACGGCGAGTTTTCCGAAGAGGATTTTTGCTACCCCAAGGGCATCGAGGACTACGTGCTCGAGAAGGTCGGTGCCGACTACCTTACCGAGCCCTTCTTTATCGAGGCCGACCGTCGCGGTCGCGATCGCGAGGACCTGCCCGATTACAACGTAAAGATCACCGCGTGCATGTGCTTCTCGCGCACCCTTACGATGCAGGAGTACTACCACAACTCATCGTGGCTCGAGAACGGCGGCTCGCCCGAGAAGGCCGCCCGCAGCGCTCTGACCAGCGCCATCGATGCCTACATTAAGCAACAGGGCAAGTACAACAAAAACGAGACTGGCATTAAGTGGCAAGACGTCCAGGACTGCCTGGTACTGGTGACCAACTGCTTCTCCACCCAGACGTCCTACGAGAACCAGACCAAAAAGGCCATCAATAACCGCTTTATCCAGCAGGCCATGACGGCATTCTTTAAGGAGCGCCTCTCGACCTACTTGATCGAGAACAAAGATGCCGCCAACAAGATCATGGAGCAGGTGCTCATCAATAAGCGTTCGCGCGAGAACGCCGAAAAGACGCGCCAGAGCATCAAAACCAACCTGCAGCAGAAGACCGACATGGCCAACCGCGTGCAGAAGTTCATCGACTGCCGCTCCAAGGACAAGAGCCGCCGCGAGATCTACATCGTAGAGGGCGACTCGGCAGCAGGCGCCATTCGTACCTCGCGCGATGCCGAGTTCCAGGGCGTTATGCCCGTCCGAGGCAAAATCCTCAACTGCCTAAAGGAGGATTATCCGCGCATCTTTAAGTCCGACATCATCATGGACCTTATGCGCGTGCTGGGCTGCGGCGTGGAGATCAAGGACAAGCGGATCAAGAACCTCGGTGCCTTCGACCTGGACAACCTCAACTGGAACAAGGTCATCATCTGTACAGACGCCGACGTCGACGGCTATCACATCCGCACGCTCGTGCTCACCATGCTCTATCGCCTGGTGCCCACGCTTATCGACGAAGGCTACGTGTATATCGCCGAGTCGCCGCTCTACGAGATCAACTGCAAAGAGAAGACCTACTTTGCCTACACCGAGCTCGAGAAGAACGGCATCCTCAAAGAAGTCGGCGACCAAAAGTGCTCCATCAACCGCTCCAAGGGTCTTGGTGAGAACGACCCGGACATGATGTGGCTCACCACTATGAATCCCGAGACGCGCCGCCTGATCAAGGTGGAGCCCGAGGACGTCACCAAGATGGAAACCATGTTCAACCTTTTGCTGGGCAACGACGAGGCGGGCCGCAAGCGCCATATCTCCGAGCACGGCAAGGAATACCTGGACCAGCTGGACCTGCAGTAGCAGCAAATCGATAACGACGGCCTATAAGAAGTTCAAGAGGAAATCGTGGCAAAGAAGAAGACGAAGAACCAGCCAAAGAAAAAGCAGGTCAACGCCGAGAACGTCATCGGCCTGCACTCCGAGGTCACCGACCAGCCGATCACGCAGACGCTCGAGGTCAACTACATGCCCTACGCCATGAGCGTCAACGTCTCGCGCGCATTCCCCGAGATTGATGGCTTTAAGCCCTCGCATCGCAAGCTGCTCTACACTATGTACAAGATGGGTCTGCTCAAGGGCGAGCGCCAGAAGAGCGCCAACATCGTGGGTCAGACCATGAAGCTCAACCCGCACGGCGACGCCGCGATCTACGAGACGATGGTGCGCCTGGCGACGGGTAACGAAGCGCTGCTTGCCCCCTTCGTGGAGTCGAAGGGCAACTTTGGCAAGTACTATTCGGGCGACCTGAGCTACGCCGCCTCTCGTTATACCGAGGCCAAGCTCTCCCCCATCAGCGCCGAGATCTTCAAGGACATCGACAAGGACCCGGTCGACTTCGTCGACAGCTACGACGGCGCCATGAAGGAGCCGCGCCTGCTGCCCACCACGTTCCCCAACATCCTCGTCTCGGCCAACAAGGGCATCGGCGTCGCCATGGCGTCCGACATCTGCGGTTTCAACCTCAACGAGGTCTGCACCGCCACGATGCACTACCTGCAGGATCCCGACTGCGACCTGCTCGAGTACATGCCCATGCCCGACTTCTCGACCGGCGGCGAAATTATCTACCGCCGCGAGGAGATGGAGAAGATCGTCGAGACCGGCCTGGGCAGCTTCCAGATTCGCTCCCGCTGGCGCTGGATTCCCGAAGAGCGCATCATCGAGGTCTACGAGATCCCCTACACCACCAAGACCGATGTCATCATCGAGCGCATCGTCAAGCTCTCCAAGGAGGGCAAGGTCAAGGAGATCGCAGACATCCGCGATGAAACCGACCTTTCGGGTCTGCGTATCGCCATCGACCTTAAGCGCGGTGTCGACCCCGACAAGCTCATGGCCAAGCTCTATCGCTCGACCACGCTGCAGGATTCGTTCTCGTGCAACTTCAACGTGCTCGTCGACGGCTATCCCCGTGTTATGGGCGTGCGCCAGATTCTGCACGAGTGGGTCAAGTGGCGTATTGAGTCCACGCGTCGCCGCATTAACTTTGACCTGGGCAAAAAGTCCGAGCGCCTGCACCTGCTGCACGGCCTTGAGGCGATCCTGCTCGACATCGACAAGGCGATCGCCATCATCCGCGGCACCAAACTCGAGGCCGAGGTCGTACCCAACCTTATGAAGGGTTTCGACATCGACGAGACCCAGGCCGAGTTTGTCGCCGAGCTCAAGCTCCGCAACATCAACGAGGAGTACATCCTCAACCGCACCAAGGACATCGCCAAGCTCGAGGGTGAGATTGCCGAGCTTGAGGAGATCCTTTCGAGCGAAGAGAACATCAAGAAGGTCATCAGCGACGAGCTGGCCGCGGTCAACAAGAAGTACGTGATGCCGCGCCGCACGGGCAGGATCGAGCCCCATGAGGTTATCGAGGTAAGCTTGGAGCCCGAGGTCGAGGAGTACCCGGTTACGATCATGCTCTCGCGCGATGGCTACCTCAAGAAGATGACGGACCGCGTGCTCAAGAAGGCGACCACGCTCAAGTACAAGGACGGCGACAAACCCTTTATCGAGTTCCCGTCCTCCAACACCCACGAGCTGCTGGTCTTTACCAACAAGAGCCAGGTGTACAAGTGCAAGGTCACGGCGTTTGAGGACACCAAGTCGGCACAGCTGGGCTCGTACCTGCCGACCGATCTTGAGATGGAACCCGACGAGAACGTCATCTGGGTCATCGACCCCGAGGACTACAAGGCCGACGTGCTGTTCGTCTTTGAGAACGGCCGCGTGGTGCGTGTCGCGCTTGCCGGATACGTTACCAAGACCAACCGCAAGCGCCTCAAAAACGCCATCTATGGTGGCAGCAAGCTGCTGTATGCCCAGGTGCTCAAGGAAGATCGCGACATCGCGCTGGTCTCGAGCGACTACCGCCTGATGAACTTCAACACGTCGCTGCTCAAGACCAAGACGACCACCAACACGCAGGGCGTCCAGGCTTTCACGGCCAAGAAGGGCCGCTCGGTCACCACTGTCGGCACGACCGAGGAGATTCTTGGCGCCGGCGTCTCGGCCGAGAAGTTCACCGCGCAGAGCCTGCCCTCTGCCGGTGCCCTCATGAAGGAAAACGACATGCCGAGTTTGTTTGACTAGGACGACGGCGACCAAACCGTCATGGTTTAACTAAGCAGCGGGGCCCGGAGCGCAGTAAACGCTGCGCCCTGGGCCCCATGCATTACACCAGCATCATCCCTATAGACAAAATGCCGCATAAAGTGGAACAGACATAAGCCCATCATTCATTCCAAAGGGCTTAGTCGATAGCCTGATAAGGCGTACGCCCGGATGGGTCTTTTTAAGTGAGGACAGGCTTCGAGATCTTGTGTTCTCTCCCGCCTTGACTTCAATCGCAGACAAGCATCCCTGCTTCTCTACTACAAAGTCGATTTCCGCACGATTATCTCGCGCCCAATAATGCAGCGGATAGCCCATGGCTGAAAGCTGTTGGGCGACGTAGTTTTCGGTAAGTGCACCCATGAATGTGCCGCCGATGCCGGCAAGAATATCGGCGCGTTGAGCACCGGCCTTGGAGACGAGCAGCCCTGTATCCGCCTGATAGATTTTAAAAGCAGAAGGGTTAACGAAGGCCTCTAAAGGGCTTTCGATCTGCCCGACTAGGCTGCAGCGCGCCACCGTACCCGACAATACAAGCCAGTCGAGAGCATCTCCAAAGAGAGACGCATTGCCCCCCGCTCGCACTACCTTGTATTGAAATTTGCGATTCTCTTTGGCAAGCTGCTGTGGAATGGAATCGAAGCACGCACGCGTCTTTGCGCTCAAGCGTTCATCAGCATATTTATTGGTGTCGGCGGAATATCCGTCGAGAATAATCCGATGCTTTTCGGCCACATCAATGATTGACTGATCATCGATATACGTTTGGACCGCCTCGGGCATTCCGCCAACAACAAGATACTGTCGATAGAGCCTAAGCGCCTTTTCATGAAGGCTTGGCGCAAGAGGACCCATTAACTCGAATGACGAGCGTATCTCATCGACCAGCTGATCGTGCCCCATTGCCCAGAGAAACTCCTCGAAATCGAGTGGAGTCATCTCGATCAAGTCGGTCTTTCCGACGGGGAACGAATACGACTGATGGTTAATGGCAACCCCAAGAAGCGACCCGGCAGCCGCAACGTAATACTCGGGAGCATCTTCGCAAAAGTATTTAAGGGAAGTGAGCGCTTCCTCGCATGCCTGGATCTCGTCAATGAACAGTAAGGTTTTGCCAGGCACGATACGCTGTCCCGTACGAGCCTCGATCGCGCGCACAATCGAATGAGGGTCAAGACCGCCCGAAAAATCCGCTCGCGCCGACCGGTCGTTCTCAAGATTAACGTAGACAACCGATTCGAAAAGATCCTGGGCGTACGTTCTGAGCAAATAGGTCTTGCCACACTGGCGCACGCCTTTGACCAGCAAAGGTTTTCTATCAGCTCTGTCTCGCCATTCCCTAAGTAGCTCGTCTGCCTTGCGACGCATACGCAACCTTCCCTCATTAACTTCTGTTTGACAATATTTTAACGCGGATTAATTTGTTTTCAGTTATTTTTCTGCGTTTAAAAATTGTTCTATACAGCGCTTGAGGGAATGCGCCCCTATCTCTCGGTAAGGACAGCAAGCATTTCCACCAACACCGATTGCCATGCGCTCTTCTTGCCCTTAGGCGAGCTTGCGAGCGAGCTCTCGCACCTCTTCCAGCTTGGGCGAGGAGGCCATGCTGTCGCGCTCGGTCATACCGCTGATGGTGACAATGCCCTGGTCCTCCCACTTGCAGTATGCGCACGTGGACTTGTACATGGCGATCGCCGCATCATAGACGCCCTCGCTGTGGCTATCGAGCAAAAGGGCCGTCTTGGTGAACGGGAAGCCCGTAGCACCGAAGGCGTACAGGCGGTCGATGACAGCCTTCTCCTGCGCAGTGATATCGAACCAGTAGATAGGCGAGGCAAAGACGACCATATCTGCGTCTTTCAGCGACTCGATCACGTTGACCATGTCATCCTTCTGCACGCAGACGCCCTCATGAGCGAAGCAGTACTGGCATCCCAAGCAGCCGGCGATCTTCTTGCTGGCAACGCGGACGACCTCGACCGTATTGCCGCCCTCACGCGCGGTCTCGGCAAACGCCTCGACCATGGTATCTGTATTGGCGCCCTTACGCGGGCTACCGCTCAATACAACGATATTCACAAGAATCTCCCTTCTTCATGCCGCAGGCGCGCGGCACACATTTTGTTGTAACCAAAACGGATGGAGCTATTCAGACGTCTGTAGATCGCATCTCTCGCTCGCGCTCTCCAAAGAAGGTGCAAGCAGAAGCATCACGGACATTAATCAGCGCCGATATGGATCACGACATGAAACCGTAAGGGTTGGCCAGAGGTTGCCAGATTCAGTAGCTCGCAGCAATAGAGCGAATGACGACTTCGGCGATATAATCCGTGTCATCTTGATTGTTCCCGCGCGGAAGGTACAGCTCATGTCCAAGCTCAACATCGACCAGCGATCGATTCGCGATCTTCTCACCGATAAGCGATCAGACTTCCTCATCCCCGACTACCAGAGGCCCTACGCCTGGGGCGAGGACGAATGCGCAACGCTGTGGGATGACCTATTCGCGTTCGCTTTTCCGGGCGATGACTACGAGCGCTTCGACAGCGAGAACGACGAATACTTCCTAGGACCCATCGTCACCTTTAAGAACCTCTCTGGCCAACTCGAAATCATTGACGGCCAGCAGCGCCTCACCACCATCATGCTGCTGCTCCGCGCGTTCTACGACAAGTTCACCAACATGAAGGATAAGCAGTCTGTGAAGATGCGCGAGGCAATCGCCCGTTGTGTATGGAAAACCGACGAGTTCGACGAGCCCGACATGGAACGCCTCAAGATCGACTCCGAGGTTGCATCGGACAACGACAAGAATGAATTCCTCGAGATTTTACGAGAGGGCAATGTAGGCGATGGCTGGAAGAGCGCCTATGCCCGCAACTTCGCTTTCTTCCAGAGGAAAATTGAGCAACTGGTGAGCGAGTGGCCCACCTACACCGTCTACATGGCCACACGCGTCATCAACAATGTGATACTGTTGCCCATTGAAGCGGAATCGCAGGACACCGCGCTACGCATCTTCTCGACTCTAAACGACCGAGGGTTGCCTCTCTCGGATGCCGACATCTTCAAGAGCCAGTTCTACAAGCATTATTCCGACACGGGGCGCAAGGACGAGTTCATCCGTCGCTGGAAGGGACTCGAGGAGGGAGCGAACGCTATCTTCCGGCCCATGCGCGGCACACCAACCGATGAGCTATTTACGCGCTACATGTACTACCGCCGCGCGAAGAAAGGCATCCGCGACACGACCACCGCATCGTTGCGCGACTTCTTCGGTGCCGATGGTTACGCCATGCTCAAGGAGGACGCCACGCTCGCCGATCTCGAGGCGCTGCTCGGCTTCTGGAAACGCGTCGACGCGCAGGAAGGGTTCAGCGAGCGCGTGCTCCGCAGGCTCTTCGTGCTGAACTACGCCCCCAACGGCATGTGGACCTATCTGCTAAGCGTCTGGTTCCTTGCCAACAGCGACAGCAAAGGTGTCCTCGATGACGAGGCACTCTACGGCTTTCTAAACAAGATCACGGCATTCATTTTCGCCTACGCCATTGAGCGACCCGGCGTGAACGCGCTGCGTTCGCCAGTGTATCCCGAGATGATCAACATCGTGGAGCACCGCCCGGTGGAGTTTCCTAACCACCACTTCAATCGCGCAAATATTGCTGAGCGATTCCGAACCTACGTGTTCACCAACGGCAGGCCTGTAACAAAGTCCATACTCACTTGGTGGGCGTACGCAGACCCAGATCAACCACTCATGGACCTAGACACCACGCTCGAAATTGAGCACATCTATGCCAAGAAGCGCAACGAGATAGACCCGCTCGTCGATCAATCCAGCCTGGAGGCGCTGGGTAACAAGGCGCTGCTCGAGAAGCGTGTAAACATCCGCGCGGCCGACTACAGATTCTGCGATAAACGCAAATACTATGAGGGATACACCGACGGCAATGGCAAGCGCAAAGCCGGAACAAAGATCACGGAACTCAAGCGCCTGGCACAAGTCATGGGAGACTTCACCGAAATAGACATCGCGACTCGCACGGCACGGATCATCGATGCCTTCGTGGACTACCTGGGCGACAACGGACTTTTGAGCTAAGGAGCGAACATGTTCGAAAGACTAACCAAGTACGCTGGCAAGCTGGCGGACAGAAACATGAATGTCGAGTTTGGGGGCGGGACGTTCGGACTCGAGGATTTCGTCGACGATTTCTATGGACTGGACGGGTTCGCGGACACCAGCTACTTCGAGACGCTTGAACGCCATAGCATCGACACCTCGGAAGGTATAGACAGCTGCGACATCGACCATGGGGACATTGACCTGATACGTGCATGCATCACGTGGTGCGTTCGTGGCGACCGCTTTTGCGACGGACTCCTTGCCGCGCAAGCTAGGAGCGGGTTTCTGGACCGCTGCCTCTCCCGGCTGAAGGAGCTCGACGAGGGCTGAACGGCAGCCACGAAGACGTCTGGCGCTGCGACAGCACGGCGATGCGACAATGCCATGCCGTCCACTCCGTCATGCCACCAAATCAAAAGCGGAACCAACGCTCAATCTTGAGATGCGTTAACCAAAGGACTCACGTTTCTGCCGGGAAGTCGAGAACGCGGGGCACACTGTGGCGCTTTATCCTCAGCTCATAGCTGCACTGCTTACTTGAAATGAACCCGTGGTCAAGATGAACTACGAGAATCATAGCGGGCAGACACCGCCCGCATGCCCCCTTCGGAATAGGCGCTGAGCAGCTCCTGAGCGTGGGCAAACTCGGGCCCTCGCCTCCAACCGAGCAGGCGGTTGACCGCGAGATTTCCCTGGACGTTGTGGACGAAGAGCAGATAGGCGTCCTCGCGCGAAAGCCCAGTCTCCTCCATGATCGAGGGAATCATCTGCTCGGCGCCGCGCTCGACGACGCGCTGTGCCACCCGGGCGTACGCATCGTCATCCGAGTAGAGCAGATAATAGTCATCGTTTGCCGGCGGACGCTGGCAGAGGGCACCCGCCTCCGTTCCCTCGAGCGGCGGCACCGCCGCCAAGGCCTCGTCGATAAGCGCGTCGAGCAGGGCGAACTTGTCCTCGTAGTGCAGATAGAACGTGCCACGGTTGATATCGGCGCGGCGGCAGATATCCGCTACCGTCATCTTCGCGAAGCCGACCTCGGCCAGCAGCGCGAAGAACGCCTCCCGTATGACCGAGAGTGTATAGCGTCGGCGACGATCGATCTTCCCCGCTTCCATTACCCCTCCAATTGCAACGCTCGACAATGCCCGGCAAACGCTCGTTTATCGACAGCAGGCCGAAGCTGTTCATTGCTCTTAAGCAAATCGACATGGATACTTTTTATAGACACCTGTTTATAATAGCTGAAAGAAGGTATCCAGTGACCCTGTACGAGCAGCTCGTTATCGAGCTCACCAACCAATCGTTTTCCCTTCAGGCCGCCTACCGCAGCGGCGGCACGCCCTATGAGCTGAGTGACCGCGAGCCCGAGCCCTACGACCAGCAAATCAGGGACTTCGCCCGCATGATCGAGGAAGCCGATTGCGTGCTGGTGGGCGGGGCCTCTGGGCTCTCCGCGGCGGACGGCGGCGACTTCTATTACGAGGACAACGCAACCTATCGCAGGCATTTCGGCAAATTCGCCGAGCGCTACGGTTTCAAGGGCGCTTTCGAGGGGTCGTTCTACCGCTGGCCCACCGCCGAGGCGCGCTGGGGATACCTCGCCACCTTCCTCGACACCACGCTCAACGCCCCGCTGCGCAAGCCCTACAGGGACCTCGACACCATTCTCGCCGAGAAGGATTTCTTCGTGCTCACCACCAACCAGGACACGCAGTTTGTGAAGCTCTATCCCTGGGAGAAAGTGGCAGAGATCCAAGGCGACCACCGCTTCTTTCAGTGCTCCCACTGTTGCACCGACGAGGTGTGGAACGCGGTCGAGCCGGTCTCCCACATGGTAGAGGCCATGGGAGACGGTCTGGAGGTTCCGACAGAGCTCGTGCCGCGCTGCCCGCACTGCGGAGCAGAGGCGTTCCCCTGGGTTCGCGGCTACGGCAACTTCCTGCAGGGCGAACTCTACGAGGAGCAGTACCGCAAGGTGTCCGACTGGCTCGACGCGCACGCACGGCAGAGGATCCTCTTCCTCGAGCTGGGTGTGGGCCGCATGACGCCCGCGTTTATCCAGGAGCCGTTCTGGGCCCTCACGGCGCAGTTACCGCAGGCCAGCTACATCGCCGTAAACAACAAGACGCAGTTTCTCCCCCGCGCGATCGAGGATCGGGGGCTCGCCGTTCGCGCCGACATCGCCGACGTGCTCGCCGACGTGCGCAAGACGCTGGGGAGGTAGCGCATGGAGACGGCGAAAGCAGTTCGCATAGGCAGGGCGCTAGCCGAAGCGGATCTTGTCATCATCGGCGCTAGCAACGGACTCGACATGGCGGAGGGGCTCAACCTTTTCTGCGCCGATGCTCATTTCCAAGAGGCGTACGGCGACCTCGCTCAGGCAGACGGCATCGGCTGCATACTGCAGGGGCTCGCTTCCCCGGATGCCAGCGTGCGACGCCGATGGGCCGAGCGGTTCCATCAAAAGGAGTATCTCGAATATGAGCCCGGCTCGCTCATGAACGGGCTGCGGCGTCTTACGGAGCACGCCGACACCTTCGTGGTCACATGCAACATCGACGGGCACTTCGCGCGCGCCGGGTTCGACGAGGAGCGCGTGCTCGAGACTGAGGGGAGCACGCGCACGTCGGTTGACGAGCGGCGCCTCGCCCATCCAGACGCCCTCGCCATGACCCAGCTCGAGGAGCTCGAGCGCCTTGTGCAAGCCCATCGCAACGGCAGGGTCGCCATCCTCGAACTTGGCGTGGGACTGCGCAACGGCATCATAAAGCACATGCTCGCCCAGATCGCGAACGTCTGCGAGCACGCCACCTACATCGTGTTCAACTACAGCCAGGCTATGGCGCCCGATGCATCGTGCGAGACGATTCTCGTTGACGGCGATATGGCCCCGGCTTTCGAGGAGATTGCCCAATGCCGTCTCTAGAGAGGGAAGCGTATAGGCTTCGAAGCCTTATCGACGATGCCGACGCCATCATCGTCGGCATCGGCTCGGGCATGTCAAGCGCCGCCGGGTTCAACCATTACAACCGCGCAGGCATGGCGCGCGCCGGAATGACGGACTGGCAGCAAGCCTTTGGCTTCAAGAGCCTTTTCGACGGCTTCTACCACCTCTACCCCAGCCTCGAGCAGCGATGGGCATACTATGCGCGATACATCGACTTCATGCTGCGCGAGCTGGCCTCGCAGCCCTATCTCGACCTACGGTCCCTCATCGGCCATAAGGACTACTTCATCCTGAGCACCAATGTGGACACCCAAGTCGAGAAGACGTTTCCCACCGAGAGGATCTGCAACTATCAGGGAAGCTTCGCGCACCTTCAGTGCAAGCAGCCATGCTGCGACGAGCTCTTCGACGCGAGCCCCTACGTCGAGCGCATGCTCGCGGGCATGGCGGGG
>NZ_QSGK01000009.1:0-365 GCF_003468125.1 Collinsella sp. AM40-7AC | reverse complement strand
GCGCATGCTCGCGGGCATGGCGGGGTTCGAGGTCCTCAGCGAGGATATCCCCCGATGCCCGCATTGCGGCTGGCAGCTTGTGCCGTGGGTGCGCGACGACACGTTTCTGCAGGGTGCGGCCTGGCGCGAGAGCCTCGGACGATACGAGCGCTTCGTGCGCGAGCGCAGCGATCGCCGCGTGCTGTTGCTGGAGCTCGGCGTGGGCGAGATGACCCCCGGCATCATCACGCTCCCGTTCTGGAGCATGACCGCGAAGCTGCCGGATGCGCACCTTTTGAGCGTAAACATCTCGGGCGGCTCGGCTCCGTTGCAGCTTGGAAGCAAGGCAGGGGCGATCCAGGCCGATTTGGGCGCCCTGCTCTCGG
>NZ_QSGK01000008.1:0-101843 GCF_003468125.1 Collinsella sp. AM40-7AC | reverse complement strand
GACCTTGACGGAGAGCCTGTTATATACCAGCGGAGCAATCGAGGCGCTCGAGCCGTGGGAACAGCGCGAGATCATGCGCTTGGTCGGTAAGTTCTCCCATGTTCTTAACGAAGAGTGCGAGGCATTTAAACGGCAAGTGGCCGCCGAGAACGAGGCTGACGATAAGGGAGAAGGGGAGACATGCGACTCTTAATGAGATTTATGAGGCCGTATCGCGGGCTGATTGCGGTGACGCTGTTTGTACTGCTGATAGATAACGTCGGCACGCTGCTGGTGCCTACAATGTTGGCGAATATGGTCAATACTGGTATCACGACGGGTGATATCGACTACATCTTGCGCAACGGCGTGTATATGCTCATCGCGACCGGCATGGCCAGTGGCGGCGCGGTGCTGGGCTGCTATCTTTCGGCCCGTCTGGCGGCCAATGTGGCCTGCGACATTCGCAACGCTGTCTACGATAAGTCGCTCGAGCTGTCCGCCAGCGACTTTGAGCGCTTTGGTACGGGTTCGATGATCACGCGCTCGCTCAACGACATCAACGTGATCCAGCAAGCGATCCTGCAGACGATTCAGCTGGTGTTACCGGTACCGTTCTTGGCCGTGGCGGGCATCATCTTTGCCTGGTTTATCGATCCTGCCATGGGCACGCTGCTGGGCGTGGTCGTTGCGATCTTGCTGGTGGCGGCGGTCTTTACCGTTGCCAACGCCGCGCCGATCTTTATGCGCCTGCAGAGCTTTATCGACCGCATGAACGTGGTGCTGCGCGAAAACATCGTGGGCGTGCGCGTCATCCGTGCATTTAACAAGGAGCGCCACGAGGAGCAGCGCCTGGACGAGGTGTTTAGCGATTATGCAGCCAATGCCATCAAGGTCAACCACCTGTTTGTGGGTCTCGATAGCTCCAGCTTCTTTTTGATGAATATCGCCGAGGTGGCGGTGCTGTGGGTGGGCGGCAACCGCGTGGGCGTCCATGCTATGCAAATCGGCAGCATCTCGGCCGTGCTGGAGTACGCGATCCTGATCCTGTTCTTTGTGATGATGGCGCAGGTGGTGGTGCTGACGCTTCCGCGCGCCGCGGCGTGCCTCAGCCGTGCACAGCAGGTGCTCGAAATCGAGCCGAGCATCGTGGACGGTAAGGCTACGCTGGGCGACGGGACACCTGAGTCCGCAGATGGGGCCGACACGGTGGCCGTGTTCGACCATATGTCATTCCGTTTTGATGATGCCGACGAGGACACCCTGTACAACCTGAGTTTTGCCTGCCGCCGCGGACAGACGACCGCGATCGTGGGCTCGACGGGCTCGGGCAAGTCAACGGTGGCCAAGCTCTTGCTTCGCTTCCACGATGCCACGAAGGGCGCCATTCGCCTAAACGGCGTCGATCTGCGCGACCTTTCGCAAGACGATATCCGCGGGCGTATCGCCTATGTGCCGCAGAAGGCATGGCTGTTCTCGGGTACGGTGGCGAGCAACCTGCGCTTTGGCAACGAAGACGCGACCGAGGCTGACATGCTCCATGCGCTGGAGGTTGCCCAGAGCACCTTTGTGTTCGACCAGCCCCAGGGGCTCGATACGCCGGTGGCCCAGGGCGGCACGAACTTCTCGGGTGGTCAGCGCCAGCGCCTGGCGATTGCCCGCGCACTCATGAAGCACGCTGATCTGTATATCTTCGACGACAGTTTTTCGGCCCTGGACTTTAAGACCGATGCGGCACTGCGCCATGCGCTGCAGGACGAGACGTGCGATGCCGCGGTGCTCATCATCGCCCAGCGCATCTCGACTATTTTGCATGCCGATCAGATTGTGGTACTCAAAGACGGTGAAGTCGTGGGCCTAGGCACGCACGACGAGCTCATGGAAACCTGCGAGGTGTACCGCGCTATCGCGGAATCGCAGATGAAGGGAGGTGAGTAGCATGACCGAGGAGCTCAAGAAGTGGAGCATCGCCGATGACGCCGCGGCTGCAGAGACAGTCGAGGAGACGGGCGCCACGCCCGACCTGGAGGAAGACGCCAAGGCAGCGGCGGAGCGCGAGGCTCGCCGCCAGGCACTCTACGAGGAAAACGAGCGCGCCGAGGACGAGCGCGCCCGCGCCGAGGCGGAGCGCATGCGCGACGTTGACGACGAGGACGAGGACGAGACGCCCCGCGACACCTGGGCGACGGTGCGCCGCCTGTGGAGCGAGGCCGCCGGCGACCATTGGCGCTTCTATATCGTGTTCGCGAGTATCGTGTTCTATGCCATCTTTAACACCGCGGCGCCGGCTTACAGTGCCCGCGTGATCGATGAGCTGTGGGGGCACATGAAGCTGGCGTTTGCCAACAACGCTACCTTCAGCATTACCTGGGAGAACTGCGGCAGGACCATCTTTATCTACTTTATGATCTGGACCGCCGCCGCCTCGTTCTACGCACTCCAGAGCTTTTTGATGTCGAGCGTTGCCGAGCGCCTCAACCTGCGCCTGCGCAACCGCATCGCACAAAAGCTCAACCGTCTGCCGCTTGCCTACTTTGACGCGCATCGTCCCGGCGAGGTCGTCAGCCGTGCGACCAACGACTTGGACAAGATGTCCGAGAGCATGCAGCGCGGCCTGCTGCAGATTCTGGTGTCGATCGGTACCGTGGTGGGCGCCGTGAGCGTGATGTTCGTGTTTAGCGTGCCGCTCACGCTCGTTTTTTTGTTCTTTACGGCGCTTTCGCTGCTGGTGACGAAGGTCGTGTCGCGCCGCACGCATGATGTGACGGGCGAGCGCCAGGAGTGGGTGTCCAAGATTACGAGCGCGGTCGAGGAGGGCTACTCGGGCCGTCTGGTGATCCGTGCGTTTAACCGCGAGCGCCAGAGCTCTGCCGAGGTGCACGAGGCTTCGAAGGAGCTGGCGCGCGTGAGCACCAAGGCCGACTTTATGATTAACGCCGTCGGCCCCGCGGTGCGCTTTATCGGCCGTTTGGCGCAGATCGTGATCGCGCTGGTGGGCTGCAGCATGCTGGTTGCCGGGCATATGACCGTCGGCGTGTTCCAGGCGTTCTTCCAATTTATCAACGAGGCGTCCGAGCCCATGACGGAGCTGTCGTTTACCTTTAACTCGCTGCAGAGCGCACTGGCGAGTGCAGAGCGCGTGTTCGACCTGCTCGACGAGCCCGAGATGGAGGCCGATCCGTTGCCGGTGGCCGCCGCCAAGCTGCCGGGCAAGGTGGAGGGCCGCATCGCTTTTGAGCATGTGCGCTTTGGCTATTCGCCCGACAAGCCGCTTATGCGAGACGTGTCGTTTACCGCCGAGCCGGGTCAGAAGATCGCCGTGGTGGGAACCACGGGTGCGGGTAAGACCACGCTCATCAACCTGCTCATGCGCTTTTACGAGATCGACGGCGGCCGCATTACCCTCGACGGCGTGGACACGAGCCACATGAACCGCGGCGAGCTGCGCCAGCAGTTTGGCATGGTGTTGCAGGACGCTTGGCTATTTGATGGCACCATTGCCGAGAACATCGCCTACGGCTGTCCCGAGGCGGCGCGCGAGGAGATTGTCGCGGCCGCACGTGCCGCCCAGGTCGACTTCTTTGTGCGCACTATGCCGCAGGGCTACGACACGCGTGTGGCTAACGATGCCGAGAGCATCAGCCAGGGCCAACGTCAGCTGCTGACCATCGCGCGCGTGCTGCTCAACAACCCGGCGATCCTCATCCTGGACGAGGCGACGTCGAGCGTGGACACGCGCACCGAGCTCGCCATCGGCCGTGCCATGGATGCGCTCATGCGCGGGCGCACGAGCTTTGTGATTGCGCACCGTCTGTCGACGATCGTCGATGCCGACCTCATCCTGGTCATGGATCACGGCAATATCATCGAGCAGGGTACGCACAAGGAGCTGCTGGCTGCCGAGGGCGCTTATGCCGACCTCTACCTAAGCCAGTTCGCATAAGGTGACAAAGGGTCAGTCCCGCATGTCACATCGAAAAGAAGGCGCGCCGGGAGCGGATTCCCCGGCGCGCCTTTCGTGTTGGCGTTCAGGCTGTGGCGGTTGCCCGCGGCCCTAGCGCTCGTCCACGAGCTTGGCGACGAGGGCTTTGAGCTCGGCCACCTCTTGCTCGAGTTCCCTGACGCGACGGGCGTTTTCGGTGATGCCCTGACGGTTGAGGGCGCTCTGCTCGGCGGCATCGTCGGGCATGTACTCGCGATGCTGCTTGGCGTCGAAGCTCTCCTCGAACACGCGGCAGCCGTTGCGCTTGATGATGCGCCCGGGCACGCCCACGACGGTGCAGTTGTCGGGCACGTCCTTGACGACGACCGAGTTGCCGCCGATCTTGACGTTGTTGCCGATGTGGATGTTGCCAAGCACCTTGGCGCCCGTGCCCACGGTGACATTATTGCCCAGGGTGGGGTGGCGTTTGCCGGTCTCGTTGCCGGTGCCGCCGAGCGTGACGCCCTGGTAGAGCACACAGTTGTCGCCCACGATGGTAGTCTCGCCAATAACGACGCCCATGGCGTGGTCGATAAAGAAGTGCTTGCCGATCTGCGCGGCGGGATGAATCTCGACGCCGGTGATATGGCGGGTTAACTGCGAGAGCACACGGGCAAGCGATCGATGGCCGTGTTCCCACAGCCAGTGTTCGGGCACATGATTCCACTTGGCGTGCAGGCCGGGGTAGGACAGGAAGATGACCAGGCCATTTTGCGCGGCAGGGTCCTGCGCCTGGACGGTCTTGATGTCCTCGCGAATGGTATTGATAAAGCTCACCGGCCGCCCTCCCTTAGCGCCGTGATAATGCGATTCAATAAAGTATAGCGATTCGCTAGGGATTAGGAAGGGCAATCTTACTTTGCTATAGGCGACAGGTGTCAGTTATGCAAACTTGCTGGTAATGAAGTAAGACTTTTGAGGGGTTTGGCCCGTGCTCGCGCCGCAACCGTATACTGGTCAACTTGGACGTGTCCGCGCCCACAACTGAGAGGTTTTACTTCATGGGTTTCATCAATTTTATCGCCGAGCTGCTTAAGGATCCGCGCACTGCGATCGCCAGCTGGATCGCCGCCGGCCCGCTCATGGCCTACGGCTGCGTGTTCCTGATCATCTTTATCGAGACGGGCGTGGTGTTCTTCCCGTTCCTTCCCGGCGACTCGCTGCTGTTTGCCTCGGGCTTCTTTGCCCATAATGGCGGCTTTAACATCGTGGCGCTTCTGGCCACCGCATGGGCCGCAGCCATCCTGGGCGATCAGTGCAACTTTATGATCGGCCACTTCTTTGGCCGTAAGATCATCGCCTCGGGCAAGGTAAAGGCCATGACGCCCGAGCGCATCAAAAAGTCCGAGGATTTCCTGGATAAGTGGGGCCATCTGGCCATCTTCCTCGGTCGCTTCTTCCCGTTCATTCGCACCTTTGTGCCTTTTATCGCCGGCATGGGCGGTATGCACTGGCGCAACTTTGTCATCTTTAACGTGCTGGGTGGCATTACCTGGTCGACAGTCTTTACGCTGCTTGGTTACTTCTTTGGTGGCATTCCGTTTGTGCAGGAGCACTTTGAGCTGCTGATCGTGGGCATTGTCGCCGTGTCGATCATCCCGACCGTGGTCGGTCTGGTTAAGGCTAAGCTCGGTAAAAAGAACGCCTAGTCCGAGCTTGTTTTCGGACGTTAATTCCAAGGCTCGTCATCGGATTCGATGGCGGGCCTTTTGTGTAGAAGGCAAATGAAAATACTTTACTTAGTTAAAGAAAATCGTTTTATCTAAGGCGTGCGGGGAGTACAATCACCTGCATGCGAATCGACGCGCCATCGGCTTTGATGCTGCCCGCGTGTCCTGCCCGGCTCTACGCTCCGGGTATGCGACGTTGCGACGCGGCCGGCTTCGGTCCTTGCGTGCGGGTTCGCGAGTATGCAACCGTGTATGTAAGGAGCGACATATGACTGTCGAGAAGAAGGATATCGATTGGGGTAGCCTCGGCTTTAGCTACATGAAGACCGATTACAGCTACGAGGCCCATTGGAAGGACGGCGAGTGGGACGAGGGCGGCCTGACCACCGACCACACCATGCACGTCTCCGAGTGCGGCGGCATCTTCCACTACTGCCAGGAGGTCTTTGAGGGCCTGAAAGCCTACACCGCCGAGGATGGCAGCATCGTCTGCTTCCGTCCCGATATGAACGCCGAGCGTATGTACAACTCTGCCCAGCGTCTGGAGATGCCCCCGTTCCCCAAGGACAAGTTTGTCGAAGCCGTCAAGCAGGTCGTCTCTGCCAACGCCGCATGGGTTCCGCCTTTCGGCTCCGGCGCGACCCTGTACGTGCGTCCGTTTATGATCGGCTCCGGTGACGTGATCGGCGTGGCTCCCGCTCCTGAGTACACGTTCCGTATTCTCGTGACCCCGGTCGGTCCGTACTTTAAGGGTGGCCTCAAGCCCGTCAAACTGCGCGTTTCCGAGTATGACCGTGCGGCACCGCACGGCACCGGCAACATCAAGGCCGGCCTGAACTACGCCATGTCCCTCAAGCCCACGATGGAGGCTCACCGCGGGGGCTATGCCGAGAACCTGTATCTCGATTCCGAGTCTCGCACCTATGTCGAGGAGACCGGCGGCGCGAACGTCCTGTTCGTGAAGGAGGACGGCACCCTCGTCGTTCCGCAGTCGCACACCGACTCCATCCTGCCCTCTATCACCCGTCGTTCGCTCGTTCAGGTTGCTCAGGACCTGGGCATGACCGTTGACCAGCGTCCCGTCGAGTGGGCCGAGGTCAAGGCCGGTACCTTTGTCGAGTGCGGCCTGTGCGGCACCGCTGCCGTCATCTCCCCGGTGGGCGAGATCGACAACAAGGTCTATGGTGCCGATGAGACCGTGACCTTCCCGGCTGGCTACACCGAGATCGGTCCCGTGATGAAGAAGCTTCGCGAGACCCTGACTGGTATCCAGTCCGGTGCTGTCGAGGACAAGCACAACTGGGTTTACACCGTCGCGTAATTTGCCTTACAGCTCTTGGCGAGCACGTCTGGGCAGAGAGCAAGTTCCCTCCCAGCGCGTCCTCGGACATGCAAGAAGTCCTCGCTGCGCACTTCGTGCGGCGAGGGCTTCTTGCGTCCTGCGGAGTGCGCTGGGAGGGAACTTGCTCTCTGCCCTGCGGCTCGGCGCTGTCGCGACAGGGGATTACTTGGCTGAATTGAATATGGTGCGCGGCCTTTTAGGCCGCGCTTTTTGTTTGGCTGCGCGTTGTGCGTGGACACGAAAAGGGCCCAAGGTTTGTGCCTTGGGCCCCAAAGGGTTGATGAACTGGCTTAAGACTCGGCCTTGTTGTTTAGAACTTGACGGTCGGGGCCTGGCGGGCTGCTTCGGCGGCCTCGAAGCCCTGGCGCTCCTTAAACTGGAAGATGCCGGCAAAGATGACAGCCGGGAACGTCTGAATGGCGTTATTGTAGCTGAGCACGCAATCGTTGTAGCTCTGGCGTGCATAGCTAATCTTGTTCTCGGTATCCTCGAGCGATGCCTGCAGCTGCGTAAAGTTGGTGTTTGCCTTAAGATCGGGATAGGCCTCGGCTACGGCGAAGAGCTGGCGCAGCGCACCGGTCAGCACGTTGTCGGCTTCCATCTTGGCCTCGGGCGTGGTGGCCTTGACGGCGGTGTTACGCGCGCTGATCACGGCGGAGAGCGTCTCCTGCTCGTGCTTGGCGTAGCCCTTGACGGTCTCGACCAGGTTGGGGATCAGGTCGTTGCGGCGCTGCAGCTGCGTATCGATGTTCTGCCAGGCGTTATCGATGCGGTTACGCTTGGTGACCATGTTGTTGTAGATGCCGGCGATGGCGCAGACAATCACAATGACAACAACGATGCCGATGATGACGGTAATCATGATGTCTCCGTTTCGAATGGCCGCGGCGGCATGCGCCAGCTGCCGTTGGTATAACGCTACTAGTATACCCGCAACGTTTTGCCGTGCCGAACTTTCCGGTAAGCGTTATGTTTTCGGCGGGGTTGGCACCGGGGCAAAGCGCGCGAGGTACAGGTGTAAGATATGCGACAGATTGACGAGTGTTGTCTTTGCCCTGAGGATGGCGATACCAGTGGACCTTCGCATTAAGAAAACCTACCGCGCCCTGTTCGATGCCTTCACCGAGCTTCTCGAGGAGCATCGTTTTGAGGACCTGACGGTTGCCATGCTGTGTGACCGCGCCATGATTCGCCGCACGACGTTCTACAAGCACTTTCGCGACAAGAACGATTACTTTGCCTTTTATATCGATGAGCTCATGTCGGGATTGCCGCAAAAACAGCCCGATGAGGCCGGCGCAGTGTCTGCCGAGGACGTGCGCGCGCTTCGGCACGCGATTTTGGACGATGCCATGGATTTGATTCTGGCGCACGAGCAGCTCATGGATAACATTTTGGCAAGCAGCATGTCGGGCATGTTGACCAACGTTATTTGCGACCGCATTGCCCGCTCCATCCGCGAGCGTGTGATGAACGTGCTTGCCGAGGATGCCCTGGCCCCCGTGTCACTCGAGACGACGTCTGAGTTTGTCGCCGGCGGTATTATTCGACTTTTCACGATATGGTGGGAATCGGGCCACGATCTTGAGCGTCGACCTGAGATAGCCGACGTGGTCGATGCACTGTTCGAGCGAACCATGACGCCGGTGCATCATTAAAAGTGGCGGAGAGAGGGGGATTCGAACCCCCGGAACGCTCTCGCGCTCAACGGTTTTCAAGACCGCCGCATTCAACCGCTCTGCCATCTCTCCGTGAGTCGTAATGATAGCATCGTTTTGAATTTGAAACAGGGAAGGCGAACGATGACGAGCACCGAAATCGACGAGAAGTTCATGCGCGAGGCGTTGGCGGAGGCGCGCGCCGCCGCGGCGGTGGGCGAGGTGCCCATTGGCGCTGTGGTGGTGCGCGCGGGTGAGATTGTCGCGCGGGCGCATAATCGTCGTGAGCTCGATCAGGACCCTTCGGCGCATGCAGAGTTCGCGGCCCTGTGCGCTGCCGCTCGGTCGCTCGGTCGCTGGCGCCTTTCCGACTGTACGGTCTACGTGACGCTCGAGCCCTGCTGCATGTGTGCGGGGCTTATGGTTAACGCGCGCGTAGGACGCTGCGTGTATGGCGCGGCTGATGCCAAGGCGGGCGCTCTGGGTTCGCTGTATGACCTGAATGCCGATTCGCGCCTGAATCATCGGTTTAACGTGACCGCCGGCGTGCTGGCAGACGAGTGTCGTGAGGTGTTGAGCAGCTATTTTAGTAGGCTGCGTGGCACCGATGGTGCTGGCTGCGGTTGTGGGGCCGATCTTGAAGCACACGCCGCTCACGCCGCAGCACTTGCAGGTGCCGGTGAGGATACTGACACGGCGGTTGACTTTGGTCCTGCGTGCCGCCGGCCCCGCCGTGTGCTGCTGGCGATCGACTCCTTTAAGGGTAGCGTGTCGAGTGCGCGGGCGGAGGCGGCGGTTGCCGAGGGCGTGCGCCGTGTGTGGTCCGATGCCCAGGTGGCCGCGTTGCCGCTGGCGGATGGCGGCGAGGGAACGCTCGATGCCATTGCCGCCTGCGGCGGCGAGCTTGTGACCTGCGAGGTGGCAGGTCCCTTGGGCAAGCGCGCGTCTGCCCGGATGCTGGTTGATATCGAGCGCGAGTCCGCGGTCATCGAGATGGCCGAGGCGGCGGGTATTGGGTATTCACCCTGCACGGAATCGGCGGCGTTGGCGGCCACAACCTATGGCGTGGGCGAGCTCATGCTTCGCGCGGTTCGCAAGGGCGCAAAGACACTCTATATTGGTCTGGGCGGCAGTGCCACCAACGACGGTGGCGCCGGCATGCTGCAGGCGCTGGGCGCGCGTGTGGTCGATGATCAGGGCTGCGATGTCGCCCCCGGTCTTGCCGGCCTTGAACACGTGGCGAGTATCGATTTGGCGCCAGCGCTTCAGGCTTTGGATGACGCTCGTATCGTTGTGCTTTCGGATGTCGAGAATCCGCTTGTAGGGCGTCGCGGCGCGCTTGCGGTGTTTGGCGGACAGAAGGGTCTGCCAGCGGGTGACGCCGAGGCGCTGAGCAGGTGCGACAGTTGGATGGTCGGCTACGGCCGCCTGCTCGATACGGCAATTGTCGAGGCTCGGGCCCAGGGGTTGTTGCGCGCACCCGAGGGCGCACGGACATTTGGCTCGGTGCTCGGCGTGCCCGGCGCAGGTGCCGCCGGCGGTCTGGGCGCCGCGCTGCTAGCGCTCGGTGCAGAGCTACATTCGGGCGTGGAGACGGCGCTTGATCTGATTGGGTTTGACGAGCGCGTGCGGGATGTCGATCTGGTCATAACGGGCGAGGGCAATATGGACGAGCAATCCGCCGCTGGAAAGGCGCCGGTTGGTGTGGCTCGCCGCGCCAAGCGATATGGCAAGCCGGTGGTCGCCGTCGTGGGCGGTCGCGCTGTCAACCTGGATGCGGTATATGGGCAGGGTATCGACCTTGTCCTGCCGATCTGTCGCAAGCCTATGTCCCTTGAGGCGGCGCTCGATCCGCGCGAGGCCGAGGCGAACCTCGTCTGCGCCGGCGAAGCGGTCGCTCGATCCTACGACCTCGGTCGCATCTAGAAAAGTAGTCATTTTGGGACGGGGCTAGGAAAACACCCGTACAGGCATGTGAATCTGAACAAATCAATCCTGTGCCTTGTGGCGCTCGATGGTGCTGTCTGGGGATCGGAGACTATGCACTTCAGGTGTTGACGCTGTCATTCATGTGCCATTAGTAGATTGCTCTTCGTTCAGTTGTTCGCCAATTAATCCTGCCAATTAATTACCATTTCGGGCGAAGACGTGGATTATCTCCATGATGGGCCTCTTTGGTCATAATGTTGTCTTTAACTGTCCTTAATCAATAGATCGCTCGTGGGAAGAGAAGGCGACACCAGAGGGGGAGAAGGGAATTGGAGAGGAAAGTTTTCGGCGGGGGGGGGGCAGAGAGTCGCTGCTCTCTGCCTTGCGCTGGTTCTCGGCTTCGGATGTTTATCCGTTGGCGCGACGGCCGGTGTCGCATATGCGGCCACGGAATCGCGGACTGCGTATACTGCGGAGGAGTTTGAGATCGCCCAGGACGGCGTGACCTATTCGTGCGAGACCACGGATAAGGGAACGGCGGAAATCACAGGTATTGTTGCCGACGACAGTGTGACCGCGGTGAGTGTGCCCAGCTCTATCGAGCATGGTGGCCAGACCTACAAAGTCACCAAACTATATTTCTCGTCTGGTATCGTGGCCAAGAACGTTGAGCAGCTGACGCTTCCCGACACGCTCGAAAAAATGTACGGAGGGAATTTCCGGAGGTTCGCAAAGGTCAAGGAGCTCCATATCCCTGGCTCCATCAAGAACTTCGGTTGCTCGCTGCAAAACGCTGGCTCGCTCGAAAAGCTCTATTTCGATGAGGGCGTCGAGGAGATTAGCGCCAACATGATGGTCTATGGCTGCAGCAACCTTTCGGAGATCGATCTCCCCTCCACCCTCAAAATGATTTCGGGCTCGGGCGCCTTCGAGGGGGCTACGGCCCTCACGGGCATCGAGTTTCCAAAAGATGTCGCCTTCTCCGACACCATAACGGGCGTGTTCGAAGACTGCACGTCTCTGACAAGCGTGTCGTTGCCCGCTTCGGTTACCAAGATCCCCTCGCACATGTTTGACGGATGCACCTCTCTCACGTCCGTCACCGCGCTGA
Source organism: Collinsella sp. AM40-7AC (assembly GCF_003468125.1). Lineage (NCBI taxonomy): Bacteria > Bacillati > Actinomycetota > Coriobacteriia > Coriobacteriales > Coriobacteriaceae > Collinsella > Collinsella sp. AM40-7AC. The sequence goes on along the minus strand of NZ_QSGK01000008.1, from coordinate 90,172 downwards.
GCGAAATCGAGTCCATCGGGGATGGGGCGTTTCGGAATTGCTCGAGTTTAACCGGGATCGATTTCCCGGGCACATTGACGAGCATCGGATCCTCTGCTTTCCAGGGGTGTGCCAGCCTGGTGAGCGTGCCCAATCTAAGCAAGGTAACAAAGATGGGCTGGGGGGCGTTTTACGAGTGCAAAAAACTGCAGGCGTCCGTGGATCTGTCCTCGCTTCAGAACATTCCGGACAATGCGTTCTGCTACACGCCGGTTAAGATCGTGGGGCTCTGCGACAGCCTGAGGAGTATCGGTGACTGGGCCTTTATCCAGAGCAACGTTGCCGTCCAGCTCCCCAGGACACTTGAGAAAATTGGCAACTACGCCTTCTATTACGGCACGTTGCCGGAGCAGTTTTCCATTCCGGATTCCGTGACTTCCGTTGGCACGGCAGCCTTCTCGGGCGTAGATGGCGTGAAGGATGTGACGATCGGGCGCGGCCTCACCAAAATACCCTCGGGTATGTTTGACGGCAGCACGGTTCAAAAGATCACAATCGAAAACAGCATGGACGACATCACCGGCTCGGAGAACCTCCCGTTCTTTGGCGTCGATATCGTCTACACGCGCGAGTCCATCGATGACGGCGTCGGCGATACCGTGAGCAATGACAGCACCAAGACCCTTCAGGATCTGGTCAACGAGGCCCCCGATGGCAAGGAAACCGTCATCACCCTGAAAAAGCACGTGAAGCTCGGCTCCACGCTCACGATTCCTGCCGGGAAGATGATTAAGATCACGTCGGATAAGCCCTATACCATCTTGGCAAAGAAAAGTGGCGTCTCTGTATTGGTCAATGTTGCCGAGAGGGCGTCCCTCGAGCTGTCAGGGAAAGCGTCCCTGAGAGGCCGTTACAACAAGGGCGCCATTATTTCTAGCAGGGGAGCAGTTGTGCTCTCTGACGAGGCCGTCGTGTACGACGGCACCACGAGCAGTGATAACGCGGGCGCCGTCGACGTGTCGGGAGAAAATGCCTCGCTTACCATGACGGGCGGCGTTATCGAGCAGTGCGAGCTGCGCCATTCGTATTGCGGTGCCGTTCGCGCGTCCAGTGGCGCTCATGTAGTTATGAGGGGTGGCGTTATCCGTAACAACGGAGTCGTTACCGGGGCCACCAATTGCTATTGGCTTACATCTTCTGGCGTCATTTTGTGGGGCGATGCTCGCTTTGACATGAGCGGAGGCCGCATCGAGGGCAACAACGGTTATCGAGGCAGTGCGGTGCTTGCGTACGGCCAGGGTAAGGGCGAAAACCAAAGAGCCAAGTTCACGATGACTGGTGGCCAGATTTCCGGCAACAGGAGCAGTAGGCTGGAGGCGGCCTACGATCCTTCCGGAGCAGTTCATATTGAGGGCAACGCCGAGTTCACCATGACGGGTGGAGAGATTAAGAACAACGTTGTGTCTGGCAAGGGCAAAGGCAAAGGCGGCGGAGTGTGTGTGGTTGACCCGGGCTGCCAGGGCGGCGAAAAGGGGAATACTGCTTTCACCATGCAGGGCGGATCCATATCTGGCAACTCCGCTTCCGCCGGCGGAGGCGTCTATACCTATTCGAATGACGTCACGCTCAGCGCGGGCGAGATCAAGGGCAATACTGCTTGGAGCATGGGTGGCGGCGTGTATAGCGAAGGCAACGAGTATCTTGGCTATAGTACGCTCCATATCGAAAACGCTCTCGTTGTTGATAACCATGCGGATAAACAGGGCGGCGGCATGTGGTTCTGCCCGACCGGAGATGCCAAGGTCTACGTCCAGGACGGCGGCCTGATCGCCAGGAACACGGCTGGTGAGGCGGGAGACGACTTTGTCTTCACCGGCTTCAAAGACGCCAAATACAAACTGACCTTGGCCAACCGCGCTCCGGGCGGCGGAAAGGTCAGCTGGTACAGAGACGGTGGGCTGTTTAACCCCGAAGGCACTTATGCGGCAACAAACCCCGAAATCCCGCGATTCTCGCCCGGTGGTGACAACGGCGAGCCCCTGTCCTTTACCGACGCCACGCCGAACGTCGCGCTTAAATCTGTGATGAGCGAGGATGCGTATAACCTCGGCGGCGGTCAGACGTCGCTGACGATCTCTGGCAATATGGCGCCGTTGGGAGGCGGCATCGGCGCCAACGGCGGTGTCGTCATCGGTAAGTCCGAGAATATCGACATTCCCATTAAAAAGGTCTGGGAGAACCCCAGGATTCCCCATCCTGATGAGGTCAAAGTAAATCTCAAGAACGGCGATACCGTCATCGATTCGATCACCCTGAGCGAGTCCAACGGCTGGAAGGGCTCCTTCAAGGGCCTGCCCAAGTACTCCGAGTCCGGCTCCGAGGTCCGCTACACCGTGGCCGAGGTGCCCGTCGAGGGCTACAGCTCTAAGGTCACCGGCGACGCCAAGGACGGCTTCACCGTGACCAACGCCTCCACGGCCAAGGTCTCGGTGCCCGTCGAGAAGAAGTGGGTCGGCCCGGCGGCCAAGAAGGCCACCGTGCGCCTGCTCGCCGACGGCGAGGACGCCGGCCAGTCGATCGAGCTCAACGAGTCCAACGGCTGGAAGGGCTCCTTCAAGGGCCTGCCCAAGTACTCCGAGTCCGGCTCCGAGGTCCGCTACACCGTGGCCGAGGTGCCCGTCGAGGGCTACAGCTCTAAGGTCACCGGCGACGCCAAGGACGGCTTCACCGTGACCAACACTGTGAAGACGGGCGAGCTCGACGTCTCCAAGACCGTCGTGGCGCGCGAGGGCCTGGCGGTCGACGCGGACAAGATATTTAAGTTTGTGGTTGAGGCCACCGATGCCATGGGCCGCAAAGTGTCCGGCACCTACGGTGACGCGACGTTCGAGGACGGCAAGGCGACCCTCAAGCTCAAAGATGGCCAGACGGCGAGGATCACGGGGCTGCCCGCGGGAACTGCCTACACGGTGACCGAGCGCGCCGCCGCTGGCTACAAGGCTGCGGTGAACGGAGCCGAGGGCTCCAAGGCCGAGGGCTCCATCGCGGCAGACCAGGTCTCCTTCGCCGCCTTCACCAACACCTTCGACCCCGCCCCCGCCACGGCGTCCGTCTCCGAGCTCACCAAGGTGCTCGCGGGCGGCCGCAAGCCCGGCCTTCAGAAGGGGGAGTTCGTCTTTGAGCTCTCCCTCACCGACGGTGCGGGCAATGTTCTCGAGGGCTACCCAATCGAGGCGAAGAATGACAAGGACGGCAAGGTTTCCTTTGGCGAGCTCAGCTTCACCAATCTGGGCACCTACCACGCGACCGTGACCGAGAAAGCAAGCGGCGATGTCCTGATTGAGGACGATGCGCACGCCTACACCTTCGACATCACGGTGACTCAGACTGGCGCCGGCCTTAAGGCCGAGATCTCCAACGAGCGGGGCAAGAAGACTTTCACCAACACCTTCACGCCGCACGACAACACCAAGACCGTCACCAAGGCGGACGCCTCGGGCGCCAAGGTCGATGTGGATGGCAAACCGGTGGGCGTGGGCGATACCCTCACCTATACCATCGGCTGGGCCAATAACAGCGTCGACGACAGGGGCGCCGCGCAGGCGGCCGACGTGACGGTGACCGATGTCCTGCCCAAGGGCGTTAACTATGTTGAAGGTTCTGCCGACGGTGCCGCCTACGACGCCGCGACGCGCACCCTTACCTGGTCGCTCGGCGAGCAGGCTGCGGGCGCCACGGGCACGCTCAGCTTCGACGTGAAGGTCTCCGCCGAAGCCGCCGTGGTCGACGACATCGCCAACACCGCAACGGTCAAGGTGGGCGAGAACGAGTCGCAGACCAACACGACCCACAACAGCGTGCCCCGCGGGGGCAGCCTCACCGTCAAGAAGACGGTCGTCGGCGGCGACAGCCAGCGCGAGTTCGGCTTTACGGTCGCGCTGACCGACGGGGACGGCGAGTCCGTCTCTGGCACCTTCGGCAAGGGCGAGCACGCCGTGACGTTCGCGGGCGGCAAGGCGAACTTCACGCTTAAGGATGGCGGGGAGAAGATCATCTCCGGCCTACCCGTGGGCGCGCACTATACCGTGACCGAGGATGCCGCCGAGGGCTACGCGACCACGGCCGAGGGGGCCGAAGGCGCCGTGACCGAGGACGGCGCGACTGTCGCGTTCACCAACACGTACGGAACGGCCACCGAGGGCAGGGACGTCTCCACCGCGGGGCTCTTCACCAAGACGCTCGAGGGCCGCGACTGGGCGGAGGGCGACAGCTTCCAGTTCACGCTCGCGGGCGAGGACGGCGCCCCCATGCCCGAGGGCTCTGCCGACGGCTCCAAGACCGTCAGCGTGACGGCCGGCGCCGGCACCAAGGCGGGCGATAGGGTCGCCTTCGACTTCGGCCCCATCCGCTACACGCTCGATGACATCAAGGACGCCGGGTTCGCCGAGGTCGGCGGCAAGCGCGTGCGCGCCAAGACCTTCACCTACATGGTGCGCGAGGTCAGGCCCGATGACGGCTCCGCCATCGCTGGTGTGGCCTACGACGGCCACACCGCCACGATGACGGTGACCGTGACCGACGACGGCTCCGGCAACCTCACGGCCACGACGCCCGCAATCGCGCAGGCGAGCGGCGGCGACTTCGTCAACACCTACACGACCGAGCTCGACTACTCGGCCCGCGCGGGAGTGCGCCTGTCCAAGACGCTCTCCGGCCGCGCCATGGAGGCGGGGCAGTTCGCCTTCACCGTGACCGCGGACGCCGAGACGGCCGCCAAGCTCGGCCTCAAGACCGGCAAGGACGTCTACGCCGTGGCCGCGGCCGATGACGGTGCGGCCGGCCTGGTCGACCTCATCGGCGGGACCGCGGAGAGCGACGTGAAGTTCACCGACGCCGACGCGGGCAAGACCTACAGCTTCACCGTTACCGAGACCAAGCTCGGCGGCAAGGGCTACACCAACGACACCGCGCCGCGCACGGTGACCATCGCGCCCGGCTACGACGCCGCGACGGGCAAGCTCACGGTCACGACCGCGGTTGCCAGGGACGGTGTCGAGGTCACCCGCAGCGAGGTCTCCACGGCAGATGACGCCACGGCGGCGCCCGCGCCCGTGACGGTCGCGTTCGAGAACTCCTACGAGGCCACCGGAACGCTCGGCGGCGAGGGCAACGTGGCAATTAATGCCACCAAGACGCTGACGGGCCGCGCCGCGGCGGCAGGCGAGTTCTCGTTCTCCGTCCGCGATGCCCAGGGTAACGTGGTCGCGACCGCGACCAACCAGGCCTCCGGCGACGGCGAGGCCGCGGGGCTTGCGTTCTCACCCATTGCCTACACCACCGACGCTCTCGAGCGGATGGTGGCGGACGGCACCGCCACCAGGGCCGCCGACGGCTCCTGGGCCATTCCCTATACCGTTTCCGAGGACGGCACGGACCGGCTGCCCGCGGGCGTGACGGCGGTCGCATCGAGCTTCGGCATTACGGTCAAGGTGACCGATGACGGCAAGGGCGGGCTGGATGTGGCCGTGGTCTACCCCGAGGGCTCCGACGGCACGCTGTCGTTCGTGAACGGCTATAGCGCCGGCGAGGCGACGGTCGACCTCGCGGGCACCAAGACGCTGGCGCTCGGCCAGGCTGGACTCGGCCTGGCGCAGGCCGACATCGCGGGCAGGTACACCTTTAAGATCGAGCCGCTGGACGGCGCGCCCGCACCGGTCGACGCCTCCGGCAAGACGGTGACCGAGGCGACCAACGACGCCGCCGGCAATGTCGTGCTGGGCCGCGTCACGTTCAGGCAGCCGAGCGATCTCGATGGCGTCGAGATCGACCGCGACGGCCTGCGCACCAAGACGTTCGCCTACCGGGTGAGCGAGTCCGGTTCGGTCGACGGCGTGGTCAACGACGCGACGGCGACGAGGACCTTCACGGTCAGGGTGGTCGAGGACACCAAGGCGGGCACGCTCGCCGCGGAGGTCCTGCCCGCAGAGGGCACGCCCGAGGGCAGGGGCGCGTTCGAGTTCACCAACACCTACGGCGTGGACCCGACGCCGAGCTCCGTCACCGACCAGATCAAGGTGAGCAAGAAGCTCGAGGGCCGTGGCCTGGCCGAGGGCGAGTTCGAGTTCCAGCTGGTCAAGCTTGCCGCCGACGGCGGCGAGAGCGTCGCGGCGACGGGCAAGAACGCCGCCGACGGCACGGTCGCGCTCGGCCCCGTCACCTACACCGCGCCCGGCACGCACAGCTACGAGCTGCGCGAGGTCGCCGGCACGGCGGGCGGCGTGACATACGACAAGACGACGTACCGCGTGCGCACGACGGTCACCGATGCCGGCAACGGCACGCTCGCCGTCAAGCACGAGCTCATGGATGCCGAGGGCAATGCCGCGAACGACACCTCGGTGACCTTCACCAACGGCTACGAGGCCGCGCCCGTCACCCTCAAGCTGGGCGCCGCCAAGGTGCTCAAGGGCGCCGAGCTCAAGGCGGGCCAGTTCAGCTTTGAGCTCAAGGGCCGGGACGGCAAGGTCATGTCGACCGCCAAGAATGCCGCCGACGGCAGCGTCACGTTCGATGCGCTGACCTTCAAGCAGGCCGGCACCTACACCTTCACGGTGAGCGAGGTCGACGACGGCCAGGCGCACGTGACCTACGACAAGGCGGTGCACAGGATCGTCGTCACGGTGGGCGACGAGGCGGCAGACGGCACCAAGACGGGCTACCTGTCGGCGAGGGTCTCCTACGAGGGCGACGCCAACATGCCGCCGGTCTTCACCAACAGCTATGCCGAGAATCCCGGGACCCCCGGCACCCCCGAGAACCCCGGCACGCCGGGCGGCGGCTCAGGTGGCGGTTCCGATAACGGTTCCGGCGGCAGCTCCAAGGGCGGCATGCCCGACACCGGCGACCGCAGCCTGCCGGTTGAGGCGCTCGGCGCCATGGCCGGCATCGGCGCGCTGGCCGTGGCGGGCGGCGCGGTCCTGTACCGCAGGCGCCGCTAACGATATGGACGAGTGGGGCGAATCCATCCGATGGGTTCGCCCCACTTGCCGTGGCGGGCGGGAGCAGGTAAGATATACCGAGCGCCTAGCGCGTTCGATGGGTTCGGATGACGACATGTTCCGAATCTGGTCAGGTCCGGAAGGAAGCAGCCATAAGGAGCCTCTGTCGGGCATCCGAATCCATCGAGTGCGCAGGCGTTTTTTGGTGCCGCGGCTACCCGCGAGTGCCGGCAGGGCGCTTGGTGTCTCGCTGGTCCTCGGCTTCGCCTGCGGGATCGCTCGACTACCAAGCGCCCTGCCGGCACTCGCGGGTAGCCGACCAAAACCGCCTGAAGGGTCACATTTATCTGAATAATTTAATCCCGTGCCTTTTGCTGCTCGCTGGCGTTGTCTGGGCATTGATGGCTACGTAGTTTAAGAGGCGGCGGTGCTGTTGTTTGAATTTTTGCAGTTAAAGAGGTCCGTTTCCCTGGGTTGGGGAAACGGACCTCTTTTTGTCTCTGGGCTTTTGGATTGGTGAAGGCAGAATGCTCTGTCGGCTATTTTGAGTTCTTGATGCGGCGTGTGGCTGTGGCGGTTATTCCGAGTCCCATGGCGGCGATTCCTGCGAGTGTGATTGCGCTCGGCGCTGCGTCGCCTGTGTTTGCGAGCTTGCCGGTGGTCGTATTTGCTTGCTTGGTGGAGCTCGATGGAGCGTATTTGCCGGTCGCGGGCGAGCTGGCGGGCTGTGCCGTTTCGGCCGGCTGCGCTGAGCTGGAGGGTTTTGTCGTCTCGGCGGGTTTCGTTATCTCGGGCGAGGTGGCCTTGTCTGCCGCGGCCTTTGCCTCTTCGTATGCCTTGCAGGCGTCGTCATAGGCCGCTTGCGCCTTTTCCAAATCGCTAAGGAGCGCATTTCGCTTGGCTATGTCCTCGTCGATGTGGGCTTTAGCTTCCTTTGCCTCACTTTCGAAATACTGAACCTGTTTTTCCTGGCTTTCGAGCCGGCGTTGGTAGTGGTGAAGATCATCTTCACAAGATTCTTCTCGCCTTTCTGCCGCCATGATCTCACTGCGCAACTGCTTAATATGCTCCTTAACAGCTGCGCTGGGCGCCTCGTCGCCGAGCTCCTTGAGTACCTTATCTAATTCTGCCTGAAGGCCGCTTGTCCGGTTGTGGGCCTCATCGTATTTGGCTTGGGCTGCATCGACGTTCGCTTGCATGGCGGGAAGGGGTTCCCTCCGTTTGGCGGCTTCCGTCACCACCATGTCGTGGATCTCTTGAAAACTGGCAATGTCATCATCGATTTCCGCAAGTTTCTCGGGACTTGCGGCGTCTTTCGCGGCCTCGAGGTTTTTGAGCGCTTCCTGCATGGCTGCATACGCTTTTTCCCTTGCGGTGGCCGCATCTTCCGTCTGCAAGGCAACTGCACCGGTGGGGGAGCTGGTTTCTGCCGCGATCGCCGTTGCGGGGGCGATTCCCGCGACAAGTGCCGCGGAAAGGGCGATGCCCACAGTTGCTCGTCTTGCTCTTCTTGCGAGAATGTCGTTCATCTCGGCACCTCATTTCAAGGGTCGGCGACTAACTTGGTAGCACTAATGTAAGTATATCAGGCGGTTTGCCCGCCATTGATCGGGCGTGCGCGTATACCTCTTGATTAACAGCCATTAAATCTATCCCTTAAGGAACGCGGCTTGCTAGTGTTGTCTGGGCATTGATGGCTGCGTGGTACAAGAGACGGCGGCATTGCCATCTGTTTTTTCAAGTAAAGAGGCCCGTTTCCATGGGTTGGGGAAACGGGCCTCTTTTGTCTCTGGGTTTGTGGATTGGCGAAGGTAGTATGCTCTGGCGGCTATTTTGAGTTCTTGAGGCGGCGTGTGGCTGTGGCGGTTATTCCGAGCCCCATGGCGGCGATTCCTGCGAGTGCGATTGCGCTCGGCGCTGTGTCGCCCGTGTTCGCGAGCTTGCCGGCGGTTGTACCTGCTTGCTTGCCGCTGCTCGAGTTCGACTGCTTGGTGGAGCTTGGCGGGGTATTTTTGCCGGTCGCGGGCGAGCTGGCGGGCTGTGCCGTTTTGGCCGGTTGCGCCGAGTTGGAGGGAGGCGTCGTCTCGGTCGGTTGCGTTATCTCGGGCGAGGTGGCCTTGTCTGCCGCGGCTTTCGCCTCTTCGTATGCCTTGCAGGCGTCGTCATAGGCCGCTTGCGCCTTTTCCAAATCGCTAAGGAGCGCATTTCGCTTGGCTATGTCCTCGTCGATGTGGGCTTTAGCTTCCTTTGCCTCACTTTCGAAATACTGAACCTGTTTTTTCTGGCTTTCGAGCCGGCGTTGGCAGTGGTGAAGATCATCTTCACAAGATTTTTCTCGCCTTTCTGCCGACATGATCTTACTTCGCAACTGCTTAATAGTTTCGTTAGAAGCTCCGTCGTCGATTGCCTTATTTAATTCTGCCTGAAGGCCGCTTGTCCGGTCGTGGGCCTCATCGTATTTGGCTTGGGCTGCATCGACGTTCGCTTGCATGGCGGGAAGGCGTTCCCTCCGTTTGGCGGCTTCCGTCACCACCATGTCGTAGATCTCTTGAAAAGCGGCAATGTCATCATCGATTACCGCAAGTTTCTCAGTACTTGCGGCGTCTTTTGCGGCCTCGAGGTTTTGAGCGCTTCCTGCATGGCTGCATACGCTCTCTCTTTTGCGGTGGCCGCATCTTCCGTCTGCAAGGCAACTGCACCGGTGGGGGAGCTGGTTTCTGCCGCGATCGCCGTTGCGGGGGCGATTCCCGCGACAAGTGCCGCGGAAAGGGCGATGCCCACAGTTGCTCGTCTTGCTCTTCTTGCGAGAATGTCGTTCATCTCGGCACCTCATTTCAAGGGTCGGCGACTAACTTGGTAGCACTAATGTAAATATACCATGCTAGTTGACCCGACACTGGCTGGGTGTGCGCGTATACCCCTCTGAAAACTGAATCCCGTTAGAAATGACGAGTTGTTTACGCTTCTTTTGGGGTGGCGGTACTATCATGGTTCGAATTGAATGTGGATGATGATAGGGAGCGCCTATACATGATTGAGTTGCTCAGGCGTTTTGGTGGTAAGTTTCGCCGATATATGGTGATCGGCCCTGCGTGCAAGTTGATCGAAGTGATCTTTGACCTGCTGACGCCGCTGGTGATTGCCCAGATGATCGATAAGGGCATTGGCTCGCACGACGTGGACGCCGTCGTCCACTACGGCATGGTACTTGGCGCCATGGCTGTGATCGGCATCTCGTTTACGCTCGTCTGCCAAAAGATGGCGGCGCTGACCTCGCAGGGCATGGGCACCGACATTCGCGGCGCGCTCTACGAGCACATCAACAAACTGAGCTATGCCGAACTCGACCGCTTTGGCACGCCGTCGCTTATCACCCGCATCACCAACGACGTCAACCAGGTGCAGCTTGCCGTGGCGTTGGGCGTGCGCATGCTCATCCGCTGGCCCTTCTTGGCGGTGGGCTCCATGTGCGCGGCCCTTGTCATCGACCTTAAGCTCGGCATGATCTTTTTGATTTGCACGCCCGCCATCGGCCTGGTGTTTTGGTTTGTCATGGCGCGCTGCATTCCGTACTACAAGCAGCTGCAGGCAAAGCTCGACCGCATCGCGCTCATTTGCCGCGAGGGGCTTTCGGGCGCTCGCGTGGTTCGCGCCTTCGTGCGCGAGGACCACGAGCGCGAGCGCTTTGCCCAGGCCGCCGATGACCAGGCCAATACTGCCATCGCGGTGGGTAAGCTCTCGTCGATTCTCAACCCCGTCACGTTTCTTGTGATGAACCTGGGCGTGTGCGCCATCCTGTGGGTGGGCGGCATCCAGGTCAACGTGGGCGAGCTAACGCAGGGTCAGGTCATGGCGTTTGTGAACTACATGACGCAGACCCTGACCTCCATCGTGTATGTCGCCAACCTGGTCGTGGTCTTTACCAAGGCGAGCGCCAGCGCGTCGCGTATCAACGAGGTGCTCAATTGCGAGCCGAGCATCACCGACGGGGGCAACCAGCCGGTCGCGCTGCTCAAGCCGGGCAATGTCGCTCCAGTTCCTGCGCTGAGCTTGAGCCATGCGAGCTTCTCTTTTGGCGCGGGCGCTGCCAACGCCGTCAACGATGTGACCCTGGAGCTCCCGCTGGGCAAGACGCTCGGCATTATTGGCGGTACGGGCAGTGGTAAGTCCACGCTCGTCTCGCTCATCCCGCGCCTGTACGATGCGGGCACCGGCAGCGTGAGCGTGATGGGCGCCGACGTGCGCACCTGGCCGCTCGATCAGCTGCGCCACGTGGTCGCGACCGTTCCGCAGCGAGCGTCGCTGGTGAGCGGCACCATTCGCAGCAACCTAACCTGGCGCGACGAGGCGGCAACCGACGAGGAGCTCTGGGCGGCGCTCGACATGGCGCAGGCGAGCGAGTTCGTGCGCAACAAGCCGCAGGGGCTCGATGCCCCGGTCGAGGCGGGCGGTAAGAACTTCAGCGGTGGCCAACGCCAGCGCTTGACCATCGCGCGCGCTCTGGTGGGCTCGCCGCAAATCCTGATTATGGATGACTCCGCCTCGGCGCTCGACTTTAAGACTGATGCGGCGCTTCGCCGTGCCATTCGCGAGCTCAGCATGCGCGGTGCCGCCGAGGGCGGGCTGCCGCTGACGACCGTCATCGTGAGCCAGCGCGTTTCGACCGTGCGCGACGCCGACATGATCTGCGTGCTCGACCACGGTTCGGTCGCGGGCCTGGGCACGCACGATGAGCTGTACGCGACCTGCCAGCTCTATCGCGAGATTTGCCAGTCGCAGCTGCGCCGCGAAGAGCTCGAGGGCCAGCAAGGGAGCGCGTTGCTCGCGTCCGCCCAGACCGCCCCTGCATCTGTTTGCGCAAAGGAGGGCTGCTAAATGAATCCGTACACTTCTTCCGGGTCGGTCGCCACGATGACGGCCAACGTGTCCGGTAACGATAACCTCAACGACCTGGGAGACGGTCCGCGCCAGCCCGGCGACCCCGAGCGCTATCCCGTGGGCGCGGTGACCCGCCGCCTGCTTGACTATGTTCGCCCACACCGCATTTCGTTTACGGCGTCGTTTGTGAGCGCTGCCATCTCGGTGATCTTGCAGCTCTACACACCTATTCTCATCGGCGAGGGCATCGACCTGATCGTCGCGACGGGCCAGGTGGACTTTGATGCGTTACTGCCGCTCGTTACCAAGCTCGCGATTGTCGTCGTAGGTGCTGCGGCCTTCCAGTGGCTGCAGGGCTATTGCGTCAACCGCCTGTCCTACGAAACGGTGCGCGACATGCGCGTGGAGGCGAGCGATAAGCTCAGCCGCATGCCGCTCAGCTTTATCGACAGCCACGCCCACGGCGACCTTATGAGCCGCGTGGTCAACGACGTCGACCAGGTGGGCGACGGTCTGCTGCAGGGCTTCACGCAGCTTTTCACCGGTGTCATTACCATCGTGGGCACGCTTGCGTTTATGCTTTCCATCAACCTGACCATGACGCTCGTGGTGGTGCTCGTCACGCCGCTTTCCATTTTTGCAGCCGGTGCTATTGCCAAGCTCTCCAACAAAAGCTTTACGGCACAGCAGCGTATTCAAGGGCAGCTCGGTGGTCATATCGAGGAGTACGTAGGCGAGCAAAAGCTTGTCGACGCCTTTGCCTATGGTCCCAACGCCCAGCAGCGCTTCGATGCCCTCAACGCTGAGCTCTACACCGCGGGCGAGCGCGCGCAGTTTATGGGTTCGCTCTCCAACCCCGGCACGCGCTTTATCAATAACATCATCTATGCCGTGGTCGCTGTGATCGGCTGCGTGGGCGTGATCACGGGCGTGCCCGCGGCGCTTACGGTGGGCGGCGTGCAGATTTTCCTGTCCTATGCCAACCAGTACACCAAGCCGTTCAACGAGGTCACCAACGTCATTACGCAGATCCAGACCGCGTACGCCTCGGCGCGCCGCATGTTTGCGTTGCTCGATGCGCGCGAGCAGGAGCCCGATGCGGCGGATGCCGTGGAACTTGCCGCCCCGCAGGGCGAGGTGACCTTTGAACACGTGGACTTTAGCTATGTGCCCGACCGCAAGCTGCTGCAGGATATCTGCATCGAGGCCAAACCCGGTACGCGCTTTGCCCTCGTCGGTCCCACGGGCTGTGGCAAGACGACGCTCATCAATCTGCTGCTGCGCTTTTACGATATCGATGCTGGGCGCATCGCGGTCGATGGTCGCTCCTCGCGTGACTATACGCGCGCGAGCCTGCGCCGCGTCTTTGGCATGGTGCTGCAGGACACCTGGCTGTTCGAGGGCACGGTGGCCGAAAACATTGCCTACGGTTGCCCCGATGCCACGCGCGAGCAGATTGTCGAGGCCGCCAAGCGCGCGCACGCGCACAAGTTTATCGTGCAGCTGCCAGGCGGCTACGATACGGTGATCGGCGAGGACGGCGGCACGTTTAGCCAAGGTCAAAAACAGCTGCTGTGCATCGCGCGCGTCATGCTCACCGATCCGGCGATTCTGCTGCTGGACGAGGCAACGTCGAGCATCGATACGCGTACCGAGCTGCAGGTGCAGGCGGCATTCGACGAGCTCATGGCTGGCCGCACGAGCTTTGTGGTGGCGCACCGCCTGTCGACGATCCGCAATGCCGACTGCATTCTGGTTATGCGCGACGGCCAGATTATCGAGCGCGGCACGCACGACGAGTTGCTAGCGGCAGGCGGCTTCTACGCCGAGCTCTACCGCAGCCAGTTTGCCCAGTAGGGGCTGCCGATTAGCGGCAGATGGTTTACATCTGCGTCGTTAGTACTAAGATATGCTTTTAACAAATTGCATTAATGGCTCGAGTTTCGGGGGAAACGAGGCAACGTGACTATGACATGCTCTATGGTGGTTAACAGCAAGAGCGGTAATACCAGGATGGTTTCGGGGGCGATCAAGCGCGCCCTGCAGGCTGCAGGCGTCGAGTTTATCCATGCCGCCGCGCTGAGCGATGATGCAGATCCGGAGCAGGTCGCGCACGAGGCAGAGGGTGCCTGCGCTGCCGATACGGTGCTTGTCGGTTTTTGGTGCGACAAGGGTGCCAGCACGCCCTCGGTGGCGGCGTTGCTCTCCGCCTTGCACGGCAAGCGCGTGTTCCTGTTTGGCACCTGCGGCTTTGGGGCCGACCAGAGCTATTACCAGCAGATTGTCGACCGCGTAACTTCCAATCTGGCCGAGGATGCCGAGCTTGCGGGCTGGGCGATGTGCCAGGGCAAGATGGGTCCCGCGGTTAAGCAGCGCTACGAGGCCATGCTCGAGCAAGATCCCGAAAACGCCCGATTTAAGATGCTGCTCGACAACTGGGTTGCCGCGAAGGATCACCCCACCAAGGAGGATTTGGACAACATGGCTGCAGCTGCAAAGAAGGCCGTGCTGGGCGAGTAGCTTCGCCGTTCGCGGTCCTTCGTGCAAAACAATACAAATGTGAAAGCCTCGAAGTTCTCGAGGCTTTTTTCTTAACACGGGGTTGCGGAAGCTGAGTCCCGGAATTTGCCTCTGGAATGGGATGTGGTTTCCGGTTGAGGGGTCTGGCGGAAAGCGCGACCCGGAATTTACGGCCGAAGTGGGATGTGGCTTCCCAACGGGGCCACAAGCGGAAACCGCATCCCGTTTCGCAAGCGAATTTTGGGACACGGTTTTCAGAGGGTTATGGGCTGCGAATTAGATGGGGCTGTCATAAAGCTGCAAAAAGAGGGTTAAAAATAAACGGTACTTCCAGCAGTTTATTTTTAATGTGGGGGGGGGGGTACGATATCTTGGTTTTTCAAAATATTTAACCCTCTATGGACGAATTGCATAGGGGGTTAGTCACAGATATTGGATAAAACAGACCAATTTGGGGATAAATGACCACTTACGCCAAAATAAGTAGCATTTAACGACAAAACATTGAAAAATGTGTAGCACATCGCTATGTTTTTATTAGGAAAAGATTCCAAATTGGCTTATTTCGAACTCACTTTTCAAGCGCCTTGCGGTTCCTGTTGAAACTTGCTGACCTTTGGATGGGTCGAATAGGGCCTCAAGGGGGATGAATTATCACTTTGGCTGCGCGTAGACTCAAACGATTTATTGCACTTTTGAGTAGCTTGGCGTTCGCGCTTGTCATAGCCCTTGCCGTTGTTTCTTTTGTGCCTCGCGCATTTGGATACACGCCCTTTGCTGTTCTTTCTGGCTCTATGGAACCCGAGCTTCCCGTTGGCTCCATGGTGTTTGTTCGCCAAGTTGAGCCAGCGGATATTGCCGTGGGCGACAATGCAACCTTTTACCGATCGGACGGTGCCGTGGTGACGCATCAGGTGTACGAGATCGACCCTGTGGCGCAGACGATTAGCACGCAGGGAATCGCAAACAAAAATGCAGATGGAACCATCATGCACGACGCCGAGCAGACGCCTTTTTCACGCGTGATCGGTGTCGTTTCTTTTTGTGTCCCTTACCTGGGCTTCGTTAACGCATATTGCACGACGATGCCCGGTTTGCTTGTTGTGGTGGCCGTTCTGGCGCTGCTGATCACGGCGTCGATAGTGCTCGATCGGATGGTTCCCGACGAGCCTGCGGGCAAGCATACCCGCGTGCATGCGAGGGAGCGGCGTTCATAGCGGCAGGGAAAAACGTCGGCGGCGGTAGGGGCCGTTGCCGGGGAAGACGATTCTCGAAAGGAAGAGAACGATGGAAAACAAGAAGAAAAAGCGCTACGGCATCATTGCCGCCCTGCTGCTGTTGGTGCTGGCTGCCGGCGTGGGTACCTACGCCTGGCTGACGGCGCAGTCGAGCCTGACCAACAACTTCACCACTGCGGGCATCAACAAGCCCACTACCGATCCCGACCATCCGAATCAGCCGCTTCCGGATGATAACAATAAGGTCAACGGCAACCTGACCGAGACCAAATGGGTTAAGGACTCTAAGCTCGCCCCTGGCGTGTCTGTACCCAAGAATCCTAATGTCGGTATCGGCAAGGGATCCGAGGATGCATATGTGTACGTCTTCGTGAACAACAAGACGGCGTCTGCCGGGGCCGATCATTCCAAGACGACTTACTTCACCATTAACTCTGGCTGGAAGGCCGTTGATGCGACCGCCGTTGAGGGCGAGCCGACTCATTATCTCGGTGGCCTTTTCGTTTATGTTGGCGAAGGAACCGAGGCTACCCCGCTTATTGCCAGCAAGAATGAGGATAAGTGGACTGGCGAGCTGTTCAGCCAGGTGACTACGCCCAAGGACACCGAGCAAAAGGATTTCGCCAATTCTGCCACGATGGATGTCAACTGCTTCATTTACGCGGCAGACAATACCGCTGAGGGTTCGTCTGCGTCTGCTTTGGCTGCTGCCAAGAATTGGGCTAAGGACCTGTAGTAATCCCACCCCCTCTACCGAGATCCCGGCCCGCTCCCCATCCCCATTTTCGGGTCGGGATCTCGGTCCCCCTTTTTATCGACGACTGGCGAACGTAATGCTCAATAATCTTTCCGACAATCAGAAACGCACCTTGGCGCTTGCCGCGATGGCGCTGTTGGCCCTGGCGTGCCTGTGCGGCACGCTGGCTTTTACTGTTGATATGGTTCCGGCGAACAACGTTCTATCGTTTGGCAGCGTGAAGGTACGAGTCTGCGAATACACCCTAAACGAGCAGGGCGAGGAGATTCCGTTTGAGCCCAACGAGCACGGGGACTATCCCGACACCAAAGCCGGGGGTTCTGACATCAGCCGCATTGTGCGCGTGGAGAACGTCGGCTCGCAGCCTGAGTACGTTCGCGCGCGCCTGCGCATGAAGTCAGTGGCACCCGACGGCTCGTGCGCGGATGCCTCGGGCAACGTTGCGTTTCATGTGGACGCGGGCGAGGGGTCCCCGTGGATCGACGGCGGCGATGGGTGGTACTACTACCGTGGATTGGCCGGGCGTGGCGGCATGCTCGACCCCGGCGCCATGACGGAAAGCCTTATGGACTCGCTGCGATTTGTGGGCGACTACCACGATGCCGCGCGCGGCGGCTCATTCAAGCTCGATATCGATGTTCAGGCCGTGCAGGCCAAAAACCAGCAGACAAGCGATACCGCCCTCGACGTACTTGACGTTGTGGGTTGGCCGGAGGCGAACTAGCCTATGAAGATCAAGAATATGAACCGGGGTATGCTTAGCAGGCTGGTTGCCGTCGCAGCGATTGCCCTTTGCTGCGTTATGGCGCTGCCAACGGTGGTGCATGCCGAGGATGTGCCCGAGGCCAAAATCGAATTCCACATCAAAAACGAGGCTGACTTTTTGTCGTGTGTGGCGCTGTCGCGCGAGCGCGATACGTCCGGCTGGCACGTTTATCTCGATAACGACATTGAGCTCGACAGCGACGACATGAAAACCATCGTTGCAGACACCGTTAAGCATCTGTCGTTTGGCAACAAGGAGCATCCGTTTAAGGGCGTGTTCGATGGTCAAAACCACGCCGTTGAGGGCCTGAACTACGATAAAGACGCTTTTGACCCCGAGCGCGATACGGGATTTTTTGCCGAGACCAACGGCGCCACCATCAAAAACTTCCTGGTCAAGGACGCCAACGTGTGGGCGGACTTCCGCGGTGGCATTATCGTGGGCAAGGCCGTCAAAACGCGTTTCGAAAACGTTATGGTCATGGAGAGCACGCTGCACGTGACCTGCGCCAACAATGCTCTCAACCTCATTACCAACGCAGGCTTTGAGGGCGGTCTCATCGCCGGCGAGCTCGACGGCTGCACCCTCTACAACTGCGAGGTCCGTGGCGGCCGTGCCGTCAACAATACGACCTCGGGCGTGCAGGCGCTCGGCGGTGAGGGTCTGTATATGGCGGCGTTTGCCGGCTACGTTAAGAACTCGACTATCGAGTACTGTCGCGTGACGCCGACGCGTAAGGACGACGGCTCGATTGCCGAGAAGGGCATGACCGACGTCACCAATAAGTACGACGTGGCCATTGGCGCCCTGGGCGGCAACAACGTGTACGCCTCGGGTTTTGTGGGCTGCATGGCGGGCGAGGCCAAGATTATCGACTGCTTCTCGACGGCGCAGTGCTACAGCTATGCCGCGTCGTACGTGGGCGTCGTCGCCGTGACGCGCGCGTGGACGGGTGGCTTGGCGGGTCGTATTCTAACCGAAAAGGGCAACGAGCTCGTTCGAAGCCATTTTGCGGGTGACTTGAGCTCGCGTCAGTACAATCCCATCGCCGTGATCCCCATCATTCAAAACGATGTGAACCTGGGCGGCATTGCCGCGCGTGCCAACAAGGATGATGCCACGGTCACCGAGTGCTACTTTAAGCCGAGCGTGAGCCTTTCTGGCAACAGCCAGGGCAACCCTGCCAAAAAGAAAATCCCCTCGTTTGGCGGCGATGACACCACCAAGGGTGATGGCTATGGTCCATGGGATGACGAGCGCTACACCACGCGCGAGCTGTGGGAAGAGCACGACTACGACTTTTGTGCCGGCACCAAGCGCTCGACTGCTAACAACGGGGCCTTGGGTGGCTCGCACTTCAATGAGTGGGCGATGGATTACAAGCTGAATATTCCTGTGCATGGCCAGAGCGTTAAGGCGACGATCGATTTTCCCGGTGCGGGCACCGCGACAATCGAGAAGACCAAACTTGGCAAAGACCAGGCGACCTCGGATCCGTACGCCTTTGCCGTGAGCGCCGTGCTGGCGGGAACGGCCCAAGGCCTGGCCCAGGGCGATACGTCGGTAACGTTCAGGCAGGAAACCTCCGCAAAGCCCGCGGGGCTGAGCGAGGCGAACGGCGGCTACCGCTTTATGGGCTGGTTCCACGAGTCCGGAGTCAATGTGAACCGCATCGATGCCGATAACGCCTGGTTTAACGGCAAGACCGATGCTGCTGCTGTCGCTGCTGACAAGCGCGTCGAGGAGAACACGGACCACGATAAGGCTTCGACCTACACCGCCAACAACGGAAGCGGCGTCGATGAAAAATTCGGCTTCAAGGGTAACGACCTCTTTATCGCTTCATACGAGGCGCAGGTGCTGTTCTATAACGTTAAGGGCAAGACGCTTGATTGGAAAACCGGTGCCGCGCACGACAAGTCCACTGATTGGTATCGCTACGGCGTGGGTTTGACGCCCGCGGCTCCCGAAGACCGCGAGGGGCTTTCCGCTACCGCGACATTTATCGGCTGGACCACGCAGCCTAGCAGCGAGGAAGGTATGAACGGCGCCTATGCCGCCATCACTTCGGATAAGTTAGCCGAGGTTAAAAATCAGGGAGCTTTTTATCCTGCGGGTAGCGAGATCACTGTTGTCCGTCCAGCCGACTTCTATCCCGTGTACAGCGACTACGTGTCGAACATCATAACTGTGTTCGAGGGCAATGAGCAGGACGCGCTCAATGATGTGAGCCAGCGCGTTGGCGTGGGCAAAACCAAAGTCGACGTCAAGACTGCCGGGGGCGGCACTAGCGTCTACACGGTACAGGTGTGCAACACGGACGGTACGCCCCTGTCCGATGGCGGCAAGCTGCCCGACGGCTATCGCTTCCTGGGCTGGTACGAAAACAAGGGAACCGAGGATGCTCCGCTCGAGGTGCGCGTAAGCCGTGACCCCAGCTATAAGCTTCCCGCAAACGTCGATCTGACCGTCCTGCATACCTATACGGCTCGTTTTGAGTACCGGGTGGACTATTACGTTCGGGCATTTACAAATAGCGGTCTAACGGACAGCAAGAAGTTGTGCTCGATTTGGAATAAATACAAGTCGCCCTTCGAGGAAAACGTCGGCGCGACATATGTTCGTGAAAACATTATCCATTGGGGTGCTGGCACGGACGCCTCCGCCCATGTGCTACACGATGATAAGAATCCAGCAGATAAGTGCACCACCGCTCTCTCTGATGCGACGCAAATCGTTGCGCCTATTAACGCCTACTCGCATAATGTGCGTAACGACAGCGGCGCGAACACTCTCAAGGATATGATTGCCGACACTGATTTTCCAGGAGCCGGTAAACTGAGTGATGAGTGGAAAGCCTCAAGTATTAAAGTTCAATTTACCCCCGCGCATGATAGGTACCACTTCAGTTTTTGGACGCTCGAAAGACCCGACGACGGTTCCTGGACGTATATAAAGAATCCTTTTTCGAGTTTTGTTGAAACGACGGAGCAATATTATGTCCGTGCTATGGTGACCACGGACGTCAACTTCTATGACAAGAGTGGCAACGTCAAGCAGGCTGCTACTCGACGCTATAAAAGCAACTTGCTTCAGCAGAAAACGGCGGAAGGTAAAGATCCGACGTTCCTGTATTGCTATCCGCATCTCTATAAGGATAGGACGGTTAATACAAAGCCCTACGACGGAAAGGATGGTGACGTCAATCCCAATCTGACACTCGAAGCTTCCCCGACCGATGCCGACATGGCCGTGCCGGGCTATAAGTTCCTGGGCTGGATTTCGACCGCCGAGGTTCAGAAGGATTCCGACGTCTGGAAGTATATCTACGACGTCACCGGCGACCCCTATGTGACGAGTGATCCGGATAAGGCAGAGCCGTATCTGGCGACCGACGAGTCCAAGGTCACCCAGTGGCAGGATGCCTATCCCGTGTACGTAAAGTACGACGTTAGCTACACCACCAACCTGCACCGCAAGGGCTTTGACGGAACGCCGGGCATCAATGTTCCGCGATTCGACATTACGCCTACACTTGATGTCCAGCAAAACGGTGACGTGGTGGCTAGGGTGAGCCCCGACATTGCGACGACGGTATATGCCGACGGTACTGGTGGCGCCTATCAGCTTAAGAAGCTCGAGATCGAGCTTCCCGACGGAACGGTAAAGAAGCTCGATCCGACGGGCGAAGGCGGCAATACCTATTCCTATACCGTGGAGCCGGGTAAACCCTATACGTTTGTGGCCTACTACACGCCCATTGCGGTGGTGTATCACCTGAACGACACCGATATCGATGGCAAGCTCGCGCAGGAAGGCAATACGCTCGGCAGCCTTAAGGATGGCATGCCGCTGCCGACGTATAACGTTGGCGACATCGATGCTGCAACGAACGCATACAATGCCTTCGTAGGCTGGACGGAAACTAAACCGGCATCCGGCAACGGTTATGTCGTTTGGTCGGACGGCCTCCCCATGGTGAATACAAACACTGTGGTTAACGCCCCCATGGAGCTGTACCCGGTCTACCGTGCCAGCGCGGTAATTGTCCAATCGAATATCGATGCCAATCTGGATAACCCCGATTCCGTGCGTTCTCTTTCGCGCACCGACTCTGGCGATCAAATTTCGCTGGAAGTAAGAGCTACAGCTGAGGTTGTCGGCAAGGATGGCACCAAGTACGACTTTGTCGGCTGGTCGCGTGACTATGAATCCGATAGTAAATACACTCTGATGACCGAAGACGATAAGTATCCCCTCGAGGGTAGTGAACCCTTTAAGGGCGCGACGTATACCGCGGTGTACAAGGTCACGCCGTATAAGGTGCGCTATCACAGCGTCGACGGGGCGGTCATCTTTACGGCGACGGTCGACTCGGGCGACGAGCGCGCGCAGGACGGTAAGCCTGGCTTTGTCTACACGGTCGATGTTCCCAAAATGGACGAGAGCGGCAACCCTGTCTACGACAACGACGGCAATCCTGTGATGGAGCAAAAATCCGTGGCGTACGACCCGGACGCCCACTCCAAGATCGTCGCGCTGCTCGATGAACAGGCTGCTGCCAATGGCGATAAGCGCGAGCTCTTCTTGGAGTGGCGATATGTGGGTGCCGATGGCACTGCAAAGTCTTGGGATGAGTTCAAGGGCGAGCCAGTCAAGGGTGACATGGACCTGTATCCTGTGACGTATCGCGTGGTTGCCAACGATACGTCTGATCCCGCGAGCCCCGTAACTATGACCGCGCAGCTTAAGTGGCTGCTCGATCCCGCCGCGGCCAACACCGTCGGTGACAGTGCCGACAATGCGCCGTTTAAGGTCTGCTTTGCCAAGCCGTTCATGGGGACGCAACTGACTGTTACGGTAACGCAGGCAAGCTACGGCCCTGGTGCAGAGGGCGTTTCTGCGGCGGAAAAGCCTGTGAACGGCAAGTTTGTCTCGCTCTACAGTCTGGGTTCGGGTGGCGGCTCGTTCGACCTGGTCAACCGCCTGGAGTCCAAGAAGACAGGCGAAGGCGAGCAAGGTCCCGGTAATGCCGTGTTCAAATTTGCCCAGACTCATGCGCTGACGATCGTTAAAAAGACTACCGACGCCAGCGCAATGGGGCAAACGTTCCGCTTTAAGGTAACGCGAAAGGCGTCGGAGGGTTCTCCTGCCGAGACGCGCATGGTCGAGGTGAAAGTTAGCGAGCAGCGCGACGAAAACGGTGAGGTCTGGTATGTCGGCAGCGTGCAATTTGCTGCTCCGGCGGGCACCTATACCGTCGAGGAAGACACGGCTTGGGCATGGCGCTACGAGGGTGAACTGAGTACGCCGGGCAAGGCGCCCGGCAAATCTGCCGAGCTCATCATCTCGTCTGCCTCGAGTGCGGGCGACACCGTGGTGACGTGCGTCAACACGCGCGCGAATGACAAATGGGTCGATGGTGGCTCGCGTGCCAGGAATGTTTGGAAAAACGGCACGCTGAAGAAGGAGGACTAGGATGACTAAGCGCAAGCAAATCGTCGCCCTCCTTGTTGGCGTTCTCCTGTTGGCTGGCGCTGCCGGTACCTTTGCGTGGCTTTCGGTTACGGGCGTGCTGGTCAACGAGTTTGGTTTTGGTTCGGTGGCGCCCTCGGTAGATGAGAAGCTCGATGGCAATGTGAAGAGCAACGTCATGATTACAAACAACGGCTCGGCCCCGGCATACCTGCGTGTTGCGGTGGATATCTACTGGCAGGACCAGAATGGCGCGCGCCTGTGGGATGAACCAGTTGCCGGCACCGACTACGTCATTGCGTGGGGCAGTGTGTCCAAGGCATCTGCTTCTAACACCGCCTCGTCTTGGGTTGTCGCGTCCGACGGGTACTACTACTGGACGTCTCCCGTTGCTCCGATGGGCAAAACCGATGTGCTCATCAAGAGCGTGACTGAGAGGAAGGCAGATGGGAAGAACCTGGTCGTTGACATTTCGACCCAGGCAATTCAATCCGCGCCCGGCGATGCAGCTGCAGAGGCATGGGGCTGTGCAGTCAAGGATGGCGTGCTGGTGCCGCCGCATGGAGGTGCGTAAGTATGGCCTCTCCGATTCGTAAAGACGTTGCGTGTTTCTTGCATTGCGTGATGGCGGCAATCGTCTGCCTTATCGCGCTCGCCGTTCCTGCACGTGCGTTTGCTGACATTCCCACGATTGCCTATGACGGAAATGCACGCCAGCTAACGGTATCGGGAGCGACGGACTCCTCGGGGGAGCCCGATCTGTTTCCAGCCTTTAAAGATCTAATGCCCGGCGATGTACGCGAGCAACAGATTGGGGTTCGTGCCACGGGTGTAAAGTCCCAGGTACGTGTGTTTGTGCGGGCTGTTGTTGATCACGAGACGGCACATATGCTGTCTCCCACCACCTTAACGGCGACTGTGGGCGATGCCTCTGCAGGTTGGCTCCAGACAGGAACACCGGGCAGCGTGTTCGCCTATCCCACGGAAATCGCCACGTTTACGAGCGATGGCAGCACGGTGCTTAATCTGCAGCTAAGCGTTCCGACGTCGGTGGGCAACGAGCTTGCCGATGCAAACAAGACCATTCGCTGGGAAATCACCGCCGAGGACGATGGCGAGAAGATCCCCGTGCAGTCTGCTGGCAGAAAGAAGCCCGGCTTGCTTGGTCTGGTGGCAACAGGCGACAACACGCTCACGTTGCTTTTGGTGTTGCTGACGCTTGCAATCATCGCATTTATAGCCGCGCTTCTTTTGTCCCGGAGGGATAAGTACTAGGTCCATCTTCTAAACGCAACGCCCTCCCGGGCGGCTGGCACGAAGTTCCCTGCTCTACAGTCCTGCGCAAGACGAAGGCCACATGACGTGGCCTTCGTCTTATATATGTTCAGCGGATGCCCCCATGACAAGCCGCGCTTCAACACCGAGGCGTCTGCCCGGCGACGCGGAATGTAAGGTTCATCGCGAGTTCCGCACGAGCCGGAGAGCACTTAATGTGCTCTCCGTGCGAGCAGGACTGTCCGAGCAGGGAACCTTACGTTTCGCGCCGCCGGGCAGACGAACCAGTTAAGACGTGTCGCTATTTGATCTTGGTTGTACCCGGTGCCAGGTTGGGGTCGGTCTCGTTGGCCTCGGTCTGGAAGTGCTCCGTATAGACGTTCTTGCCGTCGCGGAACATCTCGTAGTACTGCATCTTGGCGTAATCCTCGCGCGCCTTGGTGGCGGCTGCGGCAGCGGCGTCGTCACCGGTGACGTTGGAGGAGAGCGCCCAGCGCAGGCTGGCGTCCTCGTAGCCCACGGAGTTGATGGCGGGCAGCGACTCGCGCAGCGTCATATGCGCTTTCTGGTAGTCGGTCAGCGGTGCGCCGATCAGCTGCATGAGCTGGGTGGACAGGTAGTTGGTGGACAGGTCGTCTGTCTCACTCGTCTGGTCGCAACCGGCAACGTCGTAGTTGGCCCAGATGATGTAGTCGGTCTGCCACAAGCGCTCTTGGTGGGTGGCGTCGTCCTCGCTGGTAAACCACTTATCGTTGAACTTGGACGGGAAGAACGGCTGGTGGTCGCCCCAGAACACCACGACTACCTTACGGTCGAGCTTGCTCAGGGCGTTGAGGAAGTAGCGAAGCGCCTGGTCGGACTGCTCGATGCACGAGACGTACTCGTCGACATCGGACAGCGTGCCGTCCTCGACGGTCTTGGCGTCCAGGTCGGTCGTGTCGATGTTCAGGTGCATCTGCTTGTCGACCGGCAGCAGGCCCGTGTCGTAGCCCGAGTGGTTCTGCATGGTCACATCGAAGATGAACTGCGGGTCGGCGTTCTGGTCGAGCAGCTCCAGAATCTTGTCGTAGGTAGCCTGGTCGGTCACCATGCCGCGCAGGGTATCGGCTCCCTGGAAGTCGTTGATGGACAGGAACTGGTCAAAGCCAAAGTCCTTATAGACGTTCTCGCGGTTCCAGTTGGTGGCGTGGTTGGGGTGCATGGCCGTGGTGGAATATCCGAGCGACTTGAACTGCTCTGCCAGGTTCCCGGTCGTCTCCATGTTGTAGATGGTGTAGGGGTACACGCCCGAGCCCAGGTTGGCCATGGAGTTGCCGGTCATAAACTCAAACTCGGTATTGGCGGTACCGCCGCCGTAGGCGCTCACATAGAGCTTGCCGCGGCTGAGGCAGTTGGACAGGTTCTTAAAGTACTGCGGGCCCTCGTAGCCGGCGCGCATGTTCTGGTAGATGGACAGGTCCGAGAAGGTCTCGTTCATGATGGCGATGACCGTGGGCTTCTCGCTGTCGAATTGCTCCTTTGCGGCGGTGCGCTCGTCGCTCTTGGCGGCGTCGGACTTGTCGTAGGCCTTGGCGTACTTTTTGAGCGTGGCCTTGGCGTCATCGACAGAATAGTCGGCGGGTTTGGGCGGCTTGATGGACTGCGCTGCACTAATAAAGGCTGGCAGATAGCCCTCGCGCCAGTAGCTCTCGAGCGGGCGCCAGGTGTAGACGGTGATGCCGAGGGTGTTGTAGTAGTCGATGAGGGTGACGTGCGCGGTCACGCCGCCCAGGCACAGCACCGCCACGAGCAGGTTGGTGAGCAGCATGCGTTTGGCGTTGGCGGCGCCCTTCTGGCGATGCGGCGCGACCAGGCCGGCGTACTCGCACAGCAGCATGGCGATGGCGGTAAAGCTCATGGACAGCACGCAGAACAGCGAGATCGAGAAGGTGTAGCCGTTGCCGGCGACCGCGGCGGCGGTGGAGATGGCCGAAAGGTCGCCCGGCTGGATCGGCATGGATTTAAACGTGATGACGAAGAACTCGGCAATGCCCAGGACAAAGAGGGCAAAGGCCAGGACCGCGGGAGCTGCGCCGTGGCGCTGGAATAGGAAGAACAAGCCGGTCATGAGCACGGTGATGATGGCCCACTCGAGCAGGATGCACAGGGGGTAGACCCAGGTAAAGTCGTGGTTGGACGAGACCTCCATGCCCAGCAGCGCAAAGACGCCGGCGAGCAGCAGGCACAGGACGGCGGCGACGAGCGGTTTGCCCACAAAGGCGCCGCGCAGGCGGGCGAGCTTGCCGGTGGGGGCGGGGGCGTCGGCAGAGGCGAACGCAAAGACGCGCGGGGCGAGGCGGTCGCGGGCGATGCTGGCCCAAGCGCATCCGGTGAGAATGGCGTTGGTCAGGATGAGCATCACAAAGGCGAGCGGCTCGTTTTGAGCGACGAGGCCAATGGCGCCCCAAATGGTCAAAAAGAGCTGGAACAGGCCGAAGGCGACGCTCCATCCAAGAGCGCTTTTGGCAACGGTGCCCGACTGAGCGCGAATGGCCTTGGCCTCGCGCAAGACAAGGTAGACGGTCGCCGCAAGACCGACGAGCGAGATGGCGGCAGCGAACATGCTGAGACTCCTCACAAACTAAAACCTACGAAAGCGGGGGTTTACCCGATTGTTACCAAGATATGCGCTGCATTTGGTGACTGCGCACAACAACCAGCCATAATAACGCGCGTGCGTGGCGGTGTTGCGCAATGTAGCGGCGACCTGCGCGATAATGGACGGGAATTACACGGAAACGTAAAGGCTTCTTAAAGAAATGGCGAGGGTAGGGCGATGAGCGAGCAGGTTTGCAAGGCGGACATGGGCAGCGACGGAGCTGCGGTCGTGGATACATACGGCTATCCGGTCGAGACTACGGGCAACGCGGTGCTGGACATCTTGGAGCATCGCTCGTCTACGCGTGCCTTCGCGCGTGATGACGACGACCGTCCCGTGGCGGTGACCGACGAGCAGCGTGCGGCGATTTTGCATGCGGCGAGTCGCGCACCGTCGGCGGGCGCCATGATGATGTATTCCATCGTGAGCATTCGCGAGCAGGCTACGCTGGACCGTCTGGCCGACCTGTGCGACCACCAGCCCATGATCGCCAAGGCGCCCTGGGCACTCATATTTGTGGTCGACTATGCCAAGTGGATCGATCTGTTTGAGCATGTGGGCTGCTTTGAGCCCGAGTTTGTCGAGCGCACGGGCAAGGCGCCCCGCCCCGCGCCGGGTTTGGGCGACTTTGCCATCGCGGCGCAGGATGCCGTGATCGCCGCTCAAAACGCCGTGGTCGCCGCCGAGGCCCTGGGGCTGGGGAGCTGCTACATCGGTGATATCGTTGAGAACGCCGAGGAAGTTGCCGCACTGCTGGACTTGCCTGCCTATACCATGCCGCTGTCGATGCTCATCATCGGCACGCCCCGTAAGGAGCGCCCGGCCATTGCGCATCCCGTGGTGAACCTGGTGCACGAGGAGCGTTATTGTCGCGCCGACGCCGCGACGATGGATGCGCAGGTGGCCGAGATGGATGCGATGTTTCGCCCGCACGCCCGCGAGGTGGGCGAGCGCGTCATCGACATCTACACCCGTAAGCACACGAGCCCCTTTATGGCCGAGATGAGCCGCTCTATGGAGTGGTGGTTCAAAAACTGGCTCGGAAAATGACGAATGTGACAAAGGGGGCGTCCCTTTGTCACATTCCATATCGCCGCGGTGGCCTAAAGGCCGCATAAATGTTTATCTAGCTGGGAAAACGGTGCCATTAAAATATGGGCTGATTACATATAATCCCGTCGAACGTTAAAATTGGGAGGAAACCGGCTTATGGAACAAAAGGCAAAGGAAGTAGCCTCGCACGCTGCGATTCCTGTGAGCATCTCGGCGATGCTCGTCACGCTGGGCGTGGTGTATGGCGATATCGGCACCAGCCCCATGTATGTAACCAAGGCGCTCGTTGCCGGCAACGGCGGCATCGGAAGCGTCACGCAGGAGTTCGTGCTCGGCGCGCTCTCCCTTGTCGTGTGGACGGTCACGCTGCTGACGACCGTCAAGTACGTGCTGATCTCGCTGCGCGCCGACAACCACGGCGAGGGCGGCATCTTTGCCCTGTACAGCCTGGTCAAGCGCTGCGGCAAGTGGCTCATCATCCCCGCCATGCTGGGCGGCGCGGCGCTCCTCGCCGACGGCATCCTGACGCCTGCCGTTACCGTCACCACGGCCATCGAGGGCCTGCGCACCATCCCGGCGGTCCATGCCGTGCTCGGTGACGACCAGGGTCGTGTCGTCGCCATCACGCTTGCCATCATCATCGCGCTCTTCTTGGTGCAGCGCATCGGCACGGCCAAGATCGGTCACGCCTTCGGCCCCATCATGACGCTGTGGTTTTTGTTCCTGGGCGGCACGGGCCTGTTCTTTGTCTGCCAGCACCCCGCCGTGCTGCTGTGCCTCAACCCGGTGCGCGGCATCGCCTTTTTGCTGAGCCCCAACAACCACGCGGGCATCATGATTTTGGGCAGCTGCTTCCTCGCTACCACCGGTGCCGAGGCGCTCTATTCCGACATGGGCCATGTGGGCCGCGGCAACATCTATGCCACCTGGCCGTTCGTTAAGTGCTGCCTGCTGCTGTCCTACATGGGCCAGGGCGCGTGGCTTATCAACAACGCCGGCAACCCGGAGCTCATGGGTATTGCCGACCTCAACCCCTTCTACCAGATGCTCGCCCCGGGTCTGCGCCCCTTTGCCGTCGGCCTTTCCACCGTCGCGGCCATCATCGCCTCGCAGGCGCTCATCACCGGCGCATTCTCGCTGGTGTCCGAGGCCAGCCGCCTGGACCTCATGCCGCATATGCAGGTCTTCTATCCTGCCGAGACCAAGGGCCAGCTCTACATCCCCATGGTCAACAACGTCATGCTCGTGGGCTGCGTCGTCGTGGTGCTGCTGTTCCAGAACTCGGCGCACATGGAGGCCGCGTACGGCCTGGCCATTACCCTGACCATGATGTGCACGACAATGCTGCTCTTCTTCTATCTGCACGTGGAGCGCAATCTCAAGGTCGCGCCGTGGATCTTTGCCGCCTTCTTCCTTATGCTCGAGGGCTTCTTCTTCGTGAGCTCGCTCACCAAGTTCTTCCACGGCGGCTATTTCACCATCCTTATGGCCGCGCTCATCATGGGCATCATGGTGTGCTGGTACAACGGCACGGCGGTCGAGCAACGTCAGTTTACGCTGCTGCCGCTGCGCAGCTATCTGCCGCAGCTCAAACGCCTGCGCGACGACGATCGCTACGAGCTCATGAGCGACAACATCGTGTACCTGACCAAGGACACCAACACCGACTATATCGACCGCGATATCGTCTACTCGATTTTGGATAAGCACCCCAAGCGCGCTCGCGCCTGGTGGTTCGTGAATGTCGAGACCATGGAGGAGCCGCATACCTTTGCCTACTCGGTCGAGACGTTCGGCACCGACTACGTGTTCCGCGTGCATCTGTATCTGGGCTACAAGATCAACCAGCGCGTCAATGCCTATCTGCGTCAGGTTGTTCAGGATCTGGCTGCCAGCGGCGAGCTGCCGGCGCAGACGCATGACTACTCGGTCTACAAGGACCCGGGCAACATCGGTACGTTTAAGTTCGTCATGATCCGCAAGCTGCTGGCGCCCGAAAGCGACGTGGAGCCCAGCGAGCGTACGGCCATCACGCTCAAGTACATCATCCGCCGCGCCGCCGGCACGCCTGCGCGCTGGTACGGCCTGGAGAACTCCAACGTGAGCTTTGAGTACGTGCCGCTGTTCACCAAGTTTAAGGCCGTGAGCAAGATGCAGCGCCTGGCTCCCGACGAGCGTCCGTAGGCGCCGACAGGTTGCATGGAGTTGGATTTCGATGGACAAGATTGAGACCGGGGAGGCAAGCATGGATGCAAAGATGCTTGATGGCCGCGAGGCGCTCGCCGCCCTGGTGCGTGAGGCACGCGTCGACGCTGCCGAAGATCGGTTCTTTACGAATCGGGCCAACATGGACATGGCCGATCGCGTGATTTCGGTCGTGGCGCTGGTGTTTGTCGCGGCGTGTGTGTGCGCGCTGCTCGCGCACGTGCTGTTTGTCTAGCGGCTGCCGGTCGTAGAAGGCTTTACACTTAGAACCACCACGAGGGTAAACCACCACAAAGGTGCCTGTCCCCTTTGTGGTGGTTTTTGTTTTTGAGAGAGGGGCGGGGCGCTGATGGACGTCCGTGCGGACGGCGATATTGCCGAGAATTTTTGGTGGCGGCGTACAACGCTGACGCGTCGCAGCCCCCTGTATGACGCCTGCGTATCGGCGGGGCTGCTGGTCGCGGCGACGGTTGTGGGCGCGCTGCTCGATCATCCGGGGCTCGCGCCGAGCATCATGATCGTCTATGTGTTCGCCGTGCAGCTGTGCGCTTTCTTTACCTGGAGCCGCCTGTACTGCCTGCTGACTTCTGCCGCCGCCGTGGCGCTCTACAACTTCTTGTTTGTCGACCCGCGCTGCTCGCTGTCGTTTATCGACCGCGTCTATCCCGGCATGTTCTTTATCATGTTTGCGGTCTCGCTCGTATCGAGCTCGATCGCGCTGGCCCTGCGCCGCGCCTTGGCGCAGGCTGCCGCCAGCGACCGTCGCACGCAGATGGTGCTCGAGACCAACCGCATGCTGCAGCGGTGTGGCGATCAGCAACAGATTGTGCACGCTATGGCAACGCAGCTGGCGCGTCTTTCGGACTGTCCGGTCATGTGGTATAGCGCCGATGCCGATAACGATGACCTGCTACCGCGCACGACGTACACGGCCGTGGGCGATGCCGTGCCGGTGCACCAGTTGGCGCCCCAGATGCCGCCGCGGCTCTCGGCATCCGCCTATGTGGGAACGCCACTCGATGCCACCTATGGCGCTTCGGCGTTCTACGGCATATACCTGACCGTGCGCTCGGGTGACACCATGGTGCGCGCGGGTGATCCCGCCTCGGTGGTGGGGGTGCTCGCCATTGTCGCCGAGCCCGATGCTTTGACGCCCGAGGAGCGGACGCTTGCCGATGCCATCGTGAGCGAAGGCGAGCTTGCGCTCGATCGCGCCCGCGCCATGGAGGCTCGCGAGGATGCGGCGGTGCTCGCTAAAAACGAGCAGCTGCGCGCCAACTTACTGCGCTCCATCTCGCACGATCTGCGCACGCCGCTTACCAGTATTTCGGGCAATGCCGATGTGCTGCTCGACCAGGGCTCGACCGGCACCGCGGTGCTCGATGCCCAGACGCGCCGCGGCCTGCTTCTATCCATTCGCTCGGACGCACTGTGGCTCAACGCCACCGTTGAGAACCTGCTCGCCATCACCAAGCTCGAGGGTGGCGGTATGCACCTGTCGACCACGCTCGAGCTCATGGACGATATCGTCGAGGAGGCGCTGCGCCACGTAAGTCCGGCCGTGCGCGAGCACGACCTTAAGGTGGTGGCGTGCGATGAGCCGGCGCTCGTTAGCGTCGACGCGCGTCTGATGGTACAGCTCGTGGTGAACCTGGTGAACAATGCCATCACCTATACGCCCGCAGGCTCGCATATCGTGATTTCGATTGGCGTCGACGATGGGCACGTGACGTGCTCGGTGGCCGATGACGGGCCGGGCATCGCGCCCGAGGACCGCGAGCGGATCTTTGAGTCGTTCTACACCGCCAACCATGGTCTGGCCGACAGCCACCGCAGCGTGGGCCTGGGTCTTTCGCTCTGCCGCTCCATTGCGTTGGCGCATGGCGGTAGCATAGAGGTTGCCGCGGCGGACCCGCACGGCTCGGTCTTTACGATTGAGCTTCCCGCCGCCGATGTTTCGTTTGATAAGGAGTAGCGCCGTGCCGAACTCTGCCGTAAAACCGCTCATCTTGGTCGTTGAGGACGATCCCGCCGTCCGCAACCTTATCGTTGCCGCGCTCGAGGCGCACGGCCTGCGTCATATGGCTGTGGAGACCGCCCATGCCGCCATCGCCGCCGCCTCGTCGCAGGCACCGAGCATTGTGCTGCTCGATCTGGGCCTACCCGATATGGATGGCGTCAAGGTGGTGGAGTCGGTGCGCGCATGGTCGGGCATGCCGATCATTGTGGTCTCGGCGCGCAGCGAGGACGCGGACAAGATCCGCGCGCTCGATGCCGGCGCCGACGACTATCTGACCAAGCCGTTTTCGGTCGAGGAACTGCTCGCGCGCATTCGCACGACGCTCAGGCGCCTTTCGTATGCGCAGGCGGGCGGCGTTGCCTCCGAGGGCTCGTTCGATACCGGTGAGTTGCATATCGATTTTGATGCCGGTATCGCAACGATGGACGGCGAGGAATTGCATCTGACGCCGATCGAGTACAAGCTCTTGTGCCTGCTGGCGCACAACGCCGACAAGGTGCTGACGCACCAGTTTATCTTGCACGAGATTTGGGGCACGGCGACCAAGAGCGACCTGGCAAGCCTGCGTGTCTTTATGGGCACGCTGCGCAAGAAGATCGAGTCCGATCCCGCGCACCCGCGCTATATCCAAACGCACGTGGGTATCGGTTACCGACTGGTCACCCAAGGCTAGATCGCCAACCATCATCCCAATATGAGCCGCGGTGAAATACGGTCTAAAACTGCCTAATTCCAGGCAAAACAGTCCGTATTCCACCGCAACTTTGTTATTTGCCCTTGGGCTTGCTGGCGTAGAACTTCTTCTTTTTGAGCTTGCCGGTGGGGGAGGGCTTGCCGGCAAAGTTGGACTTGCCGTTGCCGGCCTGTGCATGCGCGGGTGCCGCTGCACGGGGCTTGCGGGCTTCGGGGTTGCGCAGCTCCTCGGTTCGCTCGGCAATCTCCTCGGCACTAAAGCCGACCTCGGCCATGGCATCCTCGATGGGCAGGCGGCGCACGATGTAGCAATGGTGCACCTTCTGGTTGCGCGCGAAGTCCTCGGGGATGGTCTGCGCCGTAATGTCCTCCAACACGACGCCCGCGCGCGCGAGCTTGCGCGTTTCGGGGCGGAAGCCGCGCAGGTTACAGCTAAAGATGGCGTGGCCGCCCTGCGCGAGCAGGCGCGATACGCCGGCCAAAAGCTCAACATGGTCGCGCTGAACATCCCAGGTGCGACGGCCCATCTTGGACGAGTTCGAGAACGTGGGCGGGTCGACAAAGATCAGGTCCCAGCGGTTGCGCGTCTGGCGCTGGTCGCGAATCCAGGCGAGCACGTCGTCGCGCACAAAATGATGCTGCGGACCAACAAAGCCGTTCTGGCGCATATTGCGCTCGGCCCAGTCCAGGTAGGTGTTGGAAAGGTCGACCGTCACGGTTTCCTCGACGCCGCCGTCGGCCGCATAGCAGGTAGCGGTGCCGGTGTAGGCAAACAGGTTGAGGAAGCGGCGTGCCTGCTTGGCGTGCTCGCGCACTAGGTTGCGGGTGACGCGATGATCCAGGAAGATGCCCACATCCAGATAGTCGTCAAAGTTGACGGCAAAGGTAAGGCCGCCCTCTTCGATGAGCGGCAGGCGACGGCGCGCGATGTTGGCGCGTTCGCCCGATGCGCCCTTGCCGGCGCCCTGCTTGCCGTACTGCGAGCCGCCGCGCGAGCGCATGCGGGCCTTGGCGTGCACGTGCTCGGCCGGCACGTCCAGGATACGCGGCGCGATGGCCAGAATGTCGAGCATACGGGCCTGGGCCAGTGCGGGGTCGATGGTCTTAGGCGCGGCGTACTCGGCGATGACGAGCCAGCGGCCCGGCGTCTGCGGGCAGCCCTCGTACAGGTCAATGGCGGCGGAGTAATCGGGCAGGTCGGCATCGTAGACGCGGTAGCAGCTCACGCCCTCGCGCTTGGCCCACTTGCGGCGCAGACGGGCATTCTTGCGCAGGCGGTTGGCGAACTGCTCCGACTCGGGGATGAGCACGGGCAGCGGCTTGCCGTCGCCCAGGTCGAGCGTAGCGGCAGGCTCGGGCATGGCGGGGGCGGGGGCTTCGTCGCTGATGACGTCGTCGGCGTCCGAGGTCTCGCCCTCAGCATCCGCGCTGGTCGCAGCCTCAAACGCTGCGGCGGCGTGGTCGAGCGAGGGCCAAACCTCGACGGTCGCCTCCTCGTTGTTGGGCATGACGGCGATGGAGCGCGCGGGCTCAGCGTGGAGCGCGCGGGCCAGCAATCCGTCGCGGGTGAGCGCGGCGACCGGTGCCGAAGTGAGCTCGGGCGCACGGCGCAGCTCGCCGACCAGCGTCATGGCGTCATGCATAAGCGACAGCGGTGTCTCGGTCGTATCTGCGACCACGGCGGCACCGGCGACAGCGCCCACATGGTCCAGTACGGTGGCTGGCTTGGCAGCGCAAAAGTCGACAAAACGCTTGTAGCCGGCGCACTTGACCATGCGCTCGGCGGTCTGGCGGGCGGCGGGGTCGATGTCTACGGCCACGATGCGTGCCTGGCGCTCGCGTGCTGCCGCCTCGCACTCGCGTGCCTCGGCGAGCAGCTGCTCCCATAGGGCGGCGTCGTGCAACTGCCAGCCCTCAAAGCCCCAGCGCTCGCGTGCGGCGCCCGGGGCGCGGTCGGTCAGAATGTTCACGGCCTCCAACAGCAGGCCGCCGCCGGCGCACGAGGCATTGACCAGCGTGGGCAGGGCTTCGTTCTCGTAATCGTCGGCCGTCAGCTCGTGCTCGCACAGTGCAGTCCAGCCGACCTGCGCCAGCACCAGGGCGGCGTAGTCGGGGCGCAGCACGTGAGTGCCCTCGCCGGCGCGGGTCGCGGCAGGCGGCAGGCGCTTGAATAACGGGTCGCCCGAAAGGTCCAGGCTGATGCTCGCGCGACGCTGGCGCAGCGAAAGCAGCAGGTGAACGTCGGGATCGGCAGCGTCGACATCGGCGCGACGGCCCGTGGTCTCGGCCAGACGGTCGCACAGCGCGTCCTTGGCGCGTAGGGCCGAGAAGCGCGTGTTGCGCAGCTGCTCGGTCACGCCGCGGGCGGTGATGGCGATGGTGGCGCCGGGGCGGACGATGGTCTCCCAAGCGATGTCGTAAACGCCGTCGTACAGCTCATCGGCATCCTGCGCCTCAAAGCGCCCAAGCACTACGAACACGCGGCTGGCCAGGCGCGACCACAGACAGGCGCGGTAGCCCTGCTCAAGCTCGCCCTCAAACGTAGCGCGGCCCTTCAGGCGGCGGACATGCGAAAGCCCGAGGCGTTTAAGCTCATCGGCGAGTGCGGACTCAAAGCCCTCGGGGCAGCTTGCGTAAAATTCCATGGGTGACCTCTCTGGTTGCGTCGCTCCATTATATGATGGATGCTTCGTTTGCCCTTATCCTCGAAAGGAACCCATATGATTGATGCGTGCTCCTTGATTCCCATTTTCATTGCAACAGCCTCAGGACTCGGGGCCTCGCACAGGCTCCCGCCGCCTTACAGAACTGAAAGCTGGGCGTAGGGCAAATCCATGGCACGTGACCTGCGATTGCTCGGCCATAGATGGCGTAATCGAGGCCAAGGGAGGGCATCATGTGCGAGGGAAACGAGAGCTGGTTCTGGCACGCGAACGACATGGTGGTGGCGGGCGACATGAACCTCGTGGTCCGCGTCCTGTGGGTCGCGCTCATCGTAGGCATCGGCGTCGCGACGATGGCCACGCTCTGGATCGTCACGAGGTAGCGCGCCACGAACGGATGACGAGGCACGCGGCGCATGCCACGCTGGCGGAACCCTAGCCTCGCTGCTGGACAATCTGTTCGATGAGCTTCGCGACGGAGTCCTCGGCTGCGTCCCCGATCAGGTGATGGGCCGCGGCCTTCGCCTCTGGCATCGCGCCCGCGACTGCGTAGGAGTTCGGCACCTTTTCGAGGAGCGTCACGTCGTTTTCCGAGTCTCCGATAAAAGCGACCTCGTCCAGCGTGACCCCAAGGCTGCCGAGAAGCGCGTCGAGTCCGTTTACCTTGCTCCAGCCAGCCGGAACAACATCGAGGAAGAATGGGACGGGCGAGGGGAAATCAAGCTCTGGGCAGGCTTCCTTGCATCGACTCCGAACGACTTCCGTCGGGGCGGAGCTGACGTTGACGAAGATGCCGGCGGTGGTGACGTCACGGTTCGTGGGCACGTCTCCGAGCGCCATGTCTCTTCCGGAGTCCTTAACGATTTCCAGGGCGAATTCGTCGCCAGGCTCGACGGCGCAGAGGAACTGCTCGCAGCGTTTGCCTGTCTCATCGACATCGGCGACTAGCCAGAGTGACGTCCCCGCGTAGGGGCGTACGGCGCTATCGAGCTTGACGAGGGCCTCCGTCGAGAGCGTCTTTTTGAACACGAGTTCGCCGCTGGAGAAGACCTTCTTTCCGTTGGCCATGATGCCGGTCGAGAAACAGCGCGCGTCGCCGTCAAAGGCATCGGCCAGGTCGGCGTAGTCGCGGCCGCTTGCGGGGCCGAACGCGATGCCCGCATCAAGCGCCGAAAGAATCGCGCTGTGCGTGCGCTCCGATACGACCCTTGAGCCAAACGGCAGCAGGGTCCCGTCCATGTCTGCGAGGATGAGCTTTATCAAGGGGTCCTCCCGTTTCGGTCTGGGCGTCGGTGCGCCGGTGTGCGTCGTCCTAGCTGTATTGCCTGTCTCCCAAGAGATTCTTCGAGATGATCCTGTTAAACTCTACCGGGTCATCCCAGCAAGAGGTCAGGAAGAGGAACAGCAGCTCGATGACGAAGTTGATCGAGCTGTGCGAGAAGGCGACCTCGGTTCCGGTGATGGCCTGATCTCGCGAGATGGCTCGGATGATATACGTGGCACGCTTCGCGAGCGGCGTATCTGGGTTGTCTGTGATCATGATGATGGGGGTGTTCGAATCCTCGGCAGAGTCGAATATGTTGACGAGGCGCTTCGAGTATCCGGACGTCGAAATGACGAGCAGGATGTCATTCTCCTTGAGGCTGGTTGCGGCGGAGACCATGGCATCGGTGGTACTGGGGCAAAACGCCCTGACTCCAACCTGTGAGAGCTTGAACGCCGCGTTTACGCCCATGCTAATCGAGTTGCCGACGCCCGCAATCAGGACGAGGTTGGCGTTGTGGAGCAGATTGACGACTGTCGAAAAGTCATCGGAGTCAATGAGCGAGGCGGTTTGGGAGAGCTCCTTGACCTTGTGAGACAGGACGTACTTAATGGAGCCCTCGACGTCGTCCAGAGTAACCTTGCCGCCCGTGGCCTTTTCCTCGCCGGAGGCCCTGCTGATGGATATGCCGAGCGCCAGACGCATGTCCGAATAGGTTCGGTAGTCAAGCGTCCTTGCGAACCTCGAAACAGACGCCGGTGACGTACCGGTTCCTGCGGCGAGTTCGCGGACGGTCATCGTTGCGACGTCCGACGGGTGGTCGAGCACATACGTTGCGATTGCCTTCTCCGAGGGGGATAGGCTGTTCATGACCGCGCAGATGTGGCTGAGCACATCCCCTGTCTTATCCATGGTTACTCCTTGGCCCTAGTTTGCTTCGTATCTTAGGTCAAGAGAGGTGAAAATAAAGCAAAATGTTTCATAAGCGGTGAAATAGCGTTTCACCGCTGATTTCCTACCGTTCACGGTAAATCGGTGCTTCCCCGGCGCAATCTCATCTTGAGCTGCTATCTTATGAGCCGTGAAACAACGGCACGAAAACGATGAAACAACAGAACATTGTTCCAACGCCTCACAACTTTGTTTCACGCTAGATGGCGAATCACTTCGAAGCCCAGACAGGCACCCGGCGAGCAAGAAGGGAGAAGCACGATGCACAACGCCAGGACAAACGCAAGCATGACTTCGCTGTTCTTCGCGAACGTCCTCTACTGGGTCTGCGCGGGCGTGTACTCGCCGTTCCTCTCCGCTCACTACACGAGCCTCGGCCTCAGCGCAGCCCAGACCGGCATCCTCCTCGCGGCGACCCCGGTGTGTGCGCTCGCCATCCAGCCGCTCTGGTCGACGATCGCCGACAAGCTCGGGCGCCGCCGCGCGGTCATCGTGATCCTCTGCCTTGCGGCGGCGGTACTCGCTCCGCTGTATTACCTGGCGTCGACGTTCGTCCCGGTCCTTCTCGTAACCTTTGCGTTCTCGGCGTTTTTCTCGGGGCTCCTGCCCCTGAGCGACTCCCTCGTCATCGAGCTCGCGGATCGCTCTGGCCTGGACTTTTCTCGCATTCGCATGGGTGGCACTATCGGCTATGCCATCGTCGTCCTGATCGTCGGTCGGCTGCTCGACATGGCTCCTCAAATCCAGTTCGCGGTGGTCTCTGCCGCGCTGGTGGTCTTCGCGGCTCACATGTGGCGCCTCCCCGAGGCGGGAATTCGCGCCAATGCCGCGGACGATCCCAAGGTCTCCCACGGAAAGGGCCTCCTCTCGCTGTTTACCAGCAATGAGATCGCCTTCGTCTTGGTCTTCGCCTTCATCAGTTCGGCCGCGATTGGCTTCATCGGGGCGTTCTTGGGCCGCTACGCGGTCGAGCTTGGCGAGGGTCAGAACCTCGTGGGCGTCCTGAGTGCGGTCTCCGCTGCGAGCGAGATCCCCATCCTGCTCGTTTCCTCCAAGCTGGTCAGGCGCTTCGGCGAGATGAACCTCCTGATCTTTTCCTGCTTCATGGCGGCGCTCAGGCTCGTGCTCGTGGGCACCGGCATCGTCCCGGTCATGATCTGCGGCCAGCTGCTGCAGAGCGTGAGTTACATGACCGTCTACTACTCCTGCGTTACCTACATTGCCAACCACACTTACGAGGATTGTCGCGCTCGAGGTCAGAGCGCCTTCGCGATGGTTCAGAGCGGTCTGTCCGTCGTGGTTGCGAACCTGTTTGGCGGTTGGGCGTGCGACGCGCTCGGCACGCACGCGGGTTTTCTGGCCTTCGCCCTCGCTTCAACGATTGCTGCGGTCGTTGCTTTTGTGGCGTACGTGCTGTGGCGTCGAAGCGCAGCGCCACAGCCTGAGGGCCAGTCGGCCGCATAGGTTCCACCGCGTTTTGCAAGCGCCTGCCTGCTTCGCGCTTCTCTTCGTGTTCAACCAGCTGACGAGCTGAGAACTGTCCAATCCAATGGTTATCCAAGTGAAAGGAAGACAAAGATGTCTCTCATCAAGGTCAACGAGCTTCTTCAACATGCGACCGAGCACCACTATGGCGTGCCCGCGATCAACGTCATCAACACGGAGACCATCCGTT
Organism: Collinsella sp. AM40-7AC; assembly: GCF_003468125.1. NCBI lineage: Bacteria > Bacillati > Actinomycetota > Coriobacteriia > Coriobacteriales > Coriobacteriaceae > Collinsella > Collinsella sp. AM40-7AC. The sequence goes on along the minus strand of NZ_QSGK01000008.1, from coordinate 51,124 downwards.
ATGCGATCCAGGCCGCCGAGGATGAGCACATGCCTATCATCATTCAGTACTGGCCCGGCTTCGAGGACCACTGTGCCCTCGACATCATCGCCTTCGCCGCCCGCTATTACGCCGAGCGCGCGAGCGTGCCCGTCGCCGTCCACCAGGATCACTCCGCTGGTTACGAGATCGCCGTCAAGGGCGTCAAGGCCGGTTTCCCCTCCGTCATGGTCGACGGCTCCTCGCTTCCCTATGAGGAGAACTTCCAGCTCACGAAGGACGTCGTCCAGGTCGCCAAGATCTTCGACGTTGACATCGAGGCCGAGCTCGGCCACGTCGGCAACGGCTCCGACGCCAACGACTTCGTGAACAGCGACCACTATACCGACCCGAACCTCGCCGAGGAGTTCGTCGAGGGCACCGGCTGTGGTTCGCTCGCCATCGCCGTCGGCAACGCCCACGGCCCCTACGTCAAGGTCCCGAACCTCGACATGGAGCGCATCAAGGCCTGCAGGGAGGCCGTCAGCGTCCCCCTCGTCATGCACGGATGCTCCGACATCCCCGACGAGCAGCTCCAGGAGGCCGTGAACCTCGGCATGAGCAAGTTCAACATCGCCACGGAGTACTTCCGCTCCATGTACCGCGCCTTCGAGAAGGACATCAGCTCCGGCAAGAACGACGGCAACGGCGTTGGCCTCCTGATGGACGCCGCCCCCGACATGCGCGCGTTCGTCGCAAGCAAGATCCAGCTTCTGAACCCCAACCACTATTCGCTCTAGGAGAGACTCGATGAAGAAAGTTCTTGTCGCGTCGCACGGTCACCTCGCAAGCGGAATCAGGAGCTCGATCGAGATCCTGACCGGTATGGCGGACATGGTGGAAGCAGTTGACTGCTACGTGGACGACTCCGATTTCACCCCTCGCATCCAGGCGTTTATTGACTCGGTGGGCCCTGAGGACGAGGCCATCATTTTCACCGACATCTACGGTGGCTCCGTCTTCCAGAAGGTCGTCCTCATGGAGCCGGAGAAGCGCGGGATCGTCCATGTTACCGGTATGAACCTCGGCCTCGTGATCGAGGCGCTCCTCGGCGCTGAGCCGGTCACGGCAGATTCGATCAAGCAGAGCGTCGAGCTGGCGAGGGCGACGATGCAGGTCGTCGAGCCTCCGAGCAAGGCCGCGGACAACGAGGGGTCCGACGGAGACTTCTTCGATTAGAGAGCACTAATAAGTAAGGAGAGGAAACAATGATTGTTCAGGTTCGAGTCGATGACCGTCTGATTCACGGGCAGGTCGCCCTGGTGTGGACCAAGGAGCTCAACACCACCAGGATCATCGTCGCCAACAAGCACGCCGTGGAGAGCGATGCCCTTCGCATGACGCTTTCCATGGGTACGCCGGCGGGCCAGAAGCTCCTCGTCAAGGATGTTCCGGATGCTTGCCGCATCGCGAACGATCCGCGTGCGGACTCCATGCGCATCTTCGCGCTCACCAACTGCGTGCGTGACGTGCTTGAGCTCGTTAAAGGCGCACCGGGCAAGATCGAGGGCGTGAACGTTGCCAATGTCGGCCGCTTCGACAAGTCCGATCCGGATAGCAAGGTCGCCCTCAACTCCACGATCATGCTCAACCCGGATGAGCTCGAGGCCGCGAAGGAGCTTTGCGAGCAGGGTATTCCGGTTTTCCATCAGCTTATCCCGTCCAATCCCAAGACTCCTCTCAAGAGTCTGATCGAGGCGGCGGAGAAATAAGGGGATTTGGCCAGGCGGTCAAATGAAATGAGAGAAAGGAAGTCAAATGATTGGGTTAGCAGTAATGGCCTGGTTGACCGTGCTGATTTGCTACGGCGGCAACTGGGTTCTCGGTCAGTGTATGATCGAGCGTCCTCTCGTGGTCGGCCTCGTTGCGGGCCTTCTGATGGGCGACGTCAAGACCGGTGTCATCATCGGTGCCTCTCTCGAGGCAATCTTCATGGGCGCGGTTAACATCGGTGGCGCCATCTCCGCCGAGCCCGTTACCGCGACCGCCCTCGCCGTCGCCTTCACCGTTGGCGCCGGCATCGACCAAGGCGCCGCCATCACGCTGGCCGTTCCCGTTGGCGTCGTCACCGCGTTCCTCTCGATCTTCATGAACAACGTGTTCCTCGCGTTCTTCGCCGCCACCTTTGACAAGATGGCCGCCGAGGGCAACGAAAAGGGCCTCGCGCTTCAGCACTTCGTTCTCTGGTTCGTTAAGTACGCCGCCTTTGGCCTCATCGCCTTCCTCGGCGTTTACCTTGGCGCTGAGCCCGTTGCCGCCATTGTCAACCAGATTCCGGCCAATGTCATGAGCGGCCTCAACGCCGTGGGCGCCCTCCTGCCCGCCGTTGGTATGGCGCTCCTGCTCCAGATGCTGTGGAGCACCGAGCTCAGCATCTACTTCTTCCTGGGCTTCACGCTCTACCAGTACCTCGGCCTCCCGATGATCGCCATCGCGGTTCTCGGCGTCATCATCGCGGTTGCCTCCGCCCTCCGCGACAAGGAGATTTTCGATCTCACCAAGAAGGGCTTGGCCACCCAGGCCGTTTCCAACGACTCTGTAACCAGCGACGAGGAGGATTTCTTCGCATGAGCAACCTGACCAAGAATGTGAGCCCTGAAGACAAGAAGATGCTCAACAGCATTTTCCTGCGCTCTTTCTCCGTGTTCGCCTCCTGCGCCGGCGGTTCCGTCAAGGCTGGCGCCGACGGCTGGCTGTACTCCGTCCAGCCCGCGCTTAACCGCTACTACGCCGATGACCCCGAGGCCCGTGCCGAAGCCATGAAGCGTCACACGACTTGGTACAACATTACCCAGAACGTCGGCACGTTCGCCATGGGCCTCGTCGCCTCCATGGAGAGGGAGAACTCGCAGCACGAAGACTTCGACACCGAGTCCATCGACGGCATCAAGGTTTCCCTGATGGGCCCGATGTCCGGCATCGGTGACGCAATCTTCTGGGGCGTCCTGCGTGTCATCGCTGCCGGCATTGGCATCAACCTCGCCATGAGCGGCTCGCCCCTCGGCGCGATCATGTTCCTGCTGATCTACAACATCCCGTCGATCCTCTGCCGATACTTCATGACCTACCTCGGCTTCAGCATGGGCACCAACTTCATCTCCGAGATGTACGAGGGTGGTCTCATGAAGCTCATCACCAAGGCGACCTCCACGGTTGGCCTCGTGATGATCGGTGCCATGACTGCGGCGAACGTCCAATTCAACACGATCCTGTCCATTCCGGTTCAGGACTCTGACCCCGTCATGATCCAGACCTACCTCGACTCGATCTTCAAGGGCATCGTGCCCCTGGGGCTTACGCTCGTCGTCCTCTGGCTCCTGCGCAAGAAGAACGTGAACGTCAACATCATCCTGGTTGGCATCATGATTCTGGCGCTCGTCCTCGGCCTCGTGGGCATCGTGTAGGGCGGCTTCCGGATCATTCGAAGCTTGTTTAAGGCAATTCCCGGCGGCACGCGATCGAGGACATTCGACGCGTGCCGCCCCATTAGAAGGAGAGAACATGCGCTACACGCACCTCAAGAATTCCGATGTCGACGTCTCCCAGCTCGCTGTGGGCACCTGGGCGATCGGCGGCGACTCCTTTGGTGAGAACGATGACGCCGCCAGCATGTCCGCCATCCGCACCATGCTCGATCACGGCGTCAACCTCATCGACACCGCGCCGTGCTATGGCAACGGCACGTCCGAGAAGGTCGTCGGCAACGCGCTCAGGGGCGTCGACAGAGAGAGCTACCTGCTCTCGACCAAGGTTGGCCTGATCACCAGCGCCGCCGGCTATGACCGCGACTCCTCGTTCAAGAACATCATGAGGGAGGTCGAGAGCTCGCTGCGCAACCTCCGCACCGACTACATCGACTTCTACTTCGTGCACTGGCCCGACGCTAAGACTCCGTTCTCCGAGACGATGTGCGCCCTCCAGCTCCTCAAGGAGCAGGGCAAGATTCGCCACATCGGCGTCTCCAACTTCACGACCGAGATGATCGAGGAGTGCGAGAAGGTCGCTCAGATTGACGTCCAGCAGCCGCCCTACTCTATGGTTGACCGCTCCTCCGAGGACCTCATCAAGTGGGGCTACGAGCGTGGCATCGACTCCTTCACCTATGGCTCCCTTGGCGCGGGCATCCTGTCGGGCAAGTTCCGCGAGCTGACGAAGTTCGAGGAAGGCGACGTCCGCGGTGGCTTCTACGACTACTTCCGGGAGCCCAAGTTCTCGCGCGTCCAGGAGCTGCTCAAGGTCATGGACGAGATCGCCGAGGCCCACGACAAACCCGTGGCGCAGGTTGCCGTGAACTGGAGCACCCAGAAGGAGTACGTGGGCACCGCTCTCGTGGGCGTGCGCACGGACGCCCACGCGATTCAGAACTGCGAGACGTTCGAGTGGGAGCTTTCCGCCGACGAGATGGCCAAGCTCGACGCCAGGCTCGACGAGCTGAAGATCGGCTAGCCATGAGCGCCGAGGATAGGAAGTACCCCACTTCCGAGCTTGAGGTGCTTGAGAGTGGCGCGAGGGAGGTTGTCGAGCCTAACGGCCTGAGGCTGATGCTGAAGCCCGTGCCGGGTGACGACCGCGAGCACGTGCTCGATCCGCGCGTCTATGCTCGTGCGCACGCGAAGCTCGCTGCGACTCCTGCGGCGGGGTCGGCGCCGGCCGGACCGGTGGACGTGATCGCGTGGCGCTCCGCGCCCAACAAGGAGACCCACGTCGTGAGGGGCGCGAACGTTGCCAAGAAGACCGTCGTCATGAACTTCGGCGACAAGGGCATTCCGCTGCACATCTTCACGCCGGAGGGGCACGAGGATGGGTCTGCCGCGCTCGTGTTCATCCATGGCGGCGGGTTCATGGTGGGCAACATCGGCCAGTACGAGAACTGCCTGCGCGACATCGTGGAGCGCACGGGTTGCGTCGCGATCTATCCGGAGTACCGCTTGTCTCCCGAGACGATGTTCCCCGGTGGCGTCGAGGACTGCGTGAAGACGCTCGACTGGCTTGTCGATCACGCTGACGAGCTGGGCGTTGATGCGACTCGCATTGCCGTGGCTGGTGACTCTGCGGGTGGCAGCCTGTCGAATGCCGTCGTGCTCGAGGGCTCTCACGCGGATAGGATCAAGGCGGTTGTCGAGCTTTATCCGCTCGTTGATGGCGGTCCCGTTCCGGATGAGTGGTCCTATGACCTGTACGAGGTCGTGGATGAGCAGAGGCCCGAGGCGCTGAGCAGGGTTGATCGCATTCGCCTCGCCAACAACGACCTTCCGCCCATGTACGTCAACGGCGATGCGGACAAGATGCTCGACCCGCTGATTTCCGCGCTGTTCGCGGAGGACGTGAGCGCGTTCCCCCGCACGGTCATCATCTCTTCCGAGTATGACTATCTGCGCTATCAGGACGAGCTGTTCGCGAAGAGGCTGCAGGATGCGGGCGTTGACGTCACTGCGATTCGTTATCGCGGCTGCGACCACGGCTTCTTCGAGATGTACGGCGTGATGCCTCAGGCTGAGGATGTCTGTCGCGTCATCTCCGAGGAGCTTGCGAAGATCTAGGGGCTCGTCGCGGCGACCTCCTGGACGAGTGACGGTCCGGCGGGATGCTAGGTGCGTCCCGCCGGACCTTTGCGTTGGCGGGCGCGTGCCGCTTGCCGGCGGGCGTGTGTGGGGTTCGCTTCGGCGGTGCCGGATTAACCGGGAGATGCGTTTACCGCCGCTCTTCCAAGTGAGCCCAGCAAACAAATCGCGAGTTGAGCCCCAAGGGCATCGACAAGGGCGTGGGCCTGGCGCGGGCGCTGGCGTATCTAGGTCGCACCGGCAACGCGCGCACCTTTGGCTTTGGCGATTCCGGCAACGATCTGGGTATGCTCGCCGCTGTCGAGACGGCTGTCGCCATGGACAACGCCATGCCCGAAGTCAAGGCGCTCGCCGACTACGTGACCGACGATGTCGCACACGACGGTACCGTCACAGCGATGCAGCATTTTGGGTTGATTTAATAAATGGCCGGGTCGCCCGCAGTGGGGGCGACCCGGCCATTTGAGCTATTTTGCAATATAGAGCTTGGGATGACTGCGACTGCTCTCGATTGCCGCCGTCATGATGCTCTCGTCGTCTCCATCAACGATGATGCCGTCGAGGTCATCGATCTGCGCGGACTGATAAAAACTGGTTTTGTTGAACTTTCCCTGGTCAACCATCATGTAGCCCTGGTTTGAGTTGGTAAGGTACATATGCTTGATCATGGCCGAGAAGTCGTGCTCGACGGTAAAACCGTGGTCGGGGTGGAATCCGTCGGCACTGACAAACGCCTTGTCGGCATGTAGTTTGCTCATGCAGTCGAGCGTTAGTGCGCCCGCGAGATAGAGGTGGCCCTTGCGCACGGAGCCGCCCAGCAGCACTACCGAAGCATTGGGGAGATTGAAGCTGGCGTAGTTCGCGATTGCAAGATCGCCGGTGATAATGGTGATCTCACGCTTGTCCATGAGGGCCTTAGCGAAGTAAAAGCCTGTGGTGCCGATATCAATTACCAGAACATCGCCATCATCAACAAGAGTTGCTGCGGTTGCGGCGATGGCTTCCTTGGCCTCGACTTGGACATTGATGCGCTCTTCGGGATACGAGATTGCGTTGGAGCGAGAAAGCGATACCGCTCCGCCGCGTACGCGACGCAGCTTGCCTTCGGATTCCAGCGAGATGAGGTCGTGTCGTGCGGTGACTTCCGAAACCGAAAAACGGCGAACGATGTCGGATACCGAGATATTTGGCTTTTCGGCCAGCCAATTCATGATAAATCGCTGACGCTCGGCCGGTGAAAGGTCTGAAGTAGATGACATATGCCGCTCCTTTTGAACAAAAGGTAAAAGATGCGCCTTTCGTAATCGAAATATAACGTATCGATATGAAAAGAACAAGGCAAATTCGAATGAATCAAAAGAACGGAATGGCATGTCACAAATGCATGCGTAGCAGATAGTTCGCACGTAGACGGGCTATAAAGAGTCTCATTCTGAAGGTGCCGCCCAAAAGAAGTACGTTCACACCCGATATTCGACCGTTCACGGAAAGTTGACAATTGAGCTTTCGATGGCTTTTGAAATAGTTTATAAAAGAAAGCCGAAAAGCTTTTGAAACAAAGAAGAAGGCTTTCGATAGCAATAGTGCTAGATGAGAAAGGACCGAACATGGCGATTAAGGTGTTTGCCGACGGCGCTAACCTCGAAGGCATGCTTGACATGCATGACAATGGCAACGTTCAGGGCTTCACGACCAATCCTTCCCTTATGAAGGCCGGTGGCGTGACTGACTATCGCGCTTTTGCCAAGACGGTTCTTGAGCACATTACCGATGTGTCGGTTTCTTTTGAGGTGTTCGCCGACGACGAGGCTGGTATGGAAGCCGAGGCTCGCGAGATTGCAACCTGGGCAGACAACGTCTACGTTAAGATCCCGGCGCTCAACACCAAGGGCGAGTCCACTGCCGCGCTGGTCAAGCGCCTTTCTGCCGACGGCATCAAGGTGAATGTCACCACGATCTTCACGCCCGAGCAGGTCGACGAGTTTGTCGATGCCGTCTCTGCCGAGACCCCCTCTATTCTGTCCATCTTCGCCGGTCGCATTGCCGATACCGGCGTCGATCCGCTGCCCCTCATGGCGGAGTCCGTAAAGAAGGCTGCCGTTAAGCCTGCTGCCGAGGTTCTCTGGGCGTCTACGCGCGAGGTCCTCAATATCTTCCAGGCGGAGTCCGTTGGATGCCAGATCATTACGGTCCCCAATGCCATTCTTGCCAAGCGCAAGAATTTCGGGAAAGATTTGCTTGAGTACTCGCTTGATACGGTCAAGGGCTTTGCCCGCGACGTTCAGGCGCTTGGTTTTCATATCTTGCCCGAGGAGTAGGGGACGAGCATGCTGACCGATCTTCTTAAGCCCGAGCTTGTTGCCTGCCACGTCGAGGCCTCCGATTGGGAGGAAGCGATCAGGGCATGCGGTAAGTTGCTCGTAGGCGCTGGCAAATGCGACCAGAGCTATGTTGACGCCATGATTTCATCGGTTCACAAATTCGGCCCCTATATGGTCTTGGAAGAGGGCATCGCCATGCCCCACGCTCAGGCAGATGGCAATGTGAGTGAAGCGGGAATCTGTATCGTCACGCTTGACCCAGCCGTTGCGTTTGGACACGAGGATTTCGATCCGGTTCACGTGCTCGTGGGTATTTGCGCGCCCGACCCTAAGGCTCATCTTGGTTGCTTGGCGGAGCTTTCGCAGATGTTCGAGGACGATGACTGCGTTGCCAAACTCAGCGCATGCGATACGCCCGAGCAGGTTTTGGAGACCATGCGTTCATTCTTTTAGGCCTTAATGGCACGGCGATGCGTCGCCGCTTTTGGATAGACGGAAAACCGTCACGTGTAGGAGAGGAAGGTTGCCATGCATATCATCACCGTATGCGGAAACGGCATCGGGTCTAGCCTGATGCTCGCTGGCAAAGTCGAGGAGCTTTGCGAGGAGGAGGGCATCAAGGCCGACGTTGAGTCTATGGACCTGAACGGTGCTTCTTCCGCAAATCCGGATCTGTTCATCACCGTTAAAGAGCTCGCACCCGAGCTCCACGGCAACGTTGTGATCGTTCGCAGCTATGTGAACAAGAAGAAGATCCGCGAAGACGCCCTCGAGGCAATCAAGGCGGCCGCCGCTAACGCCTAAAGCGGCACAAAAAAGGGCGGTTCCCTGTGGAAGAGGGAAACGCGCCCACGTTAGAGAGAAAGGAAGCGCAGATGCAAGCCATCCTTCCCATACTTGAGTTTATCCAATCGATTCTGACCAAGCCAGCGTGGATTATGGGTCTATTTGCCTTTGTGGGCCTTGTCGCGCTTAAGCGTCCTGCCCACAAGGTGATGACGGGCACCCTGAAGCCCATTCTTGGTTACATCATGCTGTCTGCCGGCGCCGCTGTTGTTCAGGAGAACCTTGCTCCGCTGGGTACCTTCATCGAGACCGGTTTCCACATCACCGGCGTCGTGCCCAACAACGAGGTCGTCGTTTCGATGGCTCAGAGCGTCCTCGGCGTTCAGACCATGATGATCCTGATTCTCGGCTACGTCGTGAACATTATCATTGCCCGCTTTACCAAGTTTAAGTACATCTTCCTGACGGGCCATCACAGCATGTTTATGGCCTGCCTGCTTTCTGCCGTTCTGCAGGCATCTGGCTTCCAGGATGTCCAGCTTGTCATCGTGGGCGGCATGTTCCTGGGCCTCGTGAGCGCTATGCTTCCCGCCGTTGGTCAGCGTTTCACCGAGAAGGTTACCGATGGCGATGAAATCGCCATGGGCCACTTCGGTTCACTCGCCTATTACATCTCCGCTGCAGTCGGTACGCTTTTTGCTAAGGACGCCGAGGAGAACAGCACCGAGAAGATCGAGGTTCCCGAGAAGTTCTCCTTCCTGCGCGACACCACCATCTCCACGGCTCTTACCATGGCCTTCTTCTACCTGGTTACCGCTTTCGCCGCTTACATCGCAGATCCTGCGGTCGTTACCAAGATCGCTGGCGGCGACAATGTAATCGTCTATGCCCTGACCTGTGCCCTGTCCTTCGCCGTCGGTGTCACTATCGTCTACAACGGCGTTCGTATGATCCTTGCCGACCTGGTCCCGGCTTTCCAGGGCATCTCCAACAAGCTGATCCCCGGCGCCATCCCCGCCGTCGACTGCGCCGTCTTCTTCCCCTATGCTCCCACCGCCGTCATCCTCGGCTTTGTTGCCTCCTTCATCGGTGGCGTGGTCGGTATGTTCATCGTGGGCGCTACCCTGGGCATCTTCATCATCCCGGGCATGGTTCCCCACTTCTTCTGCGGTGCTACCGCAGGTATCTACGGCAATGCTACCGGCGGTCGCAAGGGCGCAGCTCTTGGCGCTTTCGTCAACGGCCTGCTCATCACCTTTGCCCCGGCTCTGCTCCTGCCCGTTCTTGACGTCTTTGGCTTCAAGAACACTACGTTCGGCGACTTCGATTTCTCCGTCATTGGTATTACGCTTGGCCGCGCTGCCGAGGCCTTCGGTACCACCGGTGTCTACGCGATTCTCGCTGTCCTTCTGGTCGTTGCCTTCGTCCCCAACTTCATCCACACCAAGGGTGCTGTGATCAATCACGTTGAGGAAGAGTAATCCAGGCATACGTTAAGCCCTAATCGGGCGGAGCTCCGATAACCGGCTCCTACACGGAAGCGGTGACGTCTCAAACGAGGCGTCACCGCTTTTTATTTGGAGCGGTTGTGAATATGAGCCGGTGAGGCGCTGCTTCTGTTCCGTGAACGGAACCAAACGCAATGATCGGCAAAAACGTTTTGCCGCTGGGGCGTTGATAAAAAATGGTAAATCTGCAAAACCGTTCGCCGAGAAGATAAAAAAACCGCAGCTAACGCCTTGATAAACGTAGGTAAAGTGTTTAGCAGTTTATCGGCCGTATGCTAACGAAAGGAATCAGGCAGATGGCAATCAAGGTGTTCGCTGACGGTGCAAACCTCGAGGGCATGCTCGACATGTACGAGAACGGCAACGTTCAGGGTTTCACGACCAACCCGTCCCTTATGAAGAAGGGCGGCGTGACGGATTACCGCGCGTTTGCCAAGGAGGTCCTGGCCCACATCACCGATGTGTCCGTGTCGTTTGAGGTCTTTGCCGACGACGTCGAGACCATGGAGGTCGAGGCCCGCGAGATCGCTACCTGGGCCGAGAACGTCTACGTCAAGATTCCGTGCGTGACCACCAAGGGCGAGTCCACCGCCGAGCTGGTCCGCAAGCTTTCGGCCGACGGCATCAAGGTCAACGTCACCACCATCTTTACGCCTACGCAGGTCGACGAGATGGTCGAGGCCGTTGACGCCGAGACGCCGTCCATCATCTCGCTCTTTGCCGGCCGCATCGCCGACACCGGCGTCGATCCCATTCCGTTTATGACGGAGTCGGTCAAGAAGGCCGCCGCCAAGCCCAACTGCGAGGTCCTATGGGCATCCACGCGCGAGCTCATCAACATTTACCAGGCCGAAGCCTGCGGTTGCCAGATCATTACGGTGCCCAACAGCATCCTGGCCAAGCGCAAGAACATCGGCCGCGACCCGTACGAGGTCTCGCTCGACACCGTGCGCGGCTTTGCCAAGGATATCGCCTCGCTCGGTTTCCATATCCTGCCGTAACGCGAACGCTGACTACATCGCGGGTTGTTCGCCCCGGCCTTTCCTTTCCCTATCGCTCACGCGCTTCGCGAGGGTCGCGCTAGGCAAAGGAAAGGCCGGGGCTGCCGACACGAACTTGCCGGTAGGTTGGTGATAGGCTTCCATATCCTGCCGTGGACAAAGGTACCCCCGCCTGCGCCGTGCAAAATTGAGAGTATTCAGCAAGGTAAAGGCTTTTACCAGCTGGGTGAAGCATGGAACAGCCCCCGTTTTGGCTCTGATGACGCTAAAACGGGGGCTGTTTCTTGCTTTTTCGTCTCTGAGGGGCATACGGAACGGCGGAAATTGCAGAATACTCGCGATTTTGCACGCTGCTACAGGGGGTACCCTTGCTTTGGCGGTTTACTTTCCCTGCACCATGGTGAGCGAGATCTTCTTGCGGTCGCGGTCGACCTTCTCGACCCACACCTTGACCGTGTCACCGACGCGTACCACGTCGCTCGGGTGCTTGACAAAGCGGTTGGCGAGCTTGGAGATGTGTACGAGGCCGTCCTGGTGCACGCCCACGTCGACGAACGCGCCAAAGTCGACGACGTTGCGCACCGTGCCCTTGAGCTCCATGCCGGGTTCCAGGTCGTCGATGGAAAGCGCCGAGCGGCTAAAGACCACCTCGGGCGCATCGTCGCGCGGGTCGCGGCCGGGCTTCTTGAGCTCGTTGACAATGTCGATGAGCGTGAGGGTGCCGCAGTCCAGGTCGCTTGCCAGCGCCGAGATGCTGCCCAGGCGGCGCTCGATGTCGGGCACGCCGCCGCGGCTGAGCTCGCTGGCTTGAACGCCGGCGCGCTCCAGGACGGACGTGGCCACCTCGTAGCTTTCGGGGTGGACGCTTGTCGCGTCGAGCGGGTTCTTGCCGCCGTTGATGCGCAGGAAGCCTGCGGCGTTGAGGTATGCCTTGGGTCCCAGCTTGGGGACCTTCTTGAGCTGGCGGCGATCGGTAAAGGCGCCGTTTTCCTCGCGGTAGGCCACGATGTTCTTGGCCACGCTCGGCGTGATGCCCGATACGTATCCCAGCAGGCTCGCGCTTGCGGTATTGACGTCGACGCCCACGCGGTTGACGACGTCTTCCACCACGTGGCCCAGGGTGCGCGAGAGTTCGGCCTGGTCAAGGTCGTGCTGGTACTGGCCCACGCCGATGGACTGGGGCGGAATCTTGACGAGCTCTGCCAGCGGGTCCTGCAGGCGGCGGCCCAGGCTCATGGCACCGCGCGCGGTGACGTCCAGGTCGGGATATTCCTGGCTGGCGAGCTCGGAGGCGGAGTACACCGACGCGCCGGCCTCGTTGACGATGGTGTAGCGAAGGCTGGGCGCCTGCTCGGCAATGAACTCCGAGACGACTTCCTCGGTCTCGCGGCTGGCGGTGCCGTTGCCGATGACGATGGTGTTGACGCCGTCCTTCTTGACGAGGCGGGCGAGCTCGCGCTTGGTGCCGGCGACGTCGTGGCGCGGCTTGGTGGGGTAGACCACGCCGTGGTCGAGCAGCTTGCCGGTCTCGTCCATGACGGCGACCTTGCAGCCGGTGCGGTAGCCCGGATCGAGCGCGAGCACGCGGGCGCCGCGCACGGGGCGTGCCGAGAGCAGGCCTCCGAGATTCTTGGCAAAGACATTGATGGCCTCGGTTTGGGCGCGAACGGTGAGTTTGGCGCGGGCCTCGCGCTCCAGCGAGGGGGCCATGAGGCGCTTGTAACCGTCGGCGATGGCAGCATCGAAGATGGGGGCAAACACGCCCTGGCGTCGGGGCCAACGGCTGCCGAGGCGTGCCGTGGCGGCAGCGCCGTCGACGTTCACGCGCACGCGGAGCTTGCCCTCGCGCTCACCGCGGTCGATAGCCAGCACGCGGTGGTTTGGGATACGGCGCAGCGGCTCGTCAAAGTTGTAGTAAGGCTCGTAGGGAGTCTTCTCCGCGGGGTCGGTCGCCTCGACGACGATATCGGCGGTGTTTTGCGTAAAGGCGCGCAGGTCGGCGACGTTCTCAGGGTCCTCGGCCACCGTCTCGGCAACGATGTCGGCGGCGCCGGCGAGCGCCTTCTCGGGCGTGTCGAAGCCGGCCTCCTCGTTGACGTATGCCGCGGCGGCGTCGAGTGCGCTGCCCTTGGCCGAGGCCTGCATGATGATCATGTTGGCGAGCGGCTCCAGGCCGGCCTCGCGGGCCTTCTGCGCGCGGGTCATGCGCTTTTTGCGGTAGGGCTTGTAGAGGTCCTCGACACGCTGGAGCTGCGTGGCCTCGCGAATCTGCTGCTCGAGCTCGGGCGTGAGCTTGCCCTGGGCGTCGATGAGCAGAATGACGTCCTCTTTGCGCTGCTCAAGATTGCGCAGGTAGGACAGGCGCTCGTCGAGCGCACGCAGGGCGACGTCGTCCATGCCGCCCGTGGCTTCCTTGCGGTAGCGCGAGATAAAGGGGATGGTGTTGCCCTCGTCGATGAGCTTGACGGCTGCCTCGATGTTGTCAGCCTTAAGGTTGAGCTCGCGGGCGAGCTGGGCGATAAGATCCATGAAACTCCTTGCGGTAAAGGTGCGTTTGCAGCGCAGAGCTACCAAGGATACCACCCGTCCCAAAAGACTGTTTTGGAACGAACGAATCAAGCTGAGGTGCAAAAGGCCTCCGTCTCAGAAAAATCGTCAGCGAAGTAGCAAAAAGCCCTGCGGGCAGGAGGCTGCTCGCAGGGCAAAGAAGAGGGGCTTATTTGTGGCGGACCGAGGGGCTCGGCATGGGGTTTCTGTTGCGGTCTGCCCTAAGGCATTACAGCTCGACGAGCTGGCCGGTCTCGGCGGCCTCCTTGATGGCGTTGAGAAGCGTGAGCGTCTTGACGTTGTCGGCGGGGGTCACGACGGGCTCGACCTCACGGCGGACGACCTTCACAAAGTGCTTGAGCTGCATCTTGTGCGGCAGCGCCGGGTCCACGGCCGGGATCTCCATCTGCAGCGGCTTGTGCCAGTTGGAGGCGCCGTCGTAGGAGAACTGGTGCAGGCGGGGCAGCGACAGGGCGCCCTTAGTGCCGCCAATAAAGTAGGCATCGGCGTCGAAGGGACGGTACTGCGGGTCCTCGCGAGCGGTGGCCTCCCAGTTCCAGGGGCTGGCGGTGGCATCGGAGATGGTCATGCTTGCGAGCGCGCCATCGGCAAAACGGACGTTGACCACGGCGGAGTCCTCGGTCTCAAAACCGCGGGCGGCGCTGGACTGCATGCCCTGGACGGCAACGGGCTCGCCCAGCAGATAGCGGAGCAGGTCGACGTCGTGCACCAGGTTGACCAGGATCGGGCCGGCACCCTTCTTGCGACGCCACTCGACATCGAAGTACTCGTCATTCTTATAGATCATGTAGTGGAAGCTCGACACGGTGAGCTTGCCCAGCTCGCCGGACTCGATGATCTCCTTGGCCTTGTTGACGAAGGGGTTGTGACGACGGTGCTGACCCACGAGCACGGGCACGCCGGCGGTCTCGGCCTCGGCGGCGAAAGCCTGGGCATCCTCGAGGTCGTTGGAGATCGGCTTTTCGACCAGCGGCACGATGTTGCGCTTGATGGCCTCGCGGGCAACGCCCAGGTGCAGGTCGTTGGGGGTGGCGATGATGACGGCCTCGGGCTTGGCCTCGTCCATCATCTGGGCGGGATCGGTGTAAAACGGCACGCCGGCGGCCTCGGCCGTGGCGCGGGCGCCCTCAAAGGCGTCGGCGATGGCGACGAGTTCGGCCTCGGGCTCCTCGGTGACAAAGCGGATGTGGTTGCGGCCCATGGCGCCGGCGCCGATAACGGCAATGCGGACGGGGTTGAGCTCAGACATTACGACTCCTTAATGCTGGTGGCTGGTGGAATGCGACAAAGGGACTGTCCCTTTGTCGCATCGGTACAACTAGGCGGACTTCTTCTTGCTGTCGGAGACCATCATGTAGACGGTGAGCACGACGGCGATGGCGGCAATCACGATGGCGCCGTAGAAGGACTGCTGGTAGGCGGCGCTGCCGGCCTCGGCGTGATACAGCACGGCGGTGATGGGCTGGCTGATCCAGGTAGAAGCGGCGTAGCCCAGGAACATGATGCCGTAGTTGACGCCGATGTTGCTGGTACCAAAGGCGCCACCGGTGAGCGGCGGGTAGATGACGAGCAGGGCGCCAAAGCTAAAGCCGAGCAGGGCGAGCGCCACAAAGAACATGCTCTGCGTAAAGCTCATCGACATGATGACGAGCGCGACGATGGTGACGACAAGGCTGATGAGCAGCGACTTGTAGGCGCCGAGCTTGTCGATGATCTGGCCAAAGGACAGACGGCCGACCAGGTTTGCGCAGGTGTTGACGGAGACCACCACGCCGCCGAGGGCGACGGCAGCGGCGCTCGTGGGGTCGGCGAAGAGCTGGACGGCGGCGATGGAGGCAACCTTGCCCACGAGCAGGGTGCCTGCGGTGGCGGCAAAGGCGAAGGTGAGGATGAGGACCCAGAAGCGCGGGGTCTTGACCATCTCGCCCGGGGTGAGGTCACCGAAGGTGCCGGCGTGTGCGCCGCCCTTGGGGGCCTCGAAGCCCTCGGGCAGCCAGCCGGCCTCGGGGGCCTTCAGGAACAGGGCGGAGGCGGCGATCATCACAAAGAAGATGACGCCGAGTGCCTTGAGGGCGCCAAAGATGCCCAGGCTCGGGATGAGCAGCGAGGCGAGCACCGGGGACAGCACGGCGGGGCCGGCGGTCGAAGCGGCCAGGGTGATGCCGGAGGCGAGGCCCTTCTTGTCGATGAACCACTTTTGGCCGGTGGTGAGCGCGGGGTTGTAGCCCAGGCCGTTGCCGATGGCGGCGACGAGCGAGAACCACAGGTAGAACTGCCACGGCTCGGTGACGGTGCCGGACATGAACCAGCCCACGCCGTAGCACACGGCGGCGGCGATCACGACGTTGCGGGGGCCGATCTTGTCGGAGATACGGCCGGCGAAGATGCCCGTCACGGCCATGATGGTCTGGAAGACCGGGAAAGCCCAGGTAAGTGCGCTGGACCACTCGGGGTAGACGGCGAGCAGGTTCTTGGACACGACGGAGTACAGCGCGATGGAACTGATGAAGAACATGGTGACGCACGCGGCGGAAAGCACGACGGCGCGACCCTTGTTGGAGTTGGTGGAAGCCATGGGACTCTTTCTAATCGATGCGGGGGGAGGGGAGGGGCAAACGCCGCTGAGGTGCTTGCCCCGCGCCCCTTTCTACCGGGCTTGTTTACTGGTCAGTCGGCTTTGCGACGCCGGACTCGTCGGACCAAAGCTCGACACCCTTGTTCTTGAGGTAGTTGTCGGCATAAGCGCGACGGCCGCCGGGCTTGGCGGTGAGGTCACCCATCATGTTGGAGAAGCCGCCGTCGACCTTGATGGCGTCGCCGGTGGTAAAGTCCGAGCGCTTGGACGCCAGGAACATGACGGCGTTGGCGATATCGCTGACCTCGCCGATGCGGCGCGTGGCGATCAGGCGGCTGCGGCTCTTCTCGACCTCGGGGTCGGCGTAAAAGCTTGCCGACATGGGGGTCTTGACGAAGCAGGGCTCGACGCAGTTGGAGCGCACGCCGTAAGGGCCCCACTCGGCAGCGAGCATCTTGGACATCATGTTGACGCCCGCCTTGGTGGAGCTGTACACGCCCGAGAACGTCTCGGGGGAGTGGCTGGCGACGGTCGAGATGTGCACCAGGCGGCCCTGGCCGGCCTTGATCATCTCGCGACCAAAGCGCTGCGAAGTGATGAAGTAGCCGGTGAGGTTGACGTTGATGACCTCGTTCCAGTCGGAGAGCGGCAGGTCCTCCATGGCTGCGAAGCGCAGGATGCCGGCGGTGTTGACGAGGACGTCGACGCGGCCGAAGTTGGCGATGGTGGCGTCGACGGCGGCCTGAACCTCGGCCTCGTCGGTGGCGTTCATCTTGTAGCCCTCGGCGTGGATGCCAAACTCGGCAGCGAGGTCGGCGGCAGCGGCCTTGACCTTCTCCTCGTCCAGGTCGAGCAGGACGACGTTGGCGCCATTGCGGGCGAACTCGCGGCAAATCTCGACGCCCATGCCGCCGAGCGCGCCGGTCACGGCGCAAACATCGCCCTCGAGCTTAAGCCAATTGCTCATAGGAACTTCCCTTCTTGTGCCTCCCGGTGGGTCGCTCCCATTAACCGACCCACGTGGTTTTCGCTGGTTATCGTATGCTTAGCGTTCGCGCAGGTGAATTGCATATTTGTTAGAATGACGTTAACCGTAGGTTTACACTGTGCATTGAGGTTTGTTCGCAATTGAGCGTGTGACCTGCGAAAACGACCCCCTGCGGTGCTGTGGGCCCGCGCGTGCGAAAACGGGAGATTGACGTGTACGATCGACGACTTGACGCTATTTCGGCCGCCGCGGAGCTGGGAAGTTTCTCGCGTGCCGCGGCAAAGCTGCGCGTGTCGACGCCGGCACTCGTCAAGCAGGTTTCGGGCTTCGAGGCCGAGTTCGGCATCACGCTGTTCGAGCGCTCGCATTCGGGCGTCAAGGTGACGCCGGCGGGTGCTCTGCTGGTGGACGACGCGCGCTCGATCATGCGCCAGTCCGAGGACGCACTGCGTCGTGCCCGACGCGCGGCGGGCGATGGCGGCGCCGTGCGCCTGGGTGTGTCGATGATGTGCCCGGGGCGCCATACACTCGCGCTATGGCCGCAGCTGCACGACATGGAACCGCGTTTGCGTTTTGAGATTGTGCCGGTGGGGGACCTTTACGATGAGCACGAGACCGTTATGCGCAGTCTGGGACGCGAGGTCGACGTGGTGCAGTCGAGTTTTTCGACCCCGCGCTGGGGAGACGCCTGCCAAAAGCTTCGCATCGTTACCGTGCCGTTTTATATCGACGTGCCGCGCACAAGCCGACTCGCGCGCAAGACGCGCATCACGGTTGCCGACCTGGAGGGTATGCGCCTGCGCGTGCTTCGTCACGGCAACGACGCCATGGACAGCCTGCGTATCGATCTTTTGGCCGACGGCGGCGTGGACGTGATCGACGTGGACAGCTTTGACTTTGCGCTTTTTAACGAGGCGGAGGAAAAGGGCGACGCGGTGCTCACCTGCGGAGCGTGGTCGGGCGTGCACCCGGCCTTTGTGGGCGTGCCGTTCCTGTGCGGCCGCGAGGTGCCGGTCTACTTACACTACCCGCTCGAGCCCACCCTCCAAGTCCAAAAATTCGTCAACGCCATTGCCCAACTCCTCAAGTAGCTCACACAAAACGAGGCCCTGGCCAAACGGCCAGGGCCTCACTAACCTTTATTCCGTTTTAAACGACGGGCTGATCACGCGTAGGAGGGTGCCCCGTGGACGGCGGTGTATTTCCTCCGCGCGCAGTTTCGCAGCGCAGCGAGAATGTTTGAGCACGGAGGAGTTACCCCGCCGCCCCGGGGAACCCTCCGTCAGTAATCGTTCCTACTCCAGCTCAAACGCACCCGTGTAGAGCTGGTAGTAATACCCGCGCTTGGCGATCAGTTCGTCGTGGTTGCCGCGCTCGATGATGCGGCCGTGGTCCAGGCAGATGATTGCGTCGGAGTTGCGCACGGTGGAGAGACGGTGCGCGATGACAAACGTCGTGCGACCCTCCATGAGCTTGTCCATGCCGGCCTGCACGATGGCCTCGGTGCGGGTGTCGATGGAGCTCGTGGCCTCGTCCAGGATCATCGCCGGCGGATCGGCGACGGCAGCGCGTGCGATCGAAATCAGCTGGCGCTGGCCTTGCGACAGCTGGGCGCCGTTGCCGGTGAGCATGGTGTCGTAGCCGTCGGGCAGGCGGGTGATAAAGTCGTCCGCGCCCGCGAGCTTGGCCGCCGCGATGCACTCCTCGTCGGTGGCATCCAGGTTGCCGTAGCGGATGTTATCCATCACGGTGCCGGTGAACAGGTTCACGTCCTGCAGCACGACGCCCAGTGAGCGGCGCAGATCGGCCTTGCGAATCTTATTGACGTTGATACCGTCGTAGCGGATCTTGCCGTCGGCAATGTCATAGAAACGGTTGATGAGGTTGGTGATAGTCGTCTTGCCGGCACCGGTGGCGCCGACAAACGCAACCTTCTGGCCCGGCTTGGCAAACACGGACACGCCGTGCAGCACCTCGTGGTCGGGCGTGTAGCCAAAGTCCACGTTGTCCATAACCAAGTCGCCGCGCAGCGGCACGTACTCGATCTCGCCGGTTGCGCGGTGCGGATGTTTCCATGCCCACATGCCGGTGTGGTGGTCGGCTTCCTCGAACTCCCAAGTCTCGGGGTTCACCTGCGCGTTGACGAGCGTCACGTAGCCTTCGTCGGCCTCGGGCTTCTCGTCGATGAGCTCAAAGATGCGGTCGGCGCCGGCGAGGCCCATGACCACGGCGTTGATCTGCTGTGAGATCTGGCCGATCTGTCCGCAGAACTGCTTGGTCATGTTGAGGAACGGCACCACGACGGCGATGGACAGCGCCATGCCCGAGATGCTCAGGTTGGGCACGCCCAGCGCCAGGAAAATGCCGCCCGCCAGTGCGACCAGCACGTAGAGCAGGTTGCCCAGGTTCATAAGGATGGGCATGAGGATGTTGGCGTACATGTTGGCCTTCTGGGAGACCTCGAAGAGCTTTTCGTTGCGCTCGTCAAAATCGGCCTCGGCGGCAGACTCGTGGCAGAACGCCTTGACGACCTTCTGACCGTTCATGACTTCCTCGATATGGCCCTCGACCACGCCGAGCTCGGTCTGCTGCGCAATGAAGAAGCGCGCGGAGTTGGAGCCGAGCAGCTTGGTCATAAAGGTCATAAAGGCGACGCCGGCGATGATGACCAGGCACATCCACACGCTGTAGTACAGCATGATAAAGAACACCGTGACGATGATGATGAT
This sequence comes from Collinsella sp. AM40-7AC, assembly GCF_003468125.1. NCBI lineage: Bacteria > Bacillati > Actinomycetota > Coriobacteriia > Coriobacteriales > Coriobacteriaceae > Collinsella > Collinsella sp. AM40-7AC. Next base: position 31,069 of record NZ_QSGK01000008.1, on the reverse strand, counting down.
CGTCATGAGCAGGTTGGGCAGCGACTGGCTGATCATCTGACGCAGCGTGTCGATGTCGTTGGTGTAGTGGCTCATGATATCGCCGCGCTGGTGCGTGTCGAAGTAGCGGATCGGCAGGTCCTGCATGCGGTTGAACATCATCTCGCGCAGCTTCTCCAGCGAGCCCTGCGTGACGATAGCCATGGCGCGGTTCCAGAAGAGCGAGGACAGGACACCGACGCCGTAGATGCAGGCGAGGGTGGTTACGAGCTGTGCGATCTTGGGCTGTGCGGCTTCCCAATCGCCCGACTGCCACGATTCGCTAATAATCTGCAGGGCGCTCTGCAGGAAGGTCGCGCCGATGGAGTTGATGATGGCGCAGAGCACCACGCCGGCGACGACAAGGGGCAAAAGCACGGGATAGAAGCCAAAGAGCGTCTTGATGAGGCGCGACATGGTGCCGCCCTTACGGTTGAGCGCGCGCTCGGCCGTCGTTGCCTTACTCATGTGCCTCGCCTCCTTCCTGGGTCTGAGCTTGCGTTGCGGATGCCTCGGTGTCGGCCTCGACGGCCCCTTCGCCCTCGGCAGACATCTTGTTTTGCGAGGTAAAGGTCTCGCGGTAGATCTCGCTCGTCTTGAGTAGCTCGTCATGGTTGCCGATCTGCGCGATACGGCCGCCCTCCATGACGATGATGCGGTCTGCGTCCTGCACGGAGCTGATGCGCTGGGCGATGATGAGCTTGGTCGTGTTGGGCAGATAGCTCGCCAGCCCTGCGCGGATCTTGGCGTCGGTCTTGGTGTCGACGGCGCTGGTGGAGTCGTCCAGGATCAAGATCTTGGGGCGACGCAGCAGGGCGCGTGCAATGCACAGGCGCTGCTTCTGACCGCCCGAAACATTAGAGCCGCCCTGTTCGATCCAGGTGTCGTAGCCCTTGGGGAAACCGTCGACAAACTCGTCGGCGCAGGCCAGATGCGCTGCCTCGCGGACTTCCTCGTCGGTGGCGTTCGGGTCGCCCCAACGCAGGTTCTCGGCGATGGTGCCGCTAAACAGCACGTTTTTCTGCAGCACCATGGCGACCTGGTGACGCAGCGCGTCCAGGTCGTAGTCGCGCACGTCCACGCCGCCCACGCGCACAGCGCCTTCGGTGGTGTCGTACAGGCGGGCGATGAGGTTAACGAGCGTGGACTTGGCCGAGCCGGTGCCGCCGATGATGCCGATGGTCTCGCCGCTCGTAATGTGCAGGTCGATATCGTCGAGCGCCTGGCGCTTCGCATGCTTGGAATACTTAAAGCTCACGTGGTCAAAGTCGATGGAACCGTCGGCAACCTCGAGCACGGGCTCGGCGGGATCGGCGATCGTGGGCTCGGCGGCCAGCACCTCGGCAATGCGGTGTGCCGATTCGTCGGCCATGGTCACCATGACAAAGATCATCGACAGCTGCATCAGGCTCATGAGAATCTGGAAACCATAGGTAAAGGTCGAGGAGAGCTGGCCCACGTCGAACAGCGTGCCCTGGCTCGTGATGATGAGCTTGGAGCCCAGGTAGATGATGACGACAAACGCGCCGTTGACGCAGATGTTCATCATGGGGTTGTTAAAGGCGAGCAGCTTCTCGGCGCGGGTGAAGTCCATCTGGACGTCGCGCGCGGCGGTCGCGAACTTCTCCTTCTCAAAGTCTTCGCGCACATAGCTCTTGACCACGCGCATGCCGGTGACGTTTTCCTCGACGGACTCGTTAAGGGCATCGTACTTGTGGAACACGCGCGAGAAGATGGGGCGCACCTTAAAGATGATAAAAAACAGTCCAAAGCCCAGCAGCGGAATGATGACCAGGTAGACCATGGCGACGCTGCCGCCCATGATAAACGCCATGGTAAAGGCGAAGATCAATACCAGCGGCGCGCGCACGGCGATACGGATGATCATCATAAAGGCCTGCTGCACGTTGTTGATATCGGTGGTCAGGCGCGTGACGAGCGAGGAGCTCGAGAACTCATCGATGTTGGCAAAGCTGAACGTCTGGATCTTGTAGAACAGGTCGTGACGCAGGTTCTTGGCGAACCCGCAGCTCGCATGGCTGCAGGTGACGCCGGCCGCGGCACCAAAAGCAAGTGACGTCAGCGCGATGAGCACCAAAAAGCCTGCGGTGGGAAGCATCTCGGCTACGGTGGCGCCGTCTTTGATAGCGTCGATCAGGTTGGCGGTGATAAATGGAATCAGCATCTCGCAGAGCACCTCGCCAAGCACGAGCAACGGCGTGGCAACGGTGACTTTCATATAGTCGCGGATGCTTCCCATGAGGGTTTTAATCATCCAGTTCCTCCCAGGTTACGCGGATTTTATCGAGCATTTCGGCGAGGTCCTCGCGCTCGTCGTGGGTGAGCGCGCTAAAGGCCCGTTCTCTAAAGCGGATGCGGGCTGCCTGGTCGATGCGGGCGTTTTCCCGGCCGGTTTCGGTCAGGCGAATGGTGAGTTGCCGTCGATCCTTGGGGTTACGGCTGCGCTCGATGAGGCCGTTGAGCTCGAGCTTGGACAAGATCTCGGAAAGCGATCCCGGCTTGAGGTCAAAGTGCATGCCGAGCTCCTGCTGCGACATCTCGCCGCCGGGTTGCTTGGCCAGCAGGCAGATGATGGGCGCCTTGCCGGACACGCCTCCGCCATGAAAATGCATGTAATGGCCGCAAAAGCCCAGGCCATTGAGGATGCGCTTGGCAAGCTTGTCTTCTGAGCTAACCGCTTCGGGTACATCCGCCGGCTGTGACGGGTCGCCGCCGGGTTCGTGCGGACAAAGGTTAAGAGGTTCATCGCACATGAATTAGTGTTGCTCCTTTCTTTAGTTAGGTAGTGGAATTGTTTTGTGCCTAACCAATCTAGGAGCATGAGAAATGAATGTCAAGGTACCAAACTTATAGTTACGGCGTTTTGCCAAACGCCGTAACCGCTCGACGCTGCAAACGCTCCTAAGCGGCAATCTGGCGTTCAATCGTCGGGCATGGCCACAAGGCCTATGCCCTCCTCTTTCACGCCACCTTGCTCGCTTAGGAGCGTTTTCGCTGTCCGTCCTCAACATGTGATTCCGCCACGGTCCGCTTCGGTGCATGTGATCCCTTGGGGACGGAGGAAAAGGGATCATTTTCCGAAACCTTTCCGCAACAATTTGCCCTTCGTACCGCTCGCCTCCGCCCACAACGCCTCCTGCGCTACACTTAGTCGCACTGTGGCGCTGCTGCGCTGTGCCCGAAACAAGGGAGACCCTCATGAAGAACACTCAGCTGCTGCTGATTAACGATATGTGCGGTTACGGCAAGGTCGCGCTTTCCGCCATGCTGCCGGTGCTGTCGCACATGGGCTACCGTATCCATAACCTGCCGACGGCGCTCGTTTCCGACACGCTCAACTACCCCAAGTTCTACATCCACGACACCACGGAGTACGTGCGTCAGAGTCTTGCCATCTGGGAGGAGCTCGGCTTTGAGTTCGACGCCATCTCGACCGGCTTTATCGTGACCGAGGAAGAGACGCGCATCATCTCGGACTTTTGCCACCGCCGCGCGCAAAAGGGCACCAAGGTGTTCGTCGACCCCATCATGGGCGACAACGGCAAGCTCTATGCCGGTGTGCCCGAGTCGACCATCGGCCTTATGCGCAGCCTGGTCGAATGCGCCGACTATGCGGTGCCCAACTATACCGAGGCATGCCTACTCACCGATACGCCTATCGTCGAAGAGATTACGGCTGATGAGGCTCATGCACTCGTAGACGCCATGCTCGCGCTGGGCACCAGGTCGGTGGTCATTACGAGCGCCAAGGTGGACGGCAAGAACGCCGTGGTGGGCTATGACCATGTGGCGGGCGAGTATTTCACGATCCCCTTCGAGCTGATCCCGGTGTATTTCCCGGGTACGGGCGATACGTTCTCGGCCGTATTGATGGGTCGCGTGATGAGCGGCTGGACGCTTCAGCGCGCGACGGCCGACGCCATGCGCGTGGTGGCCGAGCTCATCGAGCGCAATGCCGACCAGGAGGACAAGTCGGCCGGCCTTCCCATCGAGGCCTGCCTGGACGTGATCGACCATGAGTAACGCTGGCGAGAACGGTGCCAAGCCTGCGGGCGGGGACAAGCCGCTCGGCGCGCCGCGTGGCAAGCGGCCGCGTATCCGCGTGAGCTGCGTGGACCAGCTGGGGACGTGCCGCTGCCACCATGGTCACAAGCCGGGCGACGTCTTTGACTTTGACCGAGATCGCGGCAAGATGTGCGCCATGGCCTGCCATGTGGGCTTTCCCTATATCGATATCCTGCGCTATGGCGGAACCGTGCCCGGCAACGAGCCCGGTACGGCAAAGTTCTGCTGCCCCGAGGTCGATACGTTAAACGTCTGGCTCGCCGAAATCGTCGACGAGTAGGCGAGCGAGGATTTTCTCCCACCGAGATAATGAGCGTGGATTTTCTCCCGTTTAGAGCGCACTTGAACGCTCAAAGTGGGAGAAAGTCCACGCTCGATTTGTATATGGGAATTCCGACTTCGCTTATGCCTATGCTTAGGCGTTGTCGTCGTTGTTCTGTGCGCGAGTAAAATCAAATTTCTGCATTTCATCCGATTTGTGGCTCTAAAAACTCTGCATTCCATCGATTACAGTTGCTCGAGCATAGCGGTGCAGCCGGCGAGCACATCGCGGTAGGTGGCATCGAAGTTGCCGGTGTACCAGGGATCGGCCACGTCGCCGGGACGATCGGTCCAATCGAGCAGGCGCGAGATCTTGCTATCGGGATCGCTGCCAAAAATGCGACGCAAGCCACGCGCGTTCTCGGCATCCATATAGACAATGTGATCCCAGTCGCCATACTCCGCGCGACGTACCTGGCGCGCGCGGTGGGCAACGACGGGAATCCCGACCTCGCGCAGCTTGGCAACAGTGCCATGATGCGGCGGGTTGCCAATCTCCTCGGTTGAGGTCGCTGCGGAATCGATTACAAACTCCGCCTCGCGCCCAGCGCGGCGCACGAGCTCGGTAAGCACCGACTCAGCCATCGTCGAGCGGCAGATGTTGCCGTAGCAGATAAACAGTACGCGTTGCATATGCGGTTTCCTTTCGATCATCATCGAGCTCGAGCATCGCATCTACGCCTACGCCTACGCCTACGCCCTCGCCCGCTTGCGCTCCCAGCGGGCCAGCTTAATCGTCACCAGCGTGAGCGCCCAGGCCACAAGCGAGAACGCGGCGCCCACGGCGCCCACGTGTGCAATGCCAATGCTGCTCACCACGGCTCCGCCTACCGCGGTGCCAAACGAAATGCCGACGTTAAACGCCATGGGCTCAACCGAACTTGCGAGTACCATCGACTTGGGGTGGCGGCTGCGTGCCACGTCCATAAAGTGCGTGATGCACGACACCGAGAACAGGTACATGAGTAGCGCCAAGCTAAAGACAAAGACCAGCGCGAGTGGCATGGTGCCGCCCACGGCAAACAGCCCGAGTAACGCCGCAGCCTGCAACACAAACGTCACAAGCAGCGCCTTCATGCCAAAGCGCGCATCGATCCATCCGCCCAGGATGTTCGAGATCAGGCAGAACACGCCGTAGGCCATAAGCGTGGTGCTCGCCTGAACGGTGCCCATACCCAGCACCTGCTCAAGATAAGGCGTCACGTAGCCGTAGAACACATAGACCGAGCCTACGCCAAACAAAAAGATGAGCATGCCGGTGATGATGCTCGGCTCGCGCAGCAGACCCGCCTGCTCGCGAAAGGTGGCAGGCTCGTCGGTTTGCCCAGCGCGCGGCATAAACGCCACGAGCGCTCCGCAGATCAGAACGGCAAAGGTCAGCGTGCCGTACATGGCCACGTGCCAGTCGAGCGTGTCGGCCACGAACTTGCCAATCGAAGTGACAAAGACCATTGCCACGGAAAACGCACCATATACCACCGAGATGGCAAGCGAAGTTTGCTGCGGGGACAGCAGCTCGGGGATGTACGTCACGCCCACGGCGAGCAGTGCGCCCGAGACAGAGCCCAGGACAATGCGCGAGATAAACAGTACCTGGAAGTTGGGCGCCAACGCCATGACCAGGTTGCCGAGCACAAAGACAATGCTGTAGCACACGAGCAGCTGGTAGCGGCGGAACCGCCCCGTGCTGAGCGCGAGCACCGGCGTGGCGATAGCGTAGACCAGCGCGAACACGCTGATGAGCTGACCCGCGGTGGCAAGCGATATGCCGAGTTCCGTTGCCAAGTCGCTTTCGATACCGATGACCACGAACTCGGAGCAGCCGAGCGAGAATCCCAACAGCACGAGCAGCGCCAGGCAGAGCTTGGTGCGCGCGGGGGAGAGCGCGGCGGCGGTTGACTTACTTTTAGGCGTGGTTGCGGCGGTCAAGGTTGTCACTCCAATGTCGCATGAATAAGCGGGATTCAATCCCTGCAACTCTAACAGAATGTGTCAGGTGCCTGCCTCCTTTGTCGCAGGCTGCGCTTGCCTGTATAGTCGCAATACAGGCGAAGATGGTCTCAGGTACATTGCGGGCGACAGGAGATCCCATGGGTATGCACACGACAAAGGTTGTAGTGGGCGAGGGCAAGTTTGCGCTCGAGGCCCAGTTGACGGTGACGCCGCGAGGCATGGCGGTGTACGCCTGCTCGCCGGAGTTTGCGCACCTGGGCGCCACGGCGCAGGCCATTCCTCGCCCCGAGCCCGGCCGTACGGCGACGGTGAGCATCCTGGCCGTTCCGTGCCATCGAGACGAGATCCCGGCGCACGATATTGCGGCGGCGCTGGCCACGCGCTTTGGCGTGCCGGTAGTTGCAAGCACGGGTTTTCATGTGGAGAACGCGACCGCGGACGACTTGCGGCGCATGCTCGATACCACCAAGGAACTCATCGCCGCGCTCGAGGAGGCCGCAGCCCGCATTCTGCGCGCCGGCTGGGATAAGGGCGGCGCAGGCGCCGAGGTCGTGGCGGTCGATGTCGCGACCGGCGAGGCGCTTGGCCCCGTCGACCGCATCGAGGCCCATACCGGCGAGGGAATCCTGCATCAGGCATTTCTGACGCTTTTGGTCGAGGGCCAGGGCGAAGACGCGCGCCTGCTGCTCTGTCGTCGCAGTCCGCTCAAACGCCTGTGGGGCGGGGTGCTGGCCGATAGCTGTGCCGGCCATCCGCTCCCCGGGGAAGACGTCGCGGCCGCCACGGCACGTCGCATCAACGAAGAGCTTGGCATCACGCGCGAGCCCGATCAGCTCAAGCACCTCGGACACGTGGTGTACCGCGAGGACCACGGCGACGGCCGCTGCGAGTGCGAATGGTGCGAGGTCTACCTTGCCCATGTTGAGCCGGGCGAGCTGCATATCAACCAAGAGGAGATCTCGGAAGTGCGCCGCGTGGCCCCGTCCGAGCTTAAAGGCTACCTGCAGGGTCACCCCGAGCAGCTGGCCCCCTGGCTCCGCGAGGCTCTGGAGGTCCCCTCCATCCGCGCAGCCCTCGCTATGTGAAAAAAGACAGTCCCTTTGCCACATCCAAACCGTCACAACATTTGATGAAAATCTCGAAAACGAGGAAAAGCGTCGAATGTTGTGACGCTTTTCCTGTCTGTGCCGGCGAGCTCCCGTGTCATCTGGGGGTATAAGGCTAGCAAGTGTTTATTTGCGAGGCCAAGGGGGCGCCCCGTATGGATATCGATAACTTTGAATGGTGGTATAGCGAGGGCGAGGCTCCGGACGAAGAGTGGGACGAGCCCGCGCCGTGTGACGTGTCGAGCGACGAGGACGAGACCGGCAGCGATGCCGGTGTCGAGCCTGAAGCCGCCTCCGATGCCGCCGAACCCCTAACCTTTGAACAGGCTTGGGCCCAGGCCGAGGCCGACGAGGCGAAGGCCGATGCCACGGCCACGCTCGGCGAGCCGGCTGATATGTCCATCTCGCCGGCAAAGACCCCGCAGCCGCGTCACACTATCGACCCCGACAGCACGGCATCCTTCAGCATTCTCGACGTGCCCTCGCAGGGCGCTCAGGCGCCCGCACCCACACGTCGCCCCAATCTGTCTCGCGAGGAAGATGCAGGACGTCGCTCGCCGCTCGGCCCCATCCTCATTGCCTTTATGGCCGGTGTCATTGCCTGCTCGGCGATCGGCAGCATCTGGGGTCATGTCGAGCAGCAGCGCCAAGACGCCGCCAAGGTCGAGATGTCCGTCGAACAATCGCTCAGCCGCACGCGCTCGGTGCATGTGTCGGTCGAGGTTAAGGACGGCGCGGCGTGGGATACCGCGCGCGGCGACAGCCAGATGCTCATCCATATCGTGGGCCGCACGCTCAAGGGACAAGCAATCGACGAGTACCAATACGTCAATTCCGAAGGTGACGGCATCGAGCTCAAGCCCGGCGACTACGAGCTCACGGTCGATGAGCCGCCCGTCGCCACCGACGGCACGCGTTACCGTGCCTCAAAGCGCATGGTTCCGGTGAGTTTTAATTCACAGGCGCCCGATACGGTCGATAGCACGCCGCAGGGCGGGTTTGACCTTTACGCTATTGCTCAATAACTGCACCTGTCGCTCAACCCCGCCGCCAAGAGTGGGACAATAGCCCTCGACACTGTTGTTTACTTTTGGAGGAAGTAGCATGTCCACCGTCACTACCATCAAGCGCGGCGGCCTCACCGCGGCCATCGATTCCATGGGTGCCCAGCTCACGAGCCTTGCCCTCAACGGCAACGAGTATCTGTGGCAGGGCGACCCCGCCTTTTGGGGCAAGCATGCGCCCATCCTGTTCCCCATTGTGGGCTCGCTGCGCAACAACACGGCGACGTCTGCGGCCGGCACCTGCGAGATGCCGCGCCACGGACTCGCGCGCATCGTCGAACACAAGCTGGTCGAGGTTTCGGAGGACGGCTCCTCGGTAACGTACGAGATCATCGACACGCCCGAGTCGCTCAAGGCGTTCCCGTTCCACTTTAAGCTCAGCATGACCTATGCCTTGACCGGCGACGCCACCCTCACGCAGACCTTTGCCGTCACCAACACCGGCGACGTGGACCTGCCGTTCTCGGTGGGCGGCCACCCCGCGTTTAACGTACCGGCTCCCGGTGCCGAGGACGAGGCGTTCGAGGATTACGAGCTGGCGTTTACCGAGGCTTGGACTAACGAGGTCCCCGTCATCACGCCCGACGGTCTTATGACGTTCGAGGGTAGTTACAAGGCTCCCGATAACTCGGACGTGCTGCCCATCACGCACCGCAGTTTCGATAACGATGCCATCATGTTCACCGATACCCCGGGTTCCACGGTCACGCTGCGCGGCCGCAAGTCGGGCCACGGCGTCAAGATCGACTTTGAGGGCTTTAAGTACATTGGCGTGTGGTCTGCCGCCAACGATGCTCCGTTTGTGGCGCTCGAGCCTTGGACCGGTCACACCACCATGGACACCGAGGACGACGTCTTTGAGCACAAGGTCAACACCATTACCTTGGCACCGGGTGAGACGGACGTTCGCAGCTTTAGCGTTACCCTGCTCTAGAGGTTCCGCCGTTCTAACGAACGACGGACCGGTCGACGCTGCGCGCCACCCAGAGCGACAATTTGTCATTCAAAAGGCAAGGCATGACCAGAAGGTCTATGCCTTGCCTTTTTCATGCTAACTTGTTCGCTCTGGGTGGCGCCCGCTGGCATTGCCAAAACATCGACGCTCCCAATGACTACCGTGTGTCTATTAATTTTTCGAGCTTGTGCTGCGCTGCTGGTCGCTGGCGTATATCCTGTTAAGTCGTCAGCATACGATTCAACAGGGAAGGCAGATTATGCATTCTCCCCATCAACGCGACGCGCATCCACAGCCGGTATGCAGCCGTCGCATCTTTTTGGGTAGTGCTCTCGCTGCGAGCGCTTCTGTCGTCGCCGGCGCACTTGCCGGCTGCCAGCGTCCCTCCACGCTGGAAGTAGTTCAGCCCACGACGGGCGGCGGTCGCGATGACCTGTCCGATTCCGTTATCGGCAAGGACAAGATCCGCATCGGCATGGAGGCGGCCTACGCCCCGTACAACTGGCAGGTTTCCGAGGCCAGCGAGTTCACGATCCCCATCGACAACGTGCAGGGCGCCTATGCCGATGGCTACGACGTGCAGATCGCCAAGATCGTCTGCAAGGCTCTCGGCGGCGAGCCCGTTGCCGTCAAGCAGAGCTTCTCGGGCCTTATCGACTCGCTCAACAACGGCCAGATTGACCTCATCATCGCCGGCATGAGCGCCACGCCCGAGCGCGAGGAGTCCGTCGGTTTTTCCGACCCGTACTTTATCGGCTACTTTGGCCTGTTCGTAAAAGAGGGCTCGCCCTACCAAAACGCGACCAAGCTCAGCGACTTCAGCGGTGCCACGGTGCTCGGCCAAAAGGACACCATGCTCGATACCGTCATCGACGAGATCCCGGGCGTCGTTCACAAAAATCCGGTCGATTCGGTCCCCACGGTGTTCTCGAATCTGCTGCAGGGCACGTGCGACGCCGTGACCTACAACACGGAGAACGAAAAGGGCTATATGGCCCAAAATCCCGGTATCGTCCCCATCCACTTTGCCGAGGGCGAGGGCTTTAAGCAGGAGGTCACGGCAAATGTCGGTTGCCGCAAGGGCTCGGACAAACTGCTTAAGCTCATCGACAAGACACTCAAGGGCATTAGCCAAGAGGAGCGCGACCAAATGTGGGACGCGTGCCTCGACCGTCAGCCGGCATAGGGAGGCAGCATGAAAGGCATCAATCGTCTGGCCTCCTTTATCAAGGCCGACCACCGTTATGTGTACCTGGGCACGAGCGTTATCGCGGCGCTCGGCTTGGCATTTAGCCAGCGCAACCCCACGCCGCTGAGCTTTTTGGCGCCCACCGGCATCTTCCAGGATTGCCTTTGGGCGATTCTTTGGGCCTGGATCGTCGTGTCGGCGGCAGCGCTCGTCACCAAGGTTATGCACTGGAGCGACTATCGCGAAAAGTCACCGTTTGCATCCGAGCGTTTCCGTCGCGGCGCGCGCCTGGGCAGCTATGTCGTGGTCGTCATCGCGGCGATCTTCTTTGTCGACCGCTGCGTCATGTCGTTTATCGATCTGGTGCAGGTGAGCATTGTCTCGGATTCCAACCCCAGCGACTTTTTGTCGAGCTTGGTCTACATGACCTACAAGAGCGGCGACTTCTTCATCCGTGGCATCGAGATCACCATCGCGCTTGCCACCTTCGGCACCGTCATCGCATTCTTCCTGGCGCTGCTCTTTGTGTTCCTGCGTATTCAGACCTTCGACCGCGTAGACAACGACCTGGTGCGCTTCTTTAAGAGCATCGGCCGCGGCTTTGCGACCGTCTACTCCACCATCGTGCGCGGCACGCCCATGATGGTCCAGGGCCTGCTCATCTATTACGCGGGCTTCACCGTTTTGCGCGGCATGGGCTTCGAGACTGCCCAGGCCAACCAGATTTGGAGTACCTTCACCGCCGGCCTCGTCACCATCTCGCTCAACTCCACCGCCTACATGATGGAGGTCCTGCGCGGCGGCATCGAGTCCATCGATCCCGGCCAGGCCGAGGCAGCGCGCTCGCTGGGGCTTTCGCAGTGGCAGGCTATGCGCAAGGTCGTGTTCCCCCAGGGCATTAAAAACGCGATTCCGGTGCTCACCAACGAGCTCATCATTAACATCAAGGATTCGTCGGTGCTCTCGGTCATCGGCGTGTTCGACCTCATGTATGCCACCACCACCGTCGCCGGCGTGTACTACCGCCAGATGGAGGTCTACTGCGTGGCGCTCGTGGTCTACCTGATCCTGACGCTCGTGGCGAGCCGCCTGCTCGAGGCCTTTGGCAAAAAGCTCGGCGCCGAGGCTCCTGCCACGCTGCCCAGCTCTAACTAGGCTTAAGACGAGGAGAATCATCATGGCAGATACCGCCACTACCGGCACCGCGGCCGCCGCACAAACTAAAGAGTCACTCATCCGCGTCGAGGGCCTGCGCAAGAGCTTCGGCTCGCTCGAGGTGCTCAAGGGTATCGACTTGTCCGTCAATCCCGGCGAGGTCGTCACCATCATCGGTGCTTCGGGTTCGGGCAAATCGACCTTTCTGCGCTGCCTCAACCTGCTCGAGACCCCGGACGCGGGCCACATCTGGTTCCACGGCCAGGACCTTACGGCCGAGCGCTGCAATATCAATAAACTCCGCGAGGACATCGGCATGGTGTTCCAGGGCTTTAACCTGTTCAACAACATGGATGTGCTCGACAACTGCACGCTCGCGCCCGTCACGCTCAAAAAGATGAGCAAGGCCGAGGCCGAGAAGGTCGCGATGGAGCATCTGGCGAGCGTGGGACTCGAAAAGTTCGCGCACGCCGCCGTGGGTCGCCTGTCCGGTGGCCAAAAGCAGCGCGTGGCCATCGCTCGCGCCCTGTGCATGAGTCCGCAGATCATGCTGTTCGACGAGCCGACTTCGGCACTCGACCCCGAGATCGTGGGCGAGGTGCTCGAGGTCATGCGCAAGCTCGCGGCCGACGGCATGACCATGGTTGTCGTCACGCACGAGATGGCCTTTGCCCGCACGGTGTCCGACCGCGTGGTCTTTATGGACAAGGGCGTGGTGCTCGAGGACGCCGCGCCGGCCGAGCTCTTTGGCAACCCCAAACATCAGCGCACTCGCGAGTTCCTCTCTCGCTATCTCGAGGACAAATAACCGGCGCAAACGCCTGCGTTGCAGGGCCGCTCCCGTGGGGCGGCCTTTGTCGTCACAATCGAAAGGATGTCATGGCCGAGGTTTGGCGCTTCTTTGCGCATGAGGACGATTTTGCCGATATGGACGAGGCCGGCGCGTGCGAGCGCTTGGGCCGCGTGCTGTCGTTTCCGACCATCTCGAGCATGGATGCCGAGGCGGTGGACTGGCAGCCCTTCGACGACCTGCGCGCCTATATGCAGCAGGCCTGGCCGCGCGTGTTTGCGGCGGGCGAGGTCGAGCTTATCGACCACTCGCTGTTGGTGACGCTTGGCGGTTCCGACTCCGCCCTCAAACCCGTCATGCTCATGGGCCACATGGACGTGGTCCCCGTGGTGCCGGGTACCGAGGCCGACTGGACGCACGCCCCCTTTAGCGGACAGGTGGACGACACCTACATTTGGGGTCGCGGCGCTATCGACATGAAGGATCAGGTCGCAGGCATTCTCGAGGCGGTTGAGTATGCGTTGGCGCACGGCTGGGAGCACAAGCGTTCGCTGTTGCTCGCCTTTGGCCAGGACGAGGAAACCACGCAGTACGGCGCTGGAGCTATCGGCCGCGTGCTCGAGGAGCGCGGTGTTGAACTTGAATATCTGATCGACGAGGGTGACTACCGTATTGTTTCGGCTGCCGAGTACAACGCGGGCGAGGGTTGGCTCATGCACGCCGACCTGGCTGAGAAGGGTTATGCCGACATTGTGCTCAAGACAAAGAGCGCGGGTGGGCATTCTTCCAACCCCTACGGCGGCACGTCGCTCGAGGTGTTGAGCCGTGCCATCACCGCAATCTGCGATATCGAGTGGCCGACGCGCGTGACCGATCTGCTTGCCGCGCAGCTTGTCGAGCTGGGGCTCTACACGGCGGATGAGATTGCCGCCAACGGGGATGCCATCGTGCGCGAGTGCCTCGCCAGCAAAAAGCTCTATCCGCTGGTGACGACCACCTGCGCGCCCACGCAGATCGAGGGAGGCAGCGCCGGCGCCAACGTAATGCCGCAGGATATGTGGGCCAACATTAACTTCCGCATGCTCGAGGGCACGAGCGTGGCCGACGTTGTGGCGCGCTGCCATGAGGCGGTTGCCGGGGCGGACCTTGCCGGTCGTGTCGAAGTGGAGCTGGGCCCCGGCAGCTCCGAGCCCTCGCCGTCCCCGCGCATCGGTGGTCCCGGCCTCGAGGCGGTTCGCTCCATCGCCGCCCGCTATTTCCGCGATCCAAAGGGGACGGAGGAAAACGGATCATCCGAGCCGTTGGCGATTGTTCCCTCGACCGTGATCGGCGCGACCGACGCTGCCAACTACCAGCACATTTGCTCCGAATGCATTCGTTTTTCGGCGTTTGTGGTCGACGATGACGAGTGCGACCGCGGCGTCCACGGCACCAACGAGCGCATCACCCGCCGCGCCTACCTCCAGGGCGTACGCTTCCTCATCGCCCTGCTCCATACGCTCTAGAATCCGACAAAGGGACTCTCCCTTTGTCGGATTCCGTGCGGGTTATATGCAGGTTTGCCTGCGCACGCTATCATGTATGGGTTAGACCGCAACTATGTACCCCCATACGCGAAGGGATGCGCATGTATCTGAAGATCGACATGTTCTAGCCGGGCTTTACCCCCGCAGCGGCGCCCCGCGCCCCATCAATTCTGCCGATTTTCACCTTCACGCATATAAAAGGAGTCCGTCATGCGCGACAAGCTCGAAAAGATCATCAAGGCCTACGAGGAGCTCGAGAAGAAGCTTTCCGACCCAGCCGTCGCCTCCGATATCAAGGAGTTCACGCGTCTCAACAAGGAGTACGCGCACCAGTCCGACCTCATCGCTGCCTCGCGCGAGTACATCGGCGCGCTCGATGACATCGAGGCTGCCAAGGAAATGCTCCACGATACTACCGATGCCGATGAGAAGGAGATGCTCCAGATGGACATCTCCGAAAACGAGGCCAAGCTTCCCCAGCTCGAGGAAGACATCAAGTACATGCTCATCCCGAGCGACCCCAATGACGACAAGAACACCATCGTCGAGATTCGCTCCGCCGCCGGTGGCGACGAGGCGGCCATCTTCGCCGGCGACCTGTACAAGATGTATCAGCGCTTCTGCGAGTCGCGCGGCTGGAAGACCACCGTGCTCGACTCCAGCCCCAGCGAGGCCGGCGGCTTTAAGTCCATCGAGTTCAAGGTCGAGGGCGACCGCGTCTACTCCGTCATGAAGTTCGAGTCCGGCGTGCACCGCGTCCAGCGCGTTCCCAAGACCGAGTCCCAGGGTCGCATCCAGACCTCCACGGCAACCGTCGCCGTGCTTCCCGAGGCCGAGGAGATCGACGTTCAGATCAACCAGTCCGACCTGCGCATCGATACCTACTGTGCCTCCGGCCCTGGCGGTCAGTGCGTTAACACCACCTACTCCGCCGTGCGCATCACCCACCTGCCCACCAACACCGTGGTGCAGTCGCAGGAACAGCGCTCCCAGATCCAGAACCGCGAAGTCTGCATGCAGATGCTGCGCGCCCGTCTGTACGAGATGGAGCTCGAGAAGCAGCAGGCAGAGCTCGGTGCCGAGCGCCAGAGCCAGATCGGCCACGGCAACCGTTCCGAGAAGATCCGTACCTACAACCAGCCCCAGGACCGCGTGACCGATCACCGCATCGGTTTCAACTCCACCTACAATGGCGTCCTCCTGGGCGACCAGCTCGGCACCGTCATCGAGGCGCTCGCCGCCGCCGAGCGTGCCGAGAAGCTGGCACAGGCAGTTTAAGTTACGGCGTTTTACCAAACGCCGTAACGGCTCGACGCTGCAAACGCCCCTAAGCGGCAATCTGACGTTCAATTTCAAGGGCGCGACCAGAAGGTCAGCGCCCTTTCATTTCACGTCACCTTGCTCGCTTAGGGGCGTTTTCGCTGACTTATGCTCAACCTACGGCGCCTTAGAGGTGGTCATTGGGGACGTTCTTAAATGACTAGGTTGTGCACATTGCTTTGAGATGTTATTTAATCGGCTTTGATGGCCATTAAGCCAGCTACCTGCTTAAAGCAATTAACGGCGTGCATCTTCTGCCGAAAATATTGCTCAAATAATCGTCCAAGAAGTCGCAGTGCATTTTTTGATGCGTCGCGCGTCAAGTGATTTGGCAAGTTCTTGGTTAGATATTGGTCAGTTTTGGGGCAACCTTGCCAAAAGCTTGACGAATGCAAATCTAGACGTCGACGAATGAACACTTTGGACGGGGCCAAACCAAAATTCTGGGCTGATTCTCGATAATCGCCTTCAATCGTCCCTTGCCAAGCGCTGGCCTCGCTTACAATCTGCTCCGACATTCGCGCGCCGCCCGGCGCTTAAGAGGGGAGGACCCCATGGCAAACGAGATCTGGACCATCAAGCGTTGTCTCGAGTGGACCAAGGAGTACCTGGCCGAGCGCGGCGAGGAGCACCCCCGTCTTTCTGCCGAGTGGCTGCTGTGCGCCGCCACGGGCCTGGCGCGCATTGACCTATATATGCGTATGGACGAGACGCTTAACGCGGCCCAGCTCGAGACCATGCATGCGGCCGTCGTTCGTCGCGCCAAAGGCGAGCCGCTACAGTACATTACCGGCAGCACGCAGTTTCGCATGATTGACGTCGCGTGCGCTCCCGGTGTGCTCATTCCGCGCCCCGAAACCGAGATGCTCGTCGAGGAAGTCCTCAATTATCTGGATGCCGAGGTGCTGAGCCCCGAGGCTGCTGCCCGTCAGCGTGTTGAGCTGCCTTGGAACGATGAGGTCGAGGAGGCACGCAAGGCCGAGGCCGCGCTGGCAGACGAACGGGCGACTGCCGAGCGCCGTGCCGCTAACCTGACGGCTGCCGATGAGGCGGCGCTAGGCGGCGACGTACTGGGCAGCCGTGCCTATGCCGAGGAACTGGCCGATCGCGAGGCCGAGGAAGCCGCCGCGCAAGCAGCAGAAGCCGAAGCCGCGGAAGCCGCCGAGCCCGAGCTCGACGAATGCGGCATCGCCATCGAGGGTGCCGACCAGGAGACGGTTTCAGCTCAGGATGCCGCTGCGCCTGCCCCAGCCGAGCCCCGCACTGCCCGCGTTCTCGAGGTCGGCTGCGGCACGGGCTGTATCTCGCTCTCGATCGCCTGGGAGCGTCGCGGCCACGTCACCTGCACTGCTACCGATATCGAGCCGCGCGCCATCGACCTTGCTACCAAAAACCGCGATGCGCTTGGCCTCACGTCCGATGAGGTCGCCTTCAGCCTCACGAACCTGGTGAGCTCCATTCCCCGTGAAGAGTGGGGCACCTTTGACGTACTCGTCTCCAACCCGCCCTACATCCCCACCGATGTCATGCGCTCGCTGCCGCACGAGGTCAAGGACTTTGAGCCCGATCTGGCGCTCGAGGGTGGCGCCGACGGCCTCGATATCTTCCGTCGCCTGCTCAACGCGGCGCCCTACATGTTGCGCGCCGGCGGCCTCTTTGCCTGCGAGCTCTACGAGGGCGCGCTCGACGCTGCGGCCGAGCTCTGCCGCCAAGCGGGTCTGTCGGACGTGCGCATCGTCCACGACCTCACCGATCGCCCCCGCATCGTCCGAGCCATCGTCACCGAGCCCAAACAGCGCCAGTAATATTTATTAACTGGTTAGCAAAAATTATAAATTAGTTTATAATTAGGACGGCTGAAAGAGGTCGGCCCATGCAACCTCCTACCTTTCGGGAAATCATTGCCCTACTCAAGCACGATGGATTCGTGAAGGTCGCGCAAGTCGGTAGTCATGCTAAGTATGTTTCTGGTGACCGTGTTGTCACCGTGAACGGCTCTGGTGGTGATCGACCAAAGAAGGGCACGTGGGCAAGTATTCGTCGCCAAGCTGGATGGTAGTTGGAGGCAAAATGAGGCAGCGATTTACCTATGACTGCGTTCTCATAAAAGAAGACGACGGTTACTGCGCTAGCTTCCCGCAGATTCCCGGCGCCTTTGCCGATGGCGATACGCGCGAAGAAGCGATTGCCCATGCTACCGAGGCACTGATGGCGTTTTTGGCCGACGACCTCAACAACGGTTTGACTCCGACAGGGTACGAACGCTCGGCCGAGGTCGTGGCCCTTTCAGTCGAAATCGACCACGAGGACGCTCGGGAAGCGGCGTGCCGAACATTTAAAGACGCAGCGCTGGACCTCAAAGTCTCCGCTCCGCGGATTACCGCGCTGGTCAAAGCCGGCAAACTCGATGTTGAACTCGTCGACGGCCGTCGGATGATAACGATAGACAGTATCGAGCGTTACGCCGCCCAAGAACGTCACGCCGGAAGACCAAAGAAGTTCGTAGCCGTCCAATAACCCCCTTACTTTCACCGACTACTAGAGCCGCTCACCAAACCAACATGCGCTCTGGGCAAATAGATTGAACGTTTCGTGCGAGAATGCCCCACAGTAAACAAACTTGCACCAGAGCGTAAGGGGCTGGCATACACATGCAGACGGTCTATCGGGTATACGAGGGAGCGCGCGAGCCGCATCGGCTTGCCGTCGAGCACACGGCCGAGGTGCTCGGCTGTGGCGGTCTGGCCCTGATCCCGACCGAGACCGTCTATGGTGTCGCTGTGGCAGTTAACGCCTTTTCGGACGCCGCACCCCAAGACACAAGCGAATCCCCCTCGTGGCCGCGCGACCCGCAAGCCACCGTCAATGGCGCCGCGGTCCCTGCGCTCGGTACCGGCTACCGCCGCATCTTCACTCTCAAGCAACGTGAACTCACGCAAACCGTCGCTTGGCTGGTCGATGGCGTCGAAGCGCTCGACCGCTATGGCGTGGATATCCCTAACGAGGCCCGCGTGCTCGCCCGACGATGCTGGCCGGGCGCCCTGACTATCGTGGTCAAGGCGGCCCCCTGCGTGCCGACCTTTATGCGCGCCGCCGACGACACGGTGGCACTTCGCGCTTCGGCCTCGCCCGTGGTGCAGGCGCTCATTCGCGCCTGTGGCAGCCCCCTTGCCTGCACCAGCGCCAACACGCACGGTGCGCCCTCGCCGGCAAGCTTTGCCGCCGTCGAGGGTCGCATCCTGGAGGGGGTCGATGTTGCCGTCGACGCCGGTGAGACCCCGTGTCGCGACGCCTCGACCATCGTGTCGTTCCAGCACGGCGGGCTCCAGATCCTGCGCCAAGGCGCACTTCCCGCATCAGAGATCGAACGGGTCCTGTCCGACCCGATGCAATAGAAAGGTGTAAGCGATGTCGTTGAATCTGGGCAGCCTGGGCATGGAAGATGCCTCGTTTAACTTTGGCGGTTCCTACATCATGGCGCTCGACTGCGGCACCACCTCGGTACTTGCGACCATCGTCGACGAGTACGGATGCATCGTCGCGCAGGCACGTCGCAGCGTCAAAACCAGCTTCCCACGTCCCGGTTGGGTAGAGCAAGACCCCATGGCGGTCCTTGCCAGCCAGATCGCCGTCATGATGGAAGTCCAGTTTAAGAGCGGTATCCACTCCGACCGCATTGCCGCCATCGGCATCTCCAACCAGCGCGAGACCACGGTGGTCTGGGACCGCGTGAGCGGTCAGCCGATCTATAACGCCATCGTATGGCAGTGCCGCCGTACCGCGCCGGCAATCGACGCGTTGGTTGAACAGGGTTGCGAGGAGCTGGTGCGCTCCCGCACGGGACTCACGCTCGACCCGTATTTCTCGGCCTCCAAGGTACAGTGGATTCTCGACAACGTCGACGGCGCACGCGAGAGCGCGGCGGCGGGCGACCTCATGTTTGGCACCATCGACACCTGGCTCATCTACAACCTCACCGGCGGCCAGGTCTTTGCCACCGACTACACCAATGCCAGCCGCACGGCACTCTTTAATATCTATACGCTCGATTGGGACGACGACCTGCTGGCGCTCTTTGACGTTCCACGTTCCATGATGCCCGAGGTTCGCTGGAGCTCGGGTGACTACGGCCGCGTCGCGAGCGACATCATGACCAACATGCCGCCCATCATGGGTGTGGCGGGCGACCAGCAGGCGTCGCTGTTCGGTCACTGCTGCTTCCATCCCGGCCAGACCAAAAACACCTATGGCACGGGCTGCTTTATGCTCATGAACACCGGCGACGAGATCGTCGAATCCAAGAACGGTCTGGTCTCCACCATCGGTATCGCTGCGAACGGGAAGATCAGCTATGCGCTCGAGGGCTCCATCTTTGCTGCCGGTTCCACCATGAACTGGCTTCGCAACAACATGGGCATCATCTCGAGCGTGAGCGAGTCGGCACAACTCGCCGCTTCGATTAGCGACAACGAGGGCTGCTACTTCGTTCCCGCCTTTGCGGGTCTGGGCGCTCCCTGGTGGGACCCGCATGCCCGCGGTATCGTGTGCGGTCTGACCGGCGCCTCGAGCCGTGCGACCATCGTACGTGCCGCCTGCGAATCCATGGCATATCAGAGCTACGACGTGCTGCGCGCCATGGAGCAGGACGTGGGGCTTTCGATCGAGCGCCTGTCTGTCGATGGCGGTGCCTCGCGCAACGAGTTCATCATGCAATTCCAGGCCGACCTGCTGGATATTCCCGTGCTGCAATGCGAGACGGTGGAGACCACGGCAATCGGTGCCGCGTACTTGGCGGGTCTTGCCGTCGGCTATTGGGAAGACCTGGAAGAGCTGGAGCAAAATGCCCAGATCGTTAGGACCTTCCTTCCCCACATGTCCGCCGAGCGCCGCGAACAAAACCTTGCGGGCTGGTGTGATGCAGTCAGGCGCTCGCTCAGTACCGCACAGTAGGGCTGCGATGGGCTGCTCGATACAACAAACCGCTAAACTAATGCATGGCGTGCGGCGGCAACATTGCTGCGCGCCTTGTCAGCAAGGCCGTTTTGCGGCCGCAACGAAAGGGGCAATCAACCCATGACCGTCACCTACGATGCGTCCCGTGTGACGCTTGTCGATCACCCGCTCGTCCAGCACAAGCTGTCGATCCTGCGCGACAAAAACACCGGCACCAACCAGTTCCGTCAGCTCGTGCGCGAACTCGCGCTTTTTGACGGCTACGAGGCCATGCGCGACCTGCCTATGGAAGACGTCGAGGTCGAGACCCCTATCACCACCGCAACGTTTAAGCAGCTCGCCGGCAAGAAACTCGCCATCGTGCCCATCCTGCGTGCGGGCCTTGGCATGGTCGACGGCATCCTCGACCTGGTGCCCTCCGCTCGCGTGGGCCACATCGGCATGGAGCGCGACGAGGTCACCCACGAGCCGCACGAGTATTACTGCAAGATGCCCAAGGATATCGACCAGCGCATCTGCCTGGTCGTCGACCCCATGCTCGCCACGGGCGGTTCGGCCGAGATGGCCATCAGCTACCTGCGCGGGCGCGGTGTCAAGGACATCCGCATGCTGTGCATCGTCGCGGCCCCCGAGGGCCTCAAGTCGCTGACCGAGAAGGATCCCGATGTACATATCTATACCTGCGCCATCGACGACCATCTCAACGAGGCTGCCTACATCGTTCCCGGCCTCGGCGACGCCGGCGACCGCATCTACGGCACGCTCTAGTCGCTGGGCTAAACGGCCGCGGCTGCAAATACGAAGAAACGGTGCGCGCGGACGAACAAAAGGCGACCGCGCGCACTCCTGTTAACGGACGTTTTGCCCTGCAGGGTTCGAGAAAAACGTATTACCGTACCTGCGGCATAAAGAAGGTCTTAAGAAAACGAACAGGTGCGTATTAACCGATGCTTTTTCGGTTGTACTTTAGCGATTGGCTCGTACAATAGTCACCAATGTTTGGCGGGAACTGTTCTGTGAAGCGTTAAAAAGGAAAGTGAGGACGCCAGTGTTTCAGATAGCCGATCTGCTCGCTATCGTTGCAGGCGCCATCGCGGGCGCAATTGCCTTCCTTCCCTTTGTCTTTACGCTCAAGCCGGTTCTTGACGATAAACAGAATGCGGACATGCTCAAGGGTATGGTGAGTCTTGCGGTCTCGGCAATCGCCCTGCTCGTCTTTACCTTGGTTGTGTTTGTGTTGTTCGGAGAGGCATTTCGCATGTTCCTCCTGGGCGAGGCGATCGGCTTCGTGGCCTTTATGGCTGCCTGCACGGTTCGTGTCGTCAAGGCGCTGCGAGATCCTCATGAGGTCGAAAGGTAAGTCGTGGAAATTTTTGAAAAGCTGCCTGATGAGATTAATCATCTGGTCAGCGAGTTCAGCTCCACCCCTGTCGTGGGCGATCTGAGCTGCGGCATCACGCAGTACTCGTTTTGGCTGATCGTCTCCACGATCGTGCTCCTGATCGTCCTGGCCGTGTTCAAGAAGAAGCAGACCCTGGTCCCCAAGGGCTTCTTCGTCAACGGTTTCGAGTACATCATCGAGTACGTCGAGAACGATATCGGCAAGGGCGTCGTGGGTGAGAACTGGAAGAAGCACTTCCCGTTCCTGTGCTCGCTTTTCCTGTTCATCCTGATCAATAACATGATCGGCCTGATTCCGGGAATGAAGCCCGGCACCGGCGCAATCGGCTCCACCGCCGCGCTCGCCATCTTCGCCTTCGTGTATTTCATCTACTACGGATGCAAGGCTCACGGCGTGATCGGCTACATCAAGAGCCTCGCCCCGCAGGGCGTAAGCTTCCCGATGAACGTGCTTGTGTGGGTCGTCGAGCTTTTCTCGACCTTCCTGCGTCTCATCACGCTTGCCGTCCGTCTGTTCTGCAACATGTTCGCAGGACACGTGGTCATGGGCTCGTTCGCCATCATGGCGAGCATGTTCATGCAGCCGCTGCTTCAGCAGGTTTCCGCGGCCCACGCCGTTGGCGCCCTGCCTTCGCTAGCCTGGCTTGCCATCCTCATCCTGATCTATGCGATCGAGCTTGTGGTCGGCGCCATCCAGGCTTACGTCTTCACGGTCCTTACCGCCGTGTATGTCTCCGAGGCAGAGGAGGTCGCGGAGGAGGAGTAGCCTTCCGCTCGCGCCTTAAAGGTAAGCAATTCGTTAAACCGCCGGTGCCCGTACCCATGGAGCCCGGCAGTTATAAAAAAGGTTATCCTGCGTGAAATAAGACACGCACGACAAAGGAGGAATCGTGGGAGTTATCGGTTACGGTCTCGGTGTTATCGGCGCTGGTCTTGCTATCGGCCTGTCTGCTCTGGGTGCTACGGGTGCTATGGCCCGTCAGCCTGAGGTCCAGGGCCGCGTGTTCACCGTCTTCATCATGGGCTCCGCCTTCGGCGAGGCTCTGGCTCTGATCGGCTTCGTTGTCGCGCTGATCGTTAAATAGCACGGAGCGTCAAGTATGAATCTTTCATCCCAGAAGAGCGCGATCGCACTCTCCGCGTCCGCGGCCGCGCTGCTCATGCCGGTTTCCGCGTTCGCCGAGGACGGCGCTGCCGGTGCGGACATCCTCATCCCTAAGATGGCGGAGTTCATCCCGGCGCTTATCGCCTTCCTGATCATCTGGATCGTGCTGGCCAAGGTCGCCCTGCCGGGCATCATGAAAACCATGGAGGAGCGCGGCAAGAAGATCGAGGAGAGCCTCGACGAGGCCGAGAAGACCAAGCAGGAGGCTATCGCCAAGCGCGCTGAGTCCGACTCGATCGTTACCGACGCCCGTCGTCAGGCTGCCGACATCGTTCTCGAGGCCCGTAAGGACGCCGAGTCCGAGCGCGCCCGTATCATCGAGGCTGCTCACAAGGAGGCCGAGGAGATCATCGCCAAGGCCCACACGACCGTCGAGGACGAGCGCAAGTCCATCTACGCCGGTGCCGCGAGCTCTATCGCCGACCTGTCCGTTGCCGTCGCCACCAAGATCGTGGGCGAGGCACTCGAGGACGAGGCCGAGCAGAAGAAGCTCATCGAGCGCTACATCCAGGAAGCAGGTAGCCTGAATGCCGACTAGCCGCTATCAGGACAAGGTGCTCGAGACCTACGCGCGCTCCCTTTTGGAAGCCGCCAAGGCCGAGAACCATGTATTCGAGGACCTCGAGATGATCGAGCGTCTGGCTAGCGCCAGCCCCGAGATCATCGCTGTGCTCGACACCATGTCCAAGCGCGACCAGCTCGACCTTCTTCCCAAGGTGGCAGCTGCCTTTAAGTATGTTGCCGAGGAAGACGAGGATGTAGTGGGCGTGACCGTCACCACGGCGATCCCGCTCGACGACGAGCTGCGTCAAACCATCACTAAGAAATGCGAGCAGGACTTCGGCCGCAAGGTATTCCTTATCGAGCAGGTCGACCCGTCTATCGTGGGCGGCCTGGTGCTCGAGGCCCGCGGCGAGCGTCGTGACATTTCCGTCAAGACGCAGCTGCGCATCGCGCAGGAGACCCTCGCAAACTCTGCTAATTCGTACGGAGGTGAAGCCTAATGTCCGAAACCCTCAATGCCCAGGATATCGCCAAGAAACTGCAGGAGCAGCTCACGAGCCTCTCCGCGACGGTCGATACGCATGAGGTTTCAACGGTCGACGAGGTAGGCGACGGCATCGCGCGCGTCTCCGGCCTCAAGAGCGCCATGGCAGGCGAGCTTCTGGAGTTCAAGAGCTCCGATACCGGTGAGACCGTCTTCGGCCTTGCCCAGAACCTTGACCGTGACGAGGTCGGCGCCGTTCTGTTCGGTGCCGTCGACGCCATCAAGGAAGGCGACGAGTGCCGCACCACTGGCCGCATTATGGATATCCCTGTGAGCCGCGCCATGCTCGGCCGCGTCGTCAATCCGCTCGGCCAGCCTATCGACGGTTTGGGTGACATCGTCGCCACGCACCGTCGCCCCATCGAGTTCAAGGCCCCCGGTGTCATCGACCGTACCCCGGTGTGCGAGCCGGTTCAGACCGGCCTGCTGGCCATCGACTCCATGGTGCCTATCGGCCGCGGTCAGCGTGAGCTCATCATCGGCGACCGTAAGACCGGTAAGACCGCCATCGCCATCGACGCTATCCTCAACCAGCGCGGCAAGGGCATGGTCTGCATCTATGTCGCCATCGGCCAGAAGGCCTCCACGGTTGCCAACATCCGCGAGACCCTCGCTCAGCACGGTGCGCTCGACTACACCATCATCGTTTCGGCCACCGCTGCCGATTCCGCCCCTATGCAGTACATCGCGCCTATGGCCGGTGCCGCTATCGGCGAGTTCTTCATGTACAACGGCGAGGACGGCAAGCCCGCCAGCGAGACCAACCCCGGCGGCCACGTGCTCGTCATCTACGACGACCTGTCCAAGCAGGCTGTGGCCTACCGTCAGATGTCGCTGACGCTGCATCGTCCGCCCGGACGCGAGGCCTATCCTGGCGACATCTTCTACCTGCACTCTCGTCTGCTCGAGCGTGCCGTCAAGATGTCCAAGAAGAACGGTTACGGCTCCATGACGGCACTGCCGATCATCGAGACCCAGGACGGCGACGTCTCGGCCTACATTCCGACCAACGTCATTTCCATTACCGATGGTCAGATCTACCTGCAGTCCGAGCTCTTCTTCCAGGGTCAGCGCCCGGCAGTCGACGTGGGCATCTCCGTGTCCCGCGTCGGTGGCGATGCGCAGACCAAGGCCATGAAGCAGGTCGCCGGCAACCTCCGTCTGGACCTCGCTTCGTACCAGGAGCTCGCTGGCTTTACGCAGTTCGGCTCCGACCTCGACGAGGCTACTCAGAAGCAGCTGACCCATGGTGCTCGCATGACCGAGCTCCTGAAGCAGCCGCGTTACAAGCCGTTTGAGGTTGGCGAGCAGATCGTTACGCTGTTCGCTGGCAACGAGGGCTTCCTGGATGACCTGGAGATCGCCGACGTGCTGCCCTTCCGTGCCGAGCTCATCGAGTACATGGACAATGGCTTTGGCTCGCTGCTCGACAAGGTTCGCGCCAAGAAGATCGATGATGACACCAAGGCTGAGCTCTTGCGCGTCATCGGCGACTTCAAGCAGCAGTTCATGGCCAAGCACCATTCGGATGTTTCTGGATCAGAGGAGAACTAAGCCCCATGGCCAACCTTCGCGACATTAAGAAGCGAATCTCCTCGGTTACCACGACCAAGCAGATCACGCGCACGATGGAGATGGTCTCTACGGCCAAGATCCGTCGTGCCCTCGATCGCTCCAAGCAGGCCGAGCCCTATAAGGAGGCGCTGACCGACGTCATGTTGACGGTCGCCGGCGACGCCTCCTGTTCGGGCACCGATCCCATGCTGCAGAAGCATGAGAGCGTCAAGCATGGCCTGATTGTCGTTATTGCCTCGGACCGCGGCCTTGCCGGCGGTTTCAATACGACGGTGGAGCGCACGGCCGAAAAGCTCGCCGCTTCTTGGGCGAACGACGGCATCGAGTGCGAGATCATCGCGTGCGGGCGTAAGCCGGTCACGTATTTCCGTGACCGCGCAAACGTTGTCATGCACTTTGAGGGCAACTCCTCTGAGCCCGATTTCAATCAGGCCCGCATGATTTCCTCTCATATCTGCGATGCGTATCGTGCCGGTGAGCTTGACCGTGTCGAGCTTGTCTACCACCACGCCAAGAACCGCGTGGATCAGGAGCTTCGCGTCGAGCATCTGTTGCCGCTCGACCCCGAGATGATCGCTATGGCCCACGGTCCGCGTAAGAACGAGACCGACGCCCCTAAG
The DNA here is from genome assembly GCF_003468125.1 of Collinsella sp. AM40-7AC. NCBI lineage: Bacteria > Bacillati > Actinomycetota > Coriobacteriia > Coriobacteriales > Coriobacteriaceae > Collinsella > Collinsella sp. AM40-7AC. Next base: position 4,824 of record NZ_QSGK01000008.1, on the reverse strand, counting down.
CGCATCTCGTCCACGTTCGAGTTCGTGCCCTCTCCCGAGCATGTTCTCGGCAAGCTTGTGCCGTCTTATATCCTGACGGTCATCTACCAGGCCCTGATCGATTCGGCGGCTGCCGAGCAGGGTGCACGCCGCAAGGCCATGCACTCCGCGACGGAAAACGCCACCGCGATCATCTCGACCCTTACCCGCACGTATAGTCGCGTGCGCCAGGCTTCGATCACGACCGAGATCAACGAGATCGTCGGCGGAGCCTCAGCATTGGAGGAACAGTAATGGCTAATAACACCGTAAAGCTTGCGGTCGAGGAAGCCACCAAGAAGACGACTGCCGGTGATGGTCGCATCGTGCGAATCATCGGCCCTGTCGTCGACGTCAAGTTTGACGGTGCGGTGCCCCCGATCTACAACGCGCTCACGGTCGAGGCCGAGACCCCGATCGGTCATCTGAGCACGATCCTTGAGGTCGAGAGCCAGCTTCCGGGCGGCGTCGTCCGCACGGTCGCCATGTCCTCGACCGACGGCCTGCAGCGCGGCCTCATCGCCACCGATACCGGTGAGCCCATGAAGATGCCCGTTGGTCCCAAGACGCTCGGTCGCATTTGGAACGTCATGGGCAAGCCCGTCGACGGCAAGCCCATGCCCGAGGTGGAGGAGTTCTACCCCATCCACCATGCAGCGCCCCGCTTTGACGAGCTCACCACCAAGACCGAGATCTTCGAGACCGGCATCAAGGCCGTCGACCTGCTCGAGCCCTACATCCGTGGCGGCAAGACCGGCCTGTTCGGCGGCGCCGGCGTCGGCAAGACCGTTCTGATTCAGGAGCTTATCAACAACCTCGCCCAGGAGCACGGCGGCACCTCGGTGTTCACCGGTGTCGGCGAGCGTACCCGCGAGGGCACCGACCTGTTCCTCGAGATGAGCGAGTCTGGCGTTATCGACAAGACCTGCTTGGTTTATGGTCAGATGAACGAGCCGCCTGGAGCGCGTCTGCGCATCGGTCTGGCCGGCCTTACCACCGCTGAGTACTTCCGCGATCGCGGCCAGGACGTCCTGCTGTTCATCGACAACATCTTCCGCTTCTCCCAGGCGGGTTCCGAGGTTTCCGCACTGCTGGGCCGTATGCCGTCCGCCGTTGGTTACCAGCCCACACTGGCTACCGAGATGGGTGACCTCCAGGAGCGCATTACCTCGACCAAGACGGGATCCATTACCTCCGTCCAGGCTGTCTACGTCCCCGCAGACGACCTGACCGACCCGGCGCCTGCCACGACGTTTACGCACCTCGACGCTACCACGGTTCTTTCGCGTAGCATTTCGTCGCTCGGCCTGTTCCCGGCTATCGACCCGCTCGCGTCTTCCTCCGACGCTCTCGATCCCTCGATCGTCGGCGAGGAGCACTACCGTGTCGCCGTCAAGGTCCAGGAGCTCCTGCAGGAGTACTCCGACCTTCAGGACATCATCGCCATTCTGGGTATGGACGAGCTGTCCGAGGAACAGCGCCTTACGGTCAACCGTGCCCGTAAGATTCAGCAGTTCCTCTCGCAGTCCTTCCACGTCGCCGAGAAGTTCACCGGTAACCCCGGTGTCTACGTCCGCGTCGAGGATACCGTCCGCTCTTTCGCCGAGATTGTCGACGGCAAGGCCGATGACCTGCCCGAGCAGGCTTTCCGCTATGCTTCCACGATTGAGGACGTGCGCGAGCGCGCCCGCAAGATGGGGGAGAAGTAGGTTATGCGTATCCGCATCGTGTGCCCCGTGAGCTGCGCCTATGAGGGCGACGCTGCGTTTGTGTCGATTCCGTCCACGGATGGCGAGTTTGGCGTTCTGCCTGCTCACTCCAGCGAGATCTGCACGATCGACCGCGGTTACGTTCGCGTTTTCGATAAGGCCATGGGCACTGTCGACCACACGTTTGCCGTGGCCGGCGGCTATGCCCAGGTTGCGGACGATGTCGTGACCGTTCTCGCCGAGCGCGCTTGCGATTTGGCGACCGTCGATGCCGACAAGCTTAAAGCTGATATTCAAGGTTTTGAAGAGAAGCTGGGTAATTTGTCGGAGGATGATGCACGCCGCGCCTACCTCTATAATGAAATCGCATGGTGTAAGCTCAAGCTTGCCCAATAGTCAAACGATTTAGCGTTCGACCATTTGCGAACACATCATGCCCGGGATGGCTTGGCCACCCCGGGCATGCTTTTTGAAAGGGTAGACCTTGGATATTATCCGCGTTGAGGGTGGCCACGCCATCGGAGGCTCCGTGCCCGTCTCGGGTGCTAAGAACTCCGCGCTCAAACTCATGGCGGCAACGCTTCTGGCGCCGGGCAAGACGACGCTGCAGAACGTGCCCGATATTTCCGATGTCCACGTGATGGGCAAGGTGCTCAAGGGCATGGGCGCTACGATCGATGTTCTCGACGAGCACACGCTCGAGATCGATACCTCTCAGGTCGATTCCTGGGAGGCTCCCTATGAGCTCGTCGCTAAGATGCGTGCTTCCACCGCCGTCATGGGGCCCCTGCTGGGTCGCTTCCATCGCGCCAAGATCGCCATGCCGGGCGGCTGCAACCTAGGTGCCCGCAAGATCGACATGCATATTCTGGGTCTCGAGGCCCTGGGCGTCGAGTTTGATACCGCCCACGGCTACATCAACGCCAGCGCGCCTCAGGGCCTGCGCGGTACCACCGTCACGCTCGAGTTTGCCAGTGTCGGTGCGACCGAGAACCTCATTATGGCATCCGTGCGCGCGCAGGGCACCACGGTTATCGACAATGCCGCCCGCGAGCCCGAGATCGTCGATCTCGCCAACATGCTCAACGAAATGGGTGCCAAGATTGTTGGCGCCGGTACGCCTGTCGTGACCATCGAGGGCGTGGAAGAGCTGCATCCTGTTACCCATCGCGTAGTGGGCGACCGCATCGAGGCCGGTACCTTTATCGTCGCCGGTGCGTTGATGGCAGACGATCGCGGTGTCGATGTCACGGGCTTTTGTCCCATTCACTTGGGTATGGTGCTCAAGAAGATGGAGCTCATGGGTATCGACTGCGAGCGCGTCGAGGATGGCGTCCATGTGAACCGTGCCGAGCGTATCAAGCCTGTCGACATCCAGACGCTTCCGTTCCCCGGCTTCCCGACCGACATGCAGGCACAAATTATGGTGCTCTCCGCCCTCTCCGGCGGCAGTTCCGTTATTACCGAGAACATCTTCGAGAATCGCTTTATGTTTGCCTCTGAGCTGGTGCGCATGGGTGCCGACATTCGTATCGAGAGCCATCATGCCATGATTCATGGCGTCAAGGGCTTCTCGGGTGCACAGGTTACCTCGCCCGATCTGCGCGGCGGAGCGGCCCTCGTCGTAGCGGGCTTGATCGCCGACGGGACGACCGAGGTTTCGGCTATCCATCACATCAAGCGCGGCTACGAGCAGTTTGTCGAAAAGCTGCAGGCGCTTGGCGCGCATGTCGAGCATGCTACCGTCCCCGATCCCGTCATCTACTAATACAGGTTGCCTATGTTTAATAAAAAGCCCCTCGCGGATACCACCACCCGAAGACCCTCAACTGGTGCGCAGGCCAAGATCTACAGTCGCGATAACGTGGCTCGCTATTCCGAGCGCGCTCGTCAACGTCGCCGTAGCCACACGATTCGTCACGTCGCGCTCATTGTCGTGCTTGGCGTGCTGCTGAGTGCCACTACCGCTGCCGGCCTGTGGTTTGCCACCATTATGGGCAAGCTCGGCGATTCTAATGTCATTACTGACAATCTGCGTCGGGTTCTGGTTGACACCGATGAGGCAAAGGATCCGTTCTACGTGCTGCTTCTTGGCACCGACGGCCGTCCGGGCGAGGATACGTATCGTGCCGACTCGATTATCCTGGCACGCATCGACCCCACGCAAAAGCAGGCGACGCTCATTTCCGTTCCGCGCGACACCAAGGTCGAGTACAAGGGCGAGACCATGAAGATCAACGCCTGCCATACCGTTGGCGGCGCCGAGGCCATGGTCGAGGCGGTCAACGAGCTGTGCGGTGTTCAGATTTCCCACTATGCCGAGGTTAGCTTCGACGGTATGCAGGCGCTGATTGATTCGGTTGGCGGTATCGACATTAACGCAACCGATGATGTTGACGACCCCGAGCACCTGGATATTAAGATTACCGCTGGCCAGCAGCATATGGACGGTGCCACCGCCCTTACCTATGCCCGCTGCCGCTACACCTATGCCGACGGCGATTACACGCGCATGCGCCACCAGCGTCAGGTGCTTGGCGCCCTTGCCAACCAGATTCTCAATAACTTCGATGCCACGAAGATCTTTGGCCTGGTTAATTCGCTGTCCGATATGCTCGTGACCGATATGAGCGTTCAGGATATCGTCTCTACGGTCAACGCCATGCGCGGTATGGATGTCGACGGTATCTACTCGGCCAACCTGCCTTCGTACGCCGACGACAGCACCATGATTGACGGTGTGAGCTACGTCTTTGTCTACGAGGACGAGCTCAAGGAAATGATGGAGCGCGTCGATGCCGGCAAGGATCCCAAGGGTCCCAACACCATGGGTCTTTCCGACGGCTCCAGCTCTACGATCGGCGACCTCAGCAACAACACGTCTGACGACTACGCAAACGGCACCGCAACCTCATCGGTCAGCTCTGACGATTCCGATGGCTCAAGCGATTCGAGCGATTCGGACTACTACGAACAGCCCACCGGCGACGGCAACGGTTACGAGGCCAATTATTAGGGTTACGCGGGCTTACCAGCCCGCGTAACCAGTTGACGCTGCAAACCCGCCAGAGCGGCAATCTGCCTTTCAACTTCGGCG
>NZ_QSGK01000007.1:32028-130742 GCF_003468125.1 Collinsella sp. AM40-7AC | reverse complement strand
CGCAGGGCATGGGGATGATCCTGCGGCACCGCGAGGGGCGCCCGCAACACGATTGGAATTAACCACATGGCTGACATCGAATTCGAGAAGGACCTGAAGGTCGCGGAGACCGGCATCGAGGGCCTCAAGGTCGTCGACCTGGCCGTCCACGGCGACTCGCGCGGCTGGTTCAAGGAGAACTGGCAGCGCGCCAAGATGTGCGCGCTCGGCATCCCCGATCTCAAGGTCGTCCAGAACAACATCTCCTACAACGACAGCCGCGGCGTCACCCGCGGCATCCACGCGGAGCCCTGGGACAAGTTCATCTCCGTGGCCCGCGGCTCGGTCTTCGGCGCATGGGTCGACCTGCGCGAGGGCAGCGCCACCTACGGGAAGGTGTTCACCTGCACGCTCGACCCGTCCAGGGCCATCTACGTCCCGCGCGGCGTGGGCAACAGCTTCCAGGCGCTCGAGGACGGCACCGCCTACACCTACCTGGTGGACGCCCACTGGTCGCTGGAGCTCAAGAAGACCTACACCTTCGTGAACCTCGCCGACCCCGAGCTCGCCATCGAGTGGCCGATCCCGCTCGATGAGGCCACCGTCTCCGAGGCCGACCTCAACCACCCGATGCTCAAGGACGTCGTCCCGATGGCGCCGAAGCGCACCCTCGTCACCGGCTGCAACGGCCAGCTGGGCCATGCGGTGCGCGCGCTCGCCGAGGAGCGCGGCGTGGCGAAGGACTTCGACTTCTGCGACATCGACACCTTCGACATGTCCGACCCGGACGCCTATTCGCAGTACGACTGGTCGCTCTACGGCACGGTCATCAACTGCGGCGCCTACACGGCAGTCGACAGGGCCGAGACCCCCGAGGGCCGCGTGACCGCCTGGAAGGCCAACGCGACGGGGCCCGCCCTTCTCGCACGCACCTGCGCCGGGTACGGCATCACCCTGGTCCACGTATCCTCCGACTACGTCTTCGACGGCACCGCCGAGGTCCACACGGAGGACGAGCCGTTCTCCCCGCTGTCCGTCTACGGCCAGACCAAGGCCGCCGGCGACATCGCCGTGGCCGGGTGCCCGCACCACTACATCATGCGCTCCAGCTGGGTCATCGGCGAGGGGCACAACTTCGTGAAGACCATGAAGGCACTCTCAGACCGCGTCGCCGACCCGGACGACAAGCTCGAGCAGGTCACCGTGGTCGACGACCAGCTGGGCCGCCTGACCTTCACGCGCGACATGGCCGAGGCCATCTTCCACGTGCTGGGGACGCACGCCCCCTACGGCACCTACGACTGCACCGGATCCGGCGCGGTGAAGTCCTGGGCGGACATCGCACGCGCCGTCTTCGAGGCCGCCAACGGCAACGGCGAGAAGGTCGTGCCGGTATCGACCGCCGACTACTACGCGAGCGCCGAGGGCCCCGTCGCACCGCGCCCGGTCCACTCCGCACTCGACCTGTCCGGGCTCGAGTCGGTCGGGTTCCACATGCCCGACTGGGAGGAAGAGCTGGGGGAGTACCTCAAGATGCTCTAGCCGCTATTAACTTTTCGAGAGTAAAAGCCGCCGCTTGTTAACGGCGGCTTTTCTTATGCCTGGCGTATAGCCCCGCTGCAACAAGGGCGACGGTGGTCGCCAGACTCACTGCAAGCCCCGCAAGGGCACCCGGAGTCTTGTAGGTCATCACGATCCTATTCGCGCCTTTCTGCACGTTCAGGGACGACAGGCCCTTATCGGCGGCGGGCGTTAGTTCTGCGGCGGTTCCGTTTACCGTTACGTTCCAGCCCTCATCGTACGGAACGCTCAGCAGCAGGTTGCCGTCTTCCTTGGCGGTATACTCGCCTTCGATTCTTCCGTCCTCAAAAACTGTCGGAACAAATTCGCTCGTCTTAAGCTCGTTAATAATCTGCTCGAAAACGTCCAGATCGAGGGCGTAAAAGACCGGCTCATTGTCTTGGGGCATGTCTGTATAGCCCTCCGCGACTCCGATTGACACCGTATGCTGGCTCGGGGCGTCCGATGCATCCGCAATCTGGCGGATATTATTGTCGAATCTCCAGGCCTCGTTTTCGATCGTTCGCTGGTCGATGGTAAGGGTGACGGGCCAATAACTGCCGGCAGTCGTATCTTTGTTGATGTAGAGATACCCGATGGAGCTTGCCGGTACAGTAACGCTCCATTGCTTTAAGCTATCGCTATTCTCCGTACTCGTGGCCTCGATCTTGGTATAGAGCTTGACCTCGCGGCCTAGGATTTTGCTGTAGAGGTCGTTCTGCTTTTCGAAGGGGTTCTCGTTTTTCAGCGTGCTGTTTTGGATATCGCTTGAGGCTGCAACGCCAATGCTGAGCGCATAGGGGTTCTCGTACACCGCGCTTGTGGAGTCGACCTGATTCGTCTTGGTCGAAACGTATCCCGCAGGCGCGTTCTCGGGAATGGCATACTTGACTCCCAGTAGGGCATCGACGGCAAGAATGGGCTCGGCATAACGGGTCGAGAATTCGCCGACGCTGCTGTAACCAAGGGAGTTGAGCAATGCAATTGCCTGCTGGTTATTGGCGGACGAATAAGAAGATAGCTGGTTATACCCTAGTGCCAGGCCTTCGTTTAGAGCGGCACTATCGGCTCGTGTGGTTGTACGATCGATGCGGTAGAACGGAGCTGAATCCCGTTCTGTAGTGGTAGCGATCGTGTTGGTTGCGGTGGCTACATAGGCCCTGTTGGTATTTTCGGAATAGCCCGCGTAGAGCTGGTTCCATACTACATGAGCGTTGGCAAACAGTTCAATAGCGGTGAGCGCCAGGAGTGGCAAGATGACGGCGGGGCGATAGGCTTGGCGCAATTTAGGTTGATCCTTGAGGATCTGCAGGGTATAGCCCGCAGCCCACAGCGCAAAGAAGCTCAGCAAAAAAGCCGTGCGCGAGTAGAAGCCGTTGGGAACGCGCATGCCGCACCAGATGTACTCGAGCGGGCTCAAAACGGAGCTTGCAACCAGGATTATCGTGACGACGAGTGTTGCGATGCGCGTCTTGATTGAAACCGTGCGGTTAACCAGCAGGCTCACCGCAAGCAGCATCATGATGATGCCGCAATAGAACTGAGGTGTGCTTTCATTGCTTACCCACATGCAGGGAAGAAAGCCCCTGATGAGCGACTTGAGGTTGGTTTTAAGTAGGGGGCCGAGTGCTAGAACGGGACCGCCCTTGGACATGGCAAGGATGGTCGGCAAAAAGGTCCAAGCGGACAGAAGCAGTCCGAGCGCGATAGCCCCGGCGAATCGCAGGGCCCGATCGAGCATGAGCTTCCAGCTAAATCCTTCTTCTGCAACATAATCGACAAATTCAACCAGTACGAAGATGCAGAGGAACAGGATGCTAATGTAGGCCGTATACCAGCAGAACATGACATTGAGCGCCGTTGCGATGACGAGGCGGATCATGCGCTGCTTGCGGATGAGCTCGTGGCATCCGTAGGCGCAGATGGGCAGCATGATGAGGCAATCGATCCAGAGCGGGTTGCGCAGGTTGCTGATGGTCCAGCTACAAAACGTGAACGAGAGGGAAAGCAGGAATGCTGCGGGCTTGGGTAGGTCAAAGCGCTTTTGCACATACCAAGCGCCGCTGATGTGGATGCAGCCCAGTTTGAGCGCGGAGATAACAAGCACGAAGAGCGTCAGCTTGTCTGCGGGAAACAGCACGCAGAGCAGGTTGAAGGGGCTGCCGAGGTAGTAGCTATAGAGCCCCCATGTGTTCATGCCGAGTCCCTGTGAGAAGGAATAGCGAAGGTTTGCCTCGCCTAAAAGGACGCGGCGAAACCACGCGAAGAAGTCGATGTATTGGTATTTGAGATCGTTGGTGAGAAACGAGTTGTCGCCAAAGGGATAGACATGTCCCGCCGCTGCAAGTGCGACAAAGAGTGCGACGGAAAATGCGAAGCAGGCGGCGTAGAACGCCACATTCTTGAGCGTGCTGTTATTGGGCCGTGTCATCAGATTCCTCGTTGGATTCTCGAATGATATAGATGGGACGTCGCTTGGTTTCCAAGTAGGCTTTTGCCAAGTATTCACCTATGATTCCCAGGCACAGAAGCTGCATGCCGCCAAACAGCGTTATGAGGCAGGCGAGCGACGGCCATCCGCCGACGGGGTCGCCCCAGACAAGCGTCTTTACTAGGATGACGACGAATCCCAGAATAGCGATGAGGCAGAAGACGATACCTGTGAGGGCGGCGAGGGAGAGCGGCGCCGTGGAAAACGCGACGATGCCGTCGATGGAATAGAGGAGCAGCGACCAAAAGCTCCATTTGGTCTCGCCGGCCACGCGGTTGACGTTTACGTAGGGGAGCCATTTGGTTTTGAAGCCCACCCAGCCGTAAATGCCTTTGGAGAATCGGTTGTATTCGCCCATGGAGATGATGGCGTTGACCATAGGCCGCTTCATGAGCCTAAAATCGCGTGCTCCGTCGACGATGTCGGCCTTGGAAATGCGGTTGATGATCTTGTAGAACATACGGGCACAGAACGACCTGATGGGAGGCTCGCCTTCGCGGGTGGTCCTGCGCGTTGCGACGTTGTCGTAGTCTTCGGTCTGCAAGATCTCGTACATCTGCGGCAGGAGCGAGGGCGGGTCCTGCATGTCGGCATCCATGGTGGCGACATAGCCGCCCTTTGCGTGCTGGAGTCCGGCGAGTAGTGCCGCCTCCTTGCCAAAGTTGCGCGAGAAAGAGTGCCAACGGATGGCGTATGGATGCGCCGCCGCGGCTTCTGCCTTCATGACGGCGAGCGTTTTGTCTGCCGAACCATCGTCGATGAGGACGGCTTCAAAGGAAATGCCGGGATCTTGCTGGGTCATGATGCGAACGACGCCATCGAGCTCTTTGAGAAAGATCGGAAGTGATTCCTGCTCGTTGTAGCACGGCACGACGATGGAGATGAGCGGCATGGTGGTTTACCTCTTGCTTGGCTTGGAAGTAGGGTGGTCGGGCTGGTCGTCGTAGGTGTATTTGCTGTATACGTTGACCTCCCACTGCTTTTTTTCGACCTTTGCCACGGAATCCAGGATGAATCCGGTTGCAAGGCTCAGACCGCACAGGAACATAAACGACGCGGCGAGCATGGCGGTGGGGAAGCGCGGAACGAGGCCGGTCTGGAAATACTCGACAACGATGGGCATGCCCAGGGCGAGGCCGATCACCGCAAACAGAAGCGCAACCAGGCTGAAGAACTTCAGAGGGCGGTAGTCCTTGAACAGCGTGCCGATCATCGCAACGACCTTAATGCCGTCGCTGACGGTATTAAGCTTGGACTCGGAGCCTTCCGGACGGTCGCGGTACTCGATGGGTACATCTTTGATGCGCCAGCGGTGGTCGACGGCGTGGATCGAGAGCTCGGTTTCGATCTGGAAGCCCTCGGAAAGCACGGGGAAGGTTTTGACGAACGGGCGGCTCATGGCGCGGTAGCCGGTCATGACATCATCGAAGCTGTAGCCATAGATCCACTTGATCATGGCGCGGACCAGATTGTTGCCAAAGCCGTGGAAAGCACGCTTGTTTTCCTCGGCGTAGGTGCCGTTGGAAAGGCGGTCGCCTACGGTCATGTCGGCTGTGCCGTTAAGGATGGGCTCGCAGAGGGCTTTGGCCGCCTCGGCGGGGTAGGTGTCGTCTCCGTCGACCATCAGGTAGCAATCGGCGTCGATGTCGCGAAACATCTGACGGCACACGTTGCCCTTTCCCTGACGGGGTTCAAAGCGGACCGTGGCGCCGTGCTCGGTGGCGATGCGTGAGGTGTCGTCCGACGAGTTGTTGTCATAGACATAGACCGTCGCTTGCGGAAGCTCGCGGTGAAAGTCGTCGATGACTTTGCCGATCGTGAGGGCTTCGTTGTAGCAGGGGATGATGACGGCGATGGATTCAGAATTCACTCAATGCTCCTTATACATTCAATCCTTGAAAGTATAGCCGTTTGGGCTTGGCATCCTAAGATGTGGGTTAGTTCTCCAGTTTTGTTGCGCGAATCGTTTGCATGGCCGTCGGGTCTATACTGTTCGTTTGTCAACGATTACGAGTAAAGGAGTTGCATCCGTGTCGGATCAGACAAAGCAACAAGAAGCTCGCAGTCTGCCTGCGACGTTTGCTAAGAACGAATTTGAGAAGGACGCGTTTATCCTTCGTCAGCTGGTTACCAAGGATTTTAAGATCAAGTATCGCCGTAGCGTTCTGGGCGTCGCATGGTCGGTGCTCAACCCGCTGCTGATGATGATCGTCATGGCCATCGTGTTCTCGACGATTTTTGGCCAGGGCCGCAATGGCTCAATGACGCCCGAGATGTACCCGCTGTACTTGATCGTGGGTAACGTTACCTTTGCCGTCATGTCCGAGTCTACGAACCAGGCCCTGACGTCGATCGTGGGTGCTGCCCCTCTGCTCAAGAAGGTTAAGGTGCACCGCTGGGTCTTCCCGGTGCAGAAGGTGCTCTTCTCGCTGGTCAACTTTACCTTCTCGCTGGTCGCCGTCGCCATCGTTATGCTGTGGTTCCGCGTTATGCCTTCTTGGCATTTGATTCTGCTGCCGGTTTGCCTGCTGCTGCTTATGTGCTTCTGCATGGGCCTGGGCATGATGCTCTCTGCCCTTACGGTCTTTTTCCGCGACGTTATGCATCTGTGGAGCGTCGTCATTACGGCGTGGACTTATATTACGCCCATCTTCTGGACGACTGACTATATTGCGCAAATGCCGCATCTCGTGCGTATCTTGATGTATGCGAACCCCATGTATAACTACCTGCAGTTTATGCGCGATATCTTCTTGTTCCAGACCACGCCCTCGCTTTTGACGTTTGGTATGTGCGTCGCTTGGGCGGTCCTTGCGCTTGTCATTGGCTACACCGTGTTCCATAAGTCCGAGCGCAAGTTTATCCTCTACATCTAAGGAGTGCTGTGATGACTGAATCTGTTGTTGATTACAGCGAGCAGCCTCTGGCTGTCGAGGTCGACGACGTCACCATGATCTTTAACATGGCGTCCGAGTCGCTGACCAACCTCAAGGAGTACTTCATCAAGCTTGCCAAGCACGAGCTGTTCTTTGAGGAGTTTAGGGCGCTCAAGCATATCTCGTTCGATATTCATCGTGGCGAGGTCGTGGGCCTGGTCGGCACCAATGGCTCCGGCAAGTCCACGATGCTCAAGATTATCGCTGGCGTGCTTGAGCCTAGCGAAGGCAGCGTTAAGGTGCACGGTAACATCGCGCCGCTGATTGAGCTTGGTGCCGGCTTTGACCCCGAGTTGACCGCCCGCGAGAACATCTATCTGAACGGTGCCCTGCTCGGCTATACCAAGGAGTTCATCGATGCCAACTTTGACGGCATTATTGAGTTCGCTGAGCTTCAGAACTTTGTCGACATGCCGCTTAAGAATTTCTCCTCGGGCATGGTTGCGCGCATTGCCTTTGCAATCGCAACGATCACTGAGCCTGACATCCTGATCGTTGACGAGACACTTTCCGTCGGTGATGTGTTCTTCCAGCAGAAGTGCGAGGCCCGTATCCAGCACTTTATCCAGAGCGGCGACGTGACGGTTCTGTTTGTTTCGCACTCCATGGAGCAGGTTGAGCGCATCTGCCAGCGTGCCGTTTGGATTGAGAAGGGTGACCTTCGCATGGACGGCCCGGTCGATAAGGTCTGCAAGGCGTACCGTGAGCAGTTCAACTAGGTTATAATTACTTGCGCCTGACAGGCTTGCGCTTGCTTGGGCGTGCTGTTATTTGCTCCATTAGCTCAGTTGGATAGAGCAGGGGACTTCTAATCCCAAGGTCGACGGTTCGAATCCGCCATGGAGCACCATCGTTTATTAAGCCCGGGCCGCTTGGTGGTCTGGGCTTTTTTCACATGCAGGTGTTCTTTATTCTTGCCGGGTATACGTTTAGGCCGAAGCCGTGGCGCGAGCTGCTGTTGTGCTGCTGATGTGGATTGGCTATACGGCGCGCCAAGGGGGGCTCGAGCCGAGCGTGAGCAAGCCCCTGCTGTTTATTGGAGCCGGTGTCACTTGGCTTGTCCTTGCCGCGCTGAGTGGGCTTGAGCTTTCGAGCCGCCGCGTGGATGGGTTTGTGGTTGCGACAGTTGCCGCTCTTGCCGGCAGCTATTGCGTGTGCTGGGTTTCCATGGCAGTGGGGAGGACCAAGTTGGTCCTCCCCACTGCCATTATGCCTTCAGACACTCGGGCAAGACGCTCGCAACTGCATCCATCGCCTGCGGCTTTAGGTACTGCTCGTTGAGCCGTGCCTTTCTGTAGACGTAGCGAGTGTCTGCAGAGTACTTGATCAATACGTCGGTGAAGAACCGCTCCCAGCTCAGGTAGTCGCGGCTTTCGATATAGCTCGAAGGGTCCTTGAGGATTTTTGGAATGTCGTTGTTGGGGATGAGGCCAGATCGCAAAAGCGTCCACTCAAATGATTCAGGGAGGAACAAGCGAACGTTCTTGTAAACGCGCTGTCCGAGCACCTTTTCGATGTAGGGACCAAACGCTGCGCCGTCTCCTATGGCAAGGATGTTTTGCTCGGGACATTCGTGAATCGTTCGTTTTAGGTTCGCTACGCCGGTGGCGGTATAGCAGGGGATTCCCAGTCGGTTGCAAAGGGTGCTATAGAATTGATAGCCAGACTTGCTATCCTCGACAATTACGGCGTCAGGATTGTCGAACCCTACGTTAAGGTCCTGATACAGCATGCTTGCCGTGTGGTCATATAGCGGTTTAGTCACCGAGTAGAAGCGTCTGTCGCTCTTGCGGCCATTAATTGTCTTGCTTGTGGTGTTGACTAGCTTTAGGATCTCGTCGACGCTGTAGGGGAGTTCGTTGGCGTCGCGACGAGATATCAGAACAAAATAGTTGGACGATCCGTTGATGGCTTTGGCGAAGTCCTTTGAGTAGATAAACTCGTTGCCCTCATCTAGAAAGACGATCGAATCTTCGATGATCGACAGCTCGCGCTCCCAACGTCTGCCGGAAAGCGTTTCGCATGGCGCGTCGCAGCTGAGTGTAACGCCGCTTTCCGGTCCTCGGTCGTTGTAGTCGCGAATCATCGAGATGAGCGTCGTTTTGCCCGTGCCGCTGTTACCGCGAATGAAGGAAATGTTGCGTTTAAAGGTGAGTGTGTATTTGACCTTTGCACGCTCTACGACAACGGTATGCGTTCCCTTCATTACTCATCAACATCCAAAAAGTCATTCGTGGCGCCGACAAACTCCTGCATGTTTCTGACGATGCGGTCATCGTTTTCAATGCGGATTTCAAAGTTCTTCCAGGGGAACTTCATGATGTGGTAAAGGGTCACCAGCACATCCTGCTCTTTGCCAATTTTGAGCAGCCAGCGAGCGCAGTTATCTCCGCAAGTGGATGCATTGAACACCATGTTTGGGAGATTGCGCACCAGCAGCAGCGTCTTAACGCCGCCGGACAGTTCGAGTGGGGTGATTGAGCCCAGCTGCTTGCTTACGATGTTGTGGGGACCGATGAGCTCTGATCCGTCCACGCTTTTAATAATCTGTGCGGCCATAGGGTCTTCGAACCATGAGTCCAAGTATGAGTTCCTAAAATAGGTTTCGGTATCGTAGATGGAACCGGGGTAATCCCCCAGGTGAATGCTCAGCATGTGCGTCTCCAGACGTTGTGTGACTGCAATGATTATATGCCAGTAATAAAGTGCCGCCAGTAGCGAGGTTGCTGCTGGCGGCACTGGCATTATTAGCGTATGAATCGCGTTGATGGATTTGCTCGCGAGGCTACTTTTCGAGACGCTCTTTCAGCAGCTCCAACGCGTGGGCGTAGCCTTGGAGGCCTTCGCCGGTGATGGTGGCGAAGCAGGCCAGGCGGGCGTGGCTTACCTGGCGGAAGTCCTCGCGCGTCTCTACGGCGCTGATGTGCACCTCAACGGCAGGGATGGCGACGGCCTTGAGGGCGTCGAGGATCGCCACGCTCGTGTGCGTGTAAGCCGCCGGGTTGATGACGATGCCGTCGACCTTGCCGTAGGCCTCCTGGATCTTGTCGACGATGCTGCCCTCGTGGTTAGACTGGAAGACCTCGACCTCGTCGAAGCCCTGTGCAGCACCCGCTTCCTGGCAGATCTGCACTAAGCGGTCGTAGTTGTCGCTGCCATAGATGCCCGGCTCGCGAATGCCGAGCATGTTGAGGTTGGGGCCGTTGATGACGAGTGCCTTCATGGTTGCTTCCTTTGCAGTTGGTTGGCGTGGCTGGTCTTGCGATCTTCGGCGTTTGCCCAGATAAAACCTGCCAAAATAAACCTATCCCTTTTTGGCAGGTTAGAGGGTCTCGACGATGGCGGCCGCGGTTTTGGCGGCGCAGTCGCGTGAGTCGATGATGTAGTCGGCCCAGGCGCGGTAGCGCGGCATGCGCTGCTCGGCGAGCTTATCGATGCCATCGCGGGCGGTGATGGGGCGACCCTTGTGGGCGAGTTCGTCGAGCTTGCGGTTGAGCATCACAATCTGGCTGTTCTGGTGCAGCAGCGGGTGGTTCTCGTCTCGCGTGACGACGCCGCCGCCGGTGGAAAGTACCAGGCCGCTGCGCTTGGAGATGTCGGCCAGGGCCGCCGTCTCCTGCTCGCGGAAGGCCGCCTCGCCGCGCTCGACGATAAAGTCGGCGCAAGGCATGCCCAGACGCTCCTCGAGGGCGCGGTCCAAGTCGATGTGCTCGCGGCCGGTGAGCAGGGCGATCTGCTCACCCACGCGGGTTTTGCCCGAGCCCGGCATGCCGATCAGGGCGATGTTCTGCTCGCGGCGTGACAAGCGTTCCGTCACGTCCAGGATGCGCTCGCGCGGGGTGACCTTGCCGGTATAGCGCTCGACGGCCTGTGCCGCTTGGGCCACGAGCATCAGCAAGCCGCCGATGCAGGGGATGCCGCGGCGCTCGGCCTCGAGCATGAGTCCCGTGCGAGCGGGGTTGTAGACAATGTCGATAACGCCTTCGAGCGCATCGAGTCCTTCGAGCGTGCAGGGGGCGTCGGGGCAGTGGGGGTACATTCCGGCAGGCGTGCAGTTGACGAGTAGCGCGGCTTCGGACTGCTGCGCGATGTTGGCGTAGTTGACCTCGCTCGTGCGGCCCACCGGCACGACGGTGGCGCCCAGATCGCCGAGCACCATACTTGCCGTGGTGCCGGCACCGCCGGTGGCTCCGAGCACGAGGACCTTCTTGCCGGCGACCTCTACGCCCAGCTCCTCGACCAGGCACTGAAAGCCGAAGTAGTCGGTGTTGTCGCCGCGCAAGCGGCCGTCAGACAGGCGTGTGATGGTGTTGACGTTTCCCATGCGCTCGGCGAGTGGGCTCAGCTCGTCCAGGTAGTCCATGACGGCGCGCTTGTAGGGGATGGTCACGTTGGTGCCCTCCCATTCGTCGCCTGTCATAAAGGCCTCAAGATCCTCGGGCTCGCGCTCAAATCGTACGTACTCGAGCCCCGCGAGTTCTTTGTAGATGGTCGGGGTGTAGCTGTGGCCCAGCACGCGGCCTAGCACGCCGTAGGGGCGGGTTGCGGCGATATCGGTCATCTAGAGCACCTCCGTGTAGCTGCCAAAGTAGGTAAAGCTCTCGCACACGTCGTCGATGGAATCGAGCAGGTCGTCGAGAGCCTTGCTGCCAAAGGGGCAGTCCAGGTCAAAGTAGAACATAAACTCAAAGTCGCGACCGGGGATGGGGCGGCTCTCGAGCTTGATGAGGTTGATATTGAGCGCGTAGAAGCGCTCGAGCACGCGATAGAGCGCGCCCGGCTCGTTGGCCGTGGTAATCATGAGTGAGGTGCGGTTGGCGCCGGGGTAGACGCGCGGCTCGCGGCTGATGACGACGAAGCGCGTGTAGTTGTTGTCCGAGTCCTGAATGTTGGGCTCCAGCACCTCCAGGCCGTAGAGTGCGGCGCAGCTGCGCGAGGCGATGGCGGCAACGTCGGTACGCTTGGAGCTGGCGACCATCTCGGCCGACATAGCCGTGTTGGGGTACTTGGTGGCGTGCAGACCGTGGGCCTCGATAAAGCCGGCGCACTGGGCGATAGCCTGGCCGTGGCTATAGACCTCGTGCACGTCGGCGAGCTTGGTGCCGGGTTTGACGAGCAGATTGTGGTCGATCTTGAGACGCAGCGAGCGCACGATATGGAAATCGAACTGGGCGAGCAGGTCGTAGACGGCGTTAACCGAGCCGGCGGTGGAGTTCTCGATGGGCAGCACGCCAAACTCGCAGAAGCCGTCGCGCACGGCGCGCATGACGCCCTCGAAGGTCTCGAAGAACGCGATGTCGGGCACGTCAAAGAGCTTGCATGCGGCGATCTGGCTGTAGGCGCCTTCGACGCCCTGGCAGGCAACGGTGGCCGTTTGAGGGAAGGGCGTGTCGGAGGCTGCAGCCGTGGCGTGGGCCTTTTGCGAGACGGTAATGCCCTTGAGTTCGTTGATGTAGCGCTGCTGCTCGGCCTTGCTCATGCTCATGAGGAGACGGAACAGGGTGATGGTCTGCGCCTCGTAGCGCTCGGGCGCGCGGCTGGCGAGGTTGTTGAGCTTGGAGCGCTCACGGGCGGGGTCGAAGACGGCCTTGCCCATCTCGATTTTTGACTTGGCGACCTCGGTGGCAATGTCCATGCGCTCGACAAAGCTGTTGAGGAGCGTGGTGTCGATGCCATCGATGGCCTGGCGGATGTCAGCAAGGTCCATGGAGACTCCTTTCACGTGTCGGGGGATGTTGAGGGGCGGGTAGTTAGCGCTGGGCGGCGTCTTCGAGGAGGGCGTCCCAGATGGCAAGGGCGGCGGCTGCCTCGGCTACGGGGACAGCTCGGGGGACGATGCAGGGATCGTGGCGGCCGTGGACCGAGAGCTCGGCATTTTCCATAGCGTCCATGTCCACCGTCTGCTGCTCGCGGCCAATGGAGGGCGTCGGCTTTACGGCCATGCGCCACATGACGGGCGCGCCGGTCGAAATACCGCCCAGGATGCCGCCGGCGTTGTTGGACTCGACCTCGATCTCGCCGGTCTCGGCATCGATGCGATACGGATCATTGTTCTCGCTGCCGCGCATGGCGGCCACGGCAAAGCCCATGCCAAACTCCACGCCCTTTACGGCGGGAATACCAAACGCGATCTGCGCGATGCGGTTCTCGATGCCGTCGAACATGGGGTCGCCGATGCCTGCGGGAAGCCCGTAAATGCCGCACTCCACGATGCCGCCGATGCTGTCGAGTTCGTCACGCGCGGCTAGGATTTCCTCGCGCATGCGGCCGGCTGCGGCGGCGTCAATGCACGGCAGATCGTTCGTAAGGATCGCCTTGCGGTCGGCCTCGCGATAGACTATGTCGTCCATCGGCAGATCGGAGATGCCGCCGATCTGCGCCACATGCGCCATCACTTTAATGCCGCGGGCCTCGAGTGCCTGCAGCGCGATGCCGCCGGCGATGCACAGGGGTGCCGTTAGGCGGCCGGAGAAGTGCCCGCCGCCGGCGACATCGTGCATGTTGTGATACTTCATGCGCGCAGGGAAGTCCGCATGTCCCGGACGGGGCTTGCGGCGCAGCTCGGAGTAATCCTTGGAGCGCGTGTTGGTGTTCTCGATAATCGCGGCAATGGGCGCGCCGGTGGTGTGCCCATCGACCACGCCGGCGATGATTTGGGCGGCGTCGGCCTCGCGGCGCTTGGTCGCGGTCTCGTCGCGACCGGGGGCGCGACGGTTCAAAAAGGCCTGCAGCGCTTCTTGGTCAACGGCGATGCCGGCGGGGACGCCATCGAGCGAGCAGCCGATGGCGGGGGAGTGCGACTGGCCGAAGATGCTTACGTGCAAGACGTTGCCAAAGGTCGAGGACATGCTATTCCTCCTCGAGTGTGACCTTGCCGCCCAGCAGGCGGTAGTGGTCGAAGAAATCGGGATAGGACTTGTTGACGGCCTCGGCGCCGTGGATCACGACCTCGCCGGCGGCGCGGCTCGCGGCGATAGCGGCCATCATGGCGATGCGGTGGTCGTTGTGCGAATCGACCTCGCCGCCGGTGAAGGCATCGACACCCTTGATGATGAGGTCATCGCCGGCAATGCGCACCTGCGCGCCCAGCGCGGTGAGCTCGCGGGTGGTGGTGACCAGGCGGTCGGATTCCTTGATGCGCAGACGGGCGCAATCGCGGATAAAGGTGCGGCCCTGTGCCAGTGAGGCCACGGCCGAGATGACGGGCACCAGGTCGGGAATGTCGTGGGCGCTCATCTCAAAGCCGGCGAGCTTGTCGGACTGCACGGTGGCGGCGTTGGTGGAGCGCACGATGCGGGCGCCAAAGCGCGAAAGCGCGGCGAGCACGTTTCGGTCGCCCTGCGCGGAGCTCAGGGATACGCCCTCCACGGTGATGGGGTCGGCGCCGATAGCGCCGGCGCACAGCCAAAAGGCGGCGTTGGACCAGTCGCCCTCGACGGCTACGCTGCCGGGCGTGCGGTACGAGCCGCTGCTCACGCGGAAGTTCGTGACCTCGGGCTGGCCGTCCTTGGCCGGAATACGCTCGACGTTGACCTCGACGCCAAAGGCCTTCATGGCCTGTATCGTCAGGTTGATGTAGGGACGGCTCTCAATGAGGCCGGTTACCTGCACGCAGGAGGGCTGGGCCAGCAGCGGGGCTGCCAGCAGCAGGCCGGAGATATACTGCGAGCTCACGTTGCCCGGAAGCACAAAGGTGCCCGGGCGCATGCGTCCGCTCGTCTTGAGCGGAAAACCGCCCAGGCCCTGTAGGTCGCAGCCGGCGGCGATGATCTCGTCCGAGAGCGGGGACAGCGGGCGGGCGCCCAAGCGTCCCTGACCCACAAAAGTTGCTTCTGCGCCCAGCGCGCAGGCGACAGGCAGCATAAAGCGGAGCGTGGAGCCGCTTTCACCGCAGTCAAGCGTGCCGCCGGCAAGGGCCTTGAGCAGGCCAAATTCAACACTCTTCATGGTGGGGTGGACCTGGAAGCCGTCCTCGACGGTCTCGATGCGGGCACCGAGTGCCGTAAGGCAGCGTACCGTAGCCTCGATGTCGGCACAGGTGGTGTTGCAGGTGACGTGTGTCTCGCCGTTGGCGAGCGCGGCGCAGATGATGAGGCGATGCGCCATCGACTTGGACGCGATGGCGGGAACGGTGCCCTTGAGCGGGGACGGGGTGATGCGGGCTAGCATGCGGATGCGTCTCCCTTCTGGCCGAGGCCCTCGGCAATGAGTTCGTGGAAAGTGGAAAGCGGTGTGCGGTCGATGCTGCAGCGGCCAATGCCGTGCGGAATCACCAGGTCGATGGTGTCGCCCGCGCGCTTCTTGTCGTGGAGCGCCTCGGCAAAGACGGTATCGGCATCTAGGTCACAGCGGGTCGTGAGGCCATGGCGGGCGCAGAGCTCCTCAATGCGACCGGGCAGTGCAGCATCGCAAGCGCCGTGCAGGGCCGCGGCGCGCGTGATGATGCCCATGCCGATCGACACGCAGTTGCCGTGTCCGAGTTCAAAGTGCTCGCAGGCCTCGACGGCGTGTCCGGCGCTGTGTCCAAAGTTGAGGAGCTTGCGCTGGTTGGTTTCGCGCTCGTCGGCGACGACCACGGCGCGCTTGATGTCGATATTGCGGGCGATGATGAGCGCTACGCGGGCCACATCGCGGTTGAGCAGCTCCAGCGTGAGCGGGGTCTTCTCCAGCTCGGCGAAAAGCTCCGGGTCGGCGATCACGGCGTGCTTGACGACCTCGCCGCAGCCGTCGGCGAACTGCTCGGGCGTGAGGGTGGCCAGGCACCCCACGTCGGCGATAACCACGCTCGGCTGCCAAAAGGCGCCGGCCAAGTTCTTGCCGGCAGCCAGGTCTATGGCGGTCTTGCCTCCCACCGACGAATCCACCATGGCGAGCAGGCTCGTCGGGATCTGCACAAACTTGCAGCCGCGCATGTAGGTGGCGGCCACAAAGCCCGCCATGTCGCCCACGACGCCGCCGCCGAGTGCCACGATCACGTCGGAGCGCGAAAGCTCGTGCTCGGCCACAAACTCCAAAATGGCGACGTAGGTCTCGGCACGCTTGTGTGCCTCGCCGGCTTCGAAGGTGCAGATGCTCACCTCGTAGCCTGACGCCTCCAGGCTCTGCTTAACGGGCATCTGGTAGAGCGGGCCCACGTTGGTGTCCGTCACGATGACGGCCTTGGTGCCGCCGGCAGTGGCGCGCACGAGCGGTCCCGCCTGCTCCAGCAAAAACGTGCCAACATGCACCTGGTAGGGGCGTGCAGTGTCGATATCGATGGTAATCGCCATAAGCTTCGGTCCTTTCGACCTGGCGTGATGGGTGGTCTAGTGGGAGGCCTCGTCGTCGAGCGCGCGCTTGATGCGGTCGCCCTCGGCAAGGAGATTCTCCAGATAGCGCTGGTCGCGGTCCTTAAGGGCGCGGCTGTAGGCGCCGAGCGATTCGATTAGATGGTCGATCTCGAAGGCGAGCGCATTGGCGTCGTCGATCATGAGCTCTGACCACATTTGCGGGTTGAGGTGCGCTACGCGGGTGAGGTCGCGGTAGCTGCCGGCCGAAAAGCCGTGGTGGACCTGAGCGGTCGGGCTCTTAACATAGGCGTTTGAGACGACATGCGCGAGCTGGCTCGTAAAGGCGATGACGCGGTCGTGCTCGGCGGCGCTGGTCACGCTGAACTTGCCAAAGCCCAAGGGGCGCACCATCTCGCGCACCTGGCCCAAGAGCTCGAGCTTAAGGGCATCGTCTACCGCGGGTGGAACGAGCACCAGGGGAGCGCCCTGGAACAGGTCGGCGCGGGAGTGCGCATAGCCCGAGTACTGCGTGCCCGCCATGGGGTGCGCGCCCACAAAGTAAAAGCCGTGCTCGCGGGCTAGCTCAAAGGCGCGCTCGCACACGATGCCCTTGACGCCCACCGTGTCGATCACCACGGGGCCCATGATGGCCTCGGTGTCGGTGGCGTCGGCGAGCGCCTGGGCGTGCGCCTCGAGCCACTCGATGCATGCCTCGGGATAGCAGGCAAGGACGATGATGTCGCATTCGCCGAGCGTCTTGTCGTTAAGCTCTCCGGCGACAGTGCCCATGCTGGCGGCCGTCATGACATCGTCATCGGGGTCCCAGGCCAGCACGCGGACGCCCGCCTGCGCATAGCCGCGGGCAAAGCTGCCGCCGATGAGGCCCAGGCCGACGATGCCGGCGCACTTGGGGCCGCCCTGGTTAACGCGCGCGTTTCTCACTGTACCCATGGGCTACTCCATGGTCTCTTGGCAGACAACCTCGCGAATGGCTCGGATGCGGCGCATGGTGTCGTCGAACTGATCGGGGGTGAGGGCCTGAGCGCCGTCGGACCATGCGCGGCTGGGCTCGTCGTGGACCTCGATCTCTAGGCCGTTGGCACCGCAGGCGGTCGCGGCGAGCGCCATGGGCTCAACGTAGCGGGTGTAGCCGGTGGCGTGGCTGGGGTCGGCGACGACGGGCAGGTGCGACAGGTGGTGCAGCACCGGCACGGCATTGAGGTCGAAGGTGTTGCGGGTGCGGGTCTCGAAGGTGCGGATGCCGCGCTCGCACAGGATGACGTTGTCGTTGCCCTCGCTCATGATGTACTCGGCGGCCATGAGCAGCTCATCGATCGTGCCGGACATGCCGCGCTTAAGCAAGATCGGAGTCTTGGTCTTGCCGACCTCTTTGAGCAGAGGGAAGTTCTGGGCGTTGCGGGCGCCGATCTGCATGACGTCGATCTTCTTGTCCAGGAAGACCTGCACGTCGCGCGGGTCCATGATCTCGGTGACGATCGGCATGTCGAGCTCGGCAGACGCCTCGCACAGCAGGTCCAGACCGGCGGGGCCCATGCCCTGGTAGGCGTACGGGGACGTGCGGGGCTTGTAGGCGCCGCCGCGCAGCATCGTGGCGCCGGCGGCCTTCACGCGGCGGGCGATGCGGATGAGGTTCTCGCCCTCGACGGAGCACGGGCCGGCGATGACCTGGAACTGATCGCCGCCTACATGTACGCCGTGGCCGCAGTCGATGACGGAGTCCTCGGGGTGGAACTTGCGGTTGGCGCGCTTGAACGGCTCGGAGACGCGCTGCACGCGCTCGACGACATCCATGGACTCGAGCAGGAACGGGTCGATCTTGGTCGTATCGCCCACCAGGCCGATGACCGTCTCATTCTCGCCGCGCGAGACATCGGTCTTCAGGCCCTTTTTCTCAATCCAGCTGACGATATGGCTGACGGCCTCGTCGCTGGCGCTCTCTTTTAAAATTGCAATCATGGTGTGCCTCTCACCTCGATGGATAACCCTTGCAAAAACGGCCCGCATCGCGAGCCGTGTATATATGGTGCATGAGAGTTTATACTATCTGATTCGCTTTTGCCTTCTAAAGTGAGCCGTTGCGCCGCGTCTTCCCCGGAATTGCAAAGCTTTTTCTTTTATTTTGATAGCCCGTGGTGCACTTGGGTATAATGCCAAACGTTGGCCCTATTAGCTCAGGGGATTAGAGCGTCTGCCTCCGGAGCAGAAGGCCGTTGGTTCGAATCCAACATGGGGCACCATCGAACGTGAGACCGTCCGAACCTCGCATGGTCCGGGCGGTTTTTCTTATACCGACGCGACGTGATGGGACGTGGTATGGCAGCAACGGATATCGAGCGCGGACTCTCGACCGCCGAGGTCGAGGAGCGCATCGCCGCCGGTAAGATCAACCGCAACATGGAGCTCAAGACCAAGTCGGTCAAAGAGCTCATCATCGAGAACCTCTGCACGCTGTTCAATTTGATCAACGTGATCTTGGCGCTCCTGGTCATTGTGACCGGGTCGTTTAAGAACCTGACGTTTTTGTTCGTGGTGTTTCTCAATACCGCCATCGGTGTCATCCAGTCCATGCGCTCTAAGAAGATGGTCGATAAACTCACGCTGCTGACCTCCAAGAAGGCCATCGCGGTGCGCGACGGCGCCGAGGTGGAGCTCGACCTGGACCAGATCGTGCTCGATGACATCATCCGCTTGGGGCGCGGCGACCAGATCCCCGCTGACGCCGTGGTGGTTTCGGGCGAGGCGCTCGTGAATGAGAGCCTGCTGACGGGCGAGAGCGATCTTATTAAGAAACAGCCTGGTTCTGAGCTCATGAGCGGCAGCTTTATCGACTCGGGCCTGCTGCGCGCCCGCGTGATCCATGTCGGCGCCGACAACTACGTAGCCAAAATTAATAACGAGGCCAAGTACGTCAAAAAGGTCAATTCTGAGATCATGAACGCGCTTAACGCCATCGTGCGGTTTGCGAGCATCATCATGATCCCGCTCGGTTTGGCGTTGTTTTCCTCGAGTGTGAGCGAGCTGTGGGATGCCGCGGGAACCCCGGGCGATAGCGCGCTTTCGTGGTGCTTCTCCGAGCTGCTGGCCGGCCGCGTGCCCTCGTCGGCGCTGCTGTCCACGGTGGGCGCCCTGCTGGGCATGATCCCGCAAGGCCTGGTGCTGCTGACCTCGTCGGTGCTCGCCATCGCCACGGTGCGCCTGGCCCGCCGCAAGGTGCTGGCGCAGCAGCTCTACTGCATCGAGACGCTCGCGCGCGTCGACGTGCTGTGCCTGGACAAGACAGGCACCATCACGTCGGGTCGCATGGAGGTCGAGGGCACGTATCCGCTGCCGATCGAGGGCTTTGGCATGGGCGCGGGGGAGGGCGAAGCCGCCGTTCCCGTCGATACCACGGTGCTCGATTTTGCGCTGGCTAACGTGGCGCGTGCGACTTCGGCCGATGCCAACGAGACCTGCCAGGCGCTGCTCAACTATTACGCAGATCGCCCGGTCGAGGTGTCTGAGCCGCTGTCGGTCATTCCGTTCTCGTCCTCCAAAAAGTGGAGCGGCGCGTCGTTTGCGCAGGGCTCCTATGTGATGGGTGCGGCGCAGTTTGTGCTCTCTGATCGTGCGTTTGCCCAGGTCGAGAACCGTGTCGCCGAGCTTGCCGATACCTGCCGCGTGCTCGTGGTGGCGCGCGTGGACGGCTTTACGCCCGATGGCGATATGGCGGGCGAGGCCGAGCCCGTGGGCTTTGTGACCATCCGCGACGAGATTCGTACCTCGGCGGCCGAGACCATCGGCTACTTTAACGAGCAGGGCGTGACCCTCAACGTGATCAGTGGCGACGACCCGCGTACGGTGTCGTCGATCGCTCGCGTGGTGGGCGTGCCGGGGGCGGACGCTTATGTGGACGCCACGACGCTCGATACGCCGGCCAAGCTCGATGCCGCAGTGGACCGCTACCATGTCTTTGGTCGTGTGACCCCGCAGCAGAAGCGCGAGCTCGTGCAGGCACTCAAGCGCCGCGAGCACACCGTGGCCATGACAGGCGACGGCGTCAACGACGTGCTGGCGCTCAAGGAGGCCGACTGCTCCGTGGCCATGGCGGCCGGCTCCGATGCCGCGCGTAACGTGGCCGAGATCGTGCTCGTCGACAACGACTTTGCCTCGATGCCCGCCGTGGTGGCCGAGGGCCGTCGCTCCATCAACAACCTGCAGCGTTCGGCTTCGCTGTTCTTGACCAAGACGCTGTTCTCGATGGGCCTGGCGGCGCTGTGCATCGCGCTGCCGCCGTACCCCTTCGAGCCCATCCAGATGACGCTCATTAACTTCTTCTGCATCGGCGCGCCGGGCTTTGTGTTGGGCCTGGAGCCCAACAATGCTCGCGTGAAGGGTGCGTTTTTGACCAACGTGCTCAAGCGTGCGCTGCCGGCGTCGCTTGCGGTCATTATGGCCGCGGCGCTCGATATCTTTGTGGCGCGCGTGTTTGGCTTTAGCCAGCTCACGCTGTCTACGATGTGCCTGCTTACGTCGTGCGCGGCGAGCGTCAGCCTGATCTGGCGTATCTCGCAGCCCCTCACACCCTTGCGCGTGGCGCTCTTTGTGTTTGTAGTCGCCGGCATCCTGGTGGGCGTTATCGGATTCCCGGAGCTGCTGTCTATTGCCAACCTGTCGATGGGCCAGATGGTTATCTTGGCTGTCATCGTGGCCTTTACCTGCTCGGTGTTCTTTAAGCTCGCCACGATGATGGATTCGCTTAAGCCGCGTCGTCGTCATGCCGCAACTGGTTTTGGCCGCGGTGTGCGCGTCCGCCTGGGTCGCGGTGGCGGTAAGGTGAGCTCGACGGGTTCGACGGCGGAGCGTTTTGCCATGCGCGTCGCCGCCGACATGGCGCAGCGCCGCGAAGCTCGCACCGTTCGCGAGGCCGAGGCCCGTGCACTCGAGGGCGTGGCGCAGACCCAACCCAAGAAAAAGAAGAGCGCCGGTGCCAAGCGCTCCCGCGTGACCAAATCGGCCCAGGGCATTAAGGTCTCGATGCCAAGCAAAAAGAAGAAGTAACTACGCGCCCTGGCGATGTTGAATTGGTGCCTTGCTCCTGTGGGGCCGTTGCGATGTTATGCTCTAACCTCGATTGTTTGAATTGCTTCGAAAAGAGGATGCCGTGATCTGTCCGCATTGCCTTAAGACCATCGAGGACGGCGCCTCGTTCTGCCCCTACTGCAACGCCTATGTGGGTCCGGGCGATGGTCCGGAGCACACCGAGTTCGTGTTCTGTGAGGGCTGCGGTGCCCGTCTTTCTCCGCATGATCGTACGTGCCCCAAATGCGGACGCCCCGCTCCGGGTATCCTCTCCGAGGACGCGGCAGCATCCGACCTGGCAGCGGGCCGCACGGCGGGCTTTCCGCGCCTAACGCAAGAGCAGATCGATACCGAGGTGCCGCATGCGCCGGCCTCTGCCGCTGCGGTGCTTTCAGACGCCGCCGACCCCAATGAGACCTGCGTGCTGCCGGCTTTTGATAAGGATTTCGGTATCCCCAAGGTCGATATTCCCATGCCCGTTTCCCTGCATGACGATGCTCAAAAACCCAAGCGCAAGGTGCACCCCGACGAGGACGCCTATCACAAGCACAAGCGTCATATTCCCAAGCCGCTTATCGTCATCGCGGTCCTTGCCGTCGTTTGCGGCGGTGCCTATTGGTTCGTGACGACCGATCCCATGGGTGTTATGCCCGGCTTCTACGACCAGTTTGGCCAAGCTGCACAAACCACCTTCCCCACGCGCCAAAAGGGCGAGGCGACTGAGGACGATACCAAGCAGGACGATTCTGCCGAGGTGGTCCAGGAAGAAACCGTGCTCACCGATGATCAGCTCTATACCAGGCTCGACGGTCTGTATCAGACCATCGTGTCCTACGCTGACGAAGACCAGATCGGCGAGGTCATCGATTCCTTTAACAACGGCTATCTCCGAACGCCGCTGTCCACCCGTCAGGAGCTGTCGCAGAGTGCCTACGCCCTGCGTGACCAGATAAAAAAGACGCAAGATGAGCTTAACAACCTGAAAGTACAGGACGATACGGTCTATGCGGATGACATCGCCCACTTAAAGCAGCTTGCCGAGTGGATGTATGAGCGCGTCGACGTGATCTGCCAGAGCTGGGACATCTCGCTGGCCATTCCCGATGGCGAGTCGATGAGTTCCCACCAAAGCGAGATCCTGGCGCCCATCGCGCAGGGTGGCAACAGCGCGCTGAACCAGTACGACGCCAATGTGGGTTCCTGGAAGCCGCAGCAGCGTTCCTAAAATTAGTTCGCCATAGTCGGCATAACCTACGTGCGCAATTGATGTAAGCCCGTGCTTATTGCTACAATTCGTACAAATATGCTTTAAACGCACGAGGAAGGAACCACATGTTTGGTTTTAAGAAAGAGCTCTACACGCCCGAGTATCAGCTTGTCGGCGACGAGTGCGCCGTAATCGAGACGTCGAAGGGTACCATCAAGGTCAAGTTTGACGGCGAGGGCGCTCCCATTCATGTCGCGAACTTCTGCGAGCTTTCCACGATGGGTTTCTATGATGGCCTTAAGTTCCATCGCTATGTGCCCGGCTTTGTCATTCAGGGCGGCGACCCCAATACCCGCGATATGTCCGGCGCCGACGTCGCTGCCGGCCTTGAGGGCCCCGACGGCATGCCCGGTACCGGTGGCCCCGGCTACTGCATCAAGGGCGAGTTTGCCACCAATCCGCGCAACAGCCATGTTGATGGTGCCCTTGCCATGGCACGCTCCATGGACCCCGATTCCGCGGGTTCGCAGTTTTACTTCTGCCTGGGTGCCCAGCATAACCTCGATTCCGGTTACACCGTCTTTGGTACCACGGTCGAGGGTCTCGATGTGATTTCGCAGCTGCGTGCCGGCGACGAGATCGTCCATGTCGAGATCGTTCACGAGTAAAGGGGACTTCCTTGAATAGCCAGCTGATCCAACAGGGCCGCGCCGCTTGCCGCGCGGGTGATTTTTCCGCTGCAGCCCAGATGCTTGGGGCGGCAAAGACTCCCGATGAGATTATGGGCGAGGCAGATCACCTTCGTGGCAACGCCTTGATGCACCTGGGCATGTATGCCGAGGCCGCCGAGGCCTATGCCGCCGCCCTCAACGACGGCACCTACGGCAAGCGCGGCGCGCTGCTCACCAACCGCGGCAAGGCGCTTGCCGCCGTGGGCGACTACACGACGGCCGCTCAGGCGTTCTCTGCTGCTACGCAGGATGCTTCCTATGCCACGCCGTTCAAGGCCTATCTGGGCCTGGGCAATGCGCTGTTCCAGTCGGGCGACTATGCCAACGCAGGAACTGCCTTCCGTCAGGCTGCCATCGACGGCGCCAATCCGGCTCCTGCCGCCGCACTCGGCGAGCTCGGTCGTTGCTTCATTAAGCTCGGCCGTCCGGCGGATGCCGTGGAGACCTACCGCACGGCTATCGACTTTGCCGGCCCCCGCGACGACACGCGTGCGCTCAACGCCGGCATGGGTCAGGCGCTTTCTGCCGCCGGCCGTCCCTCCGACGCACTCGACGCCTTTAACGCCGCTACTGCCGATGGCATCTACCAGCTCACCTCCGAGCAGGCCGATGAGCTTGCCCGCGTGCACGATTCGCTTGCCGCGCTGTCTGCCCAGACGGCTATGGCCACGGCTCCGGCGCCCGCGATGGACGCTCCTGCCGTCGATCCGCTCGATCCTACGGGCGCGACCGGTCAGTTTATGCCCGATCCCTCGGACACCGGCTTCTTTACGCTGTCCGAGTCCGAGATGGTCCAGCAGGACCGTCAGGATCGTAAGCAGGCCAAGGTCCGTCGTCGCCATCGCCACACGGGTCTTAAAGTCTTCATCGTGCTGCTTCTGCTCATTTTGATCGCCGCGGGCGGTCTGGGCTTTGCCTACACGCGCGGCTTTGGCTTCCCGTCTCAGGAGTCTGTCGTTACCGATCTGTTCCAGGCTGCCGGCGACGGTGACGCCGCAAAGGCCGAGTCTTGCCTGGCCTCGAGCCTGTCCGAGGACGCTAAGTCGATGATCATCTCCTCGATTCCGCAGGGTGCCACCGTGTCCGTCGAGGGCATGGATCAGTCCATGACCGAGACGACCGCCAAGGTGAAGGCATCGCTGTCCAAGGGCGGCGAGCAGGAGTACACCGTCAAATTCGTGCGCTCCGACAACCATATCGGCTGGGCCGTTTCTTCGCTTGATATGGATTTCTCGGCTGCTGACAACCAGTAGTGACCTTATGGGATTTAGCTTTGCCCGGCGCTTCACCGCAAGTGAGGCGCCGGGCTTGCGCTAGTATGATGAGCTAGTAGTTTTCCAGCAATCATCCAACACATCAGGAGTTGCGTTGTTTTCTTTGATGGATATGTTCTTCGGTAGCTATGCGGGCGATCTTGCCATCGACCTCGGCACCGCCAATACGCTTGTCTCCGTGCGCGGCAAGGGCATCGTCATTCGCGAGCCCTCTGTTGTCGCCATCGACAAGAACGACGAGCGCATCTTGGCGGTCGGTATCGAGGCAAAGCGCATGCTCGGCCGTACGCCCGGCAACATCGTGGCCGTTCGTCCCCTGAAGGACGGCGTCATCGCCGACTTCGATGTTACCGAGGCCATGCTTCGCTACTTTATCGACAAGGCGTCCGAGAAGCGCTATCCGTGGACTCCGCGTCCGCGTGTTGTCGTCTGCGTTCCCTCCGGTGTCACGTCGGTCGAGAAGCGCGCTGTCTTTGAGGCCACGATCCAGGCCGGTGCCCGCCAGGCCTATCTGATCGAAGAGCCCATGGCGGCTGCCATCGGCGCCGACCTGCCCGTCGAGGAACCCACCGGCTCCATGGTCATCGACATCGGTGGCGGTACCACCGAGGTTGCCGTTATCGCTATGGGCGGCATCGTCGTCTCGCAGTCCATCCGTATTGCCGGCGACGAGTTCGATCAGGCCATCCTCACGCACGTTCGTGATGCCTACAACCTGGCCATCGGCGAGCGTACGGCAGAGGACATCAAGATCAAGGTCGGCTCCGCCGTGCCGCTCAAGGATGAGCTCGACGTCGAGGTCAACGGCCGCGACGTGATCACCGGTCTGCCCAAGACCGTGCGCATCGAGAGCGAGGAGATTCGTCGCGCACTCAACAAGCCGCTCGACGAGATGGCCAAGGCCGTCAAGGACGCACTCGACGCTACGCCTCCCGATCTTGCCTCGGACCTTATGTACTATGGCATTTTGCTGACCGGTGGCGGCGCGCTGCTGCGCGGTCTCGATGTGCGCCTGCGCGATGAGACCGGCGTTTCGGTCAACGTCAGCCCCACGGCGCTCGATAACGTTGTTAACGGCTGTGCCCGCGTGCTCGAGGCCAATGCGTTTGATGGCGGCTTCGTCCAGACCAATGCTTAATTTCCAAAAGGTGGATTCCATTTGGCACGATCTTCGGGTTTCTCCACAAATCTGAATACCAAGCGACAATCAAATGGTATGCGCCCGTTGATTGTTTTCAGCCTGATTTCGGTGTTGCTGCTCACGTTTTACATCCGCGAGGGCGAGGCAGGACCGATTCATGCCGTGCGCTCGGGCGTGACGACGATTACCTCGCCGGTGCGCTTTGTGGGCTCGGCTGTGGCGGCTCCCTTCAATGCGATCGGTAACGTGTTCTCTAACCTTACGGCGTCGCAGGACACGCTTGACGAGCTTAAGAAGCAAAACGAGGAACTGACCTCTAAGGTTGCCGAGCTCTCCGAGGCTCAAAAGACCGCCGAGCGACTGGAGGGGCTGGTCGGCCTGCAGTCGACCTACAACCTCAAATCAACCGCAGCTCGTATCGTCGGCGCTTCGGGCGATGCCTGGACCTCGACCGTCACCATCGATAAGGGTTCTGCCGACGGTCTTACCATCAACATGCCTGTGACGAGTTCTGCCGGTGTCATAGGCCAGATTATCGAGGTCTCGGCCAAGACGTCCACCGTGCGCCTGATTGGCGATGAGAACTCGGGCGTGTCCGCTATGGTGCAGGACACGCGCGCCCAGGGCATGCTGCAGGGTCAGGCTGACGGCACGCTGCGTCTTGAGTACGTGAGCGTCGATTCCGACGTTAAGGTTGGCGACATCATCGTGACCTCGGGCATTGGCGGTGTGTTCCCCAAGGGTCTACCGCTCGGCACCGTCTCGTCTGTTGAGAAATCGGCTAACGACGTGTACTACACCATTGTGGTGCGCGCCCAGACGACGGCCGAGAACAACGAGGAAGTGCTGGTCATTACCTCGCTGACCGACGAACAGTCGGCCTCGGATGAGGACGTGAACACGGCCAACGGCACGCCGCAGGGAACGTCGCGCGATGCTGCGACCAAGACGAAGGACGAGAGCCCGGATGACAGTTCCGACACGTCCGAGACGACCGATTCCGGCTCGAGCGAATAGGGGGCATGTCCATGGATCTACACGAGCAGGGGATGAGCTCCCGCACGTTTGTAATCGCCGCCATTGTGTGCGTGCTGCTGCAGGCAGGCCTGGCACCGCAGATCTCCATTGCGGGCGGTCGCGTCAACTTTATGATTATCCTGGTGTGCCTAAGCGTGTTCTCGGGCGACCCGACCCGTGCCGTCGTGTGCGGTTTTTGCAGCGGCTTGTTCTATGACCTTTCCGCTGCCGTGCCGGTGGGCGTTATGTCGCTCCTGCTGACCGTGGGTTCTTTTGCCCTGGTGCATAGCGCTGCCGGTCAGACGGGCGGTGCCCCGAGTGCGCGCGGCATCACGGTGGGCGCCTTCGCGTTCGTCATTAATGTGATCTACAGCATCATCTTGCTGTTTATGGGTTTGGAGACGAGCTTTGTCGTGGCGATTTTCGGCCATGCGCTGCCGTCTTCGATCCTGACGGGTCTGGTTGCCATTCCGTTTTTGATGTCCGGCGTCGTGCCGCAGTCCGGTTATGGATTCTCCGCACGTGGCGGACGCCAGACGGGCATGCGCTTTAAGCCCAAGACCCGTAAGCTCAAATAGGGGAGGCTCGTAGATGTCTTCCCAGATGACGGTTATTATCGCCGGTATCGTGCTGGTTGTGGCCATCGTGGTCGCACTGGTCATTATGCGTCGCGGCGATTCTCGTTTTACATACGATACGCAGCATGGGACGGCCCCGCGCGCCACCGAGGGCGAGGGCAATACCGCGGCGACCGCCTTTAAGGGCCGCTTCTCCATCCTCACCACGGGTGCGGGCGCGATGTTCGCGGCGCTTGCCGTCAAGCTGTGGGGCATGCAGATGGTCTCGTCGGACTATTACGAAAAGCAGGCTAATAGCAATCAGACGCGCACCGTTACCACACCCGCTGTGCGCGGCCGCATCCTCGACCGCAATGGCGTGGCGCTTGTCCAGAACCGTCCCTCACTTGCTGTCGTGGCCTACCGCGACCTTGCCGAGGATGAGGTTCTGGTTCGCCATCTTGCCAACGTGCTCGGTATGCCCTACGTGGCGGTGCTGCGCAATATTCAGGACAATTCCGAGGGCGCCCAGAGCCTGCATACCATCGCGACGGACGTCCGTCGCTCCACGGTTGCCTATATTCAGGAGCACGCCGGCGAGTTCCCGGGCGTCAAGATTGCCGAGCGTACCGAGCGCCAGTATCCATATGGCGAGACGGCATGCCATATCTTGGGCTATACCGGCACCATTACCTCCGAGCAGCTCGAGGCCCAGAATAAGAAAACCTCTGGTGATGATGATGCTTCTGCTGGCCGGATTACGTACCAGTCGGGCGATATCGTGGGCCAGGCGGGTGTTGAGAGCTACTACGAAAACCTGCTGCAGGGTATTCGTGGCGAGCAGACCGTCAAGGTCGATGCCTCGGGCAATGTGACCGGTCAGGCCGGCGCCGTGCCCGCCAAGGCCGGCTCCGACATTAAGCTCACGCTCGACCTTAAGATCCAACAGGCCTGTGAGACGGCGCTGGCGAGCGCCATCGAGCTTGCCAAGACCACTGGCTACAGCAATGCCGGCAACGGCGCTGTGGTGTGTCTCGATCCCAACAATGGCGAGATCCTGGGCATGGCGAGCGAGCCCAAGTTCGATCCGTCCGTCTTTATCGGCGGCGTCTCAAATGACGTGTGGACCGAGCTCAATGATGACAAGGGTTCGCACCCGCTGCTCAACCGCGCCATTAGCGGACAGTACATGTCGGCCTCGACCATCAAGCCGCTCTCGGCACTGGCCGGTCTTGAGTTTGGAACCTACACTTCAACGCAGACAACCAACTGCACGGGCTATTGGACGGGCCTGGGCAAGGCTTGGGGCAAGCGCTGCTGGCTGACGTCTGGCCACGGCACCATGACGCTGCAGTCGGGTATCGCCAACTCGTGCGACCCCGTCTTCTACGACATGGGCAAGGCCTTCTTTTATGACGAGCAACATTCCGAGGGCCTGCAGGAGGTCTTTCGTCGCTGGGGCCTAGGCAAGACCTGCGGTATCGATCTGCCGAGTGAGGGCGCGGGCCGTATTCCCGATGCCGAGTGGAAAGAGTCGTACTTTACCGACGCCTCTGCCGAGGACCGCAAGTGGAATGCCGGCGATATGACCAACATTGCCATCGGCCAAGGCGACATCTTGGTGACGCCCCTGCAGATGGCGTGCGCCTATATGGGTCTTGCCAACGGCGGCAAACAGTACGTGCCTCACGTGTTTTTGTCTGCCGTGTCGCGCGATGGCGACGGCGATGCCTATAAGTACAACGGCAAGGGCAAGAAGAAGCGCCTGGAGGCCAAGATCAACAGCGATTCGGATTTGACTCTTGTTCGCAACGGCATGCACGACGTGATTTACACGGCATCGACGTCCCTGGCGGCTCACTTTGGCACCCTGACGCCGCAGGTGTACGGCAAGTCGGGCACGGGCGAGAAAAGCGGCGAGGACGAATACGCGTGGTTCTGCGCCTATGCACCGGCCGATGATCCCAAGTATGTCATCGCTACTGTCCTGGAGCAGGGCGGCGGTGGTTCGGATACCGCGATGCATGTCGTGCGCGACGTGCTCGGCGTGATTTATGACGAGCCCGATACCTCTTCGGCCTCGGGCGATTCTTCGGTTCGATAGGAGGTTGCGATGGATTTTTCTCCGGCGGATCTGTTCCGTTCAACCAAGACCGGCTCTCGCAGCAGCCTGGACCGCGTCAACAAGCAACTTTCGGCCTCGCGCGGTACGTTTCGCCAAAAGGTGCATATCGGTGTGCTGCTGGCTACCGTCGCGCTCGTTGCCTATGGCGCCATCATTATTTGGTCGGCGTCACAGTTTAAGGCCGACGCCTCATTCTCGCGCCACCTGCTGGGCATTGGCATTGGCGCGGTGCTTGCGGTGCTCGTCTGGCGTACCGATCTGCGCGGTATTTCCAATTTTTCGACGGCGTTGCTCGTCATCGACCTGATCGTGATCTTCTCGCCCAAGATTCCGGGTCTGTCCTATACGGGCGGTCTGGGCATGACAGGCTGGATCAAGATTCCCGGTATCGGCTTGACATTCCAGCCGGTCGAGCTTGCCAAGCTCATCACCATCTTCTTTATCGCCACGCTTGGCTCGCAGTATAACGGCCGCATCGATACCGTTCGCGACTACGTCAAGCTCTGCGGCATGCTGTCCATCCCGTTTTTGGCCGTCGTTGCCATGGGCGACCTGGGCTCGGGCCTGGTCGTGCTGGTCTCGGGCGCCATCGTCATCTGTATGAGCGGTGCACGCCGCGAATGGGTGCTGTCGACCCTGGCCCTGCTCGTGGGCCTGGTGGCCCTCGTTCTGGCGCTTGATTCGGTCTTTGATTCGTTGCTCGGCCACGATGTGCTCATCAAGCAGTACCAGATGAACCGTCTGACGGTCTTTATCGACCCCGATAATGCCGATTCGGACGATGCCTACAACCTGCAGCAGTCGCTAATCGCCGTTGGCTCGGGCGGCTTCTTTGGTAAGGGTTTGGGCCATGCGACGCAGTCGGCCGGCGGCTTTCTGCCTGAGTTCCACACCGACTTCGTCTTCGCCTTCCTGTCCGAGACCTTTGGCTTTTGCGGTTCCTTTTTGCTCCTGTGCCTCTACGTGCTGTTGATCTTTTCGACGATTCGCGTCGCCTTTAAATGCGAGTCCCTGTTTTTGCGTCTTTCGTGTGTTGGCATCGTTGGCATGTGGGCGTTCCAGACCTTCGAAAACATCGGCATGTGCATCGGCATGATGCCGATTACCGGTATTCCGCTACCGTTTATTAGCTTCGGTTCGTCTTCGATGATGATTCAGCTGCTGACGGTGGGTATCGTACAATCCATATGGCGGCATCGTTCGGGCGCCGCGTAACCGCTGGAGGGGTTTGCTATGAAAATTCCCGTAGATAAGCTGACCCGCGCTTTTAAGATGGGCGCGTCCGTTAAGAAGGATTCCGATACGCCGGTGCGCGTCTCGGTCTATCTGGATTCGTCCGCCTCGCGCTTTCTGGCCGAGACGGTGCGTGATGCCTTTGTGCCGCAGACGACCTCGGGCATTGTGCGCGTCGAGCGTCTGGGGGAGGAGCGAATTGCTCCAAAGACCGATACCGATGTGGTGCTGGTGCTCTCGTGTGGTTCCGACCGCTTGGAGAGTGCCGTGCAGGAGCTCGTGATCGCCGGCGCGCCCGTGTGCGTGCTTGCCGAGTCTGCTGTGGAGGTGCCGTTTATCGAGGAGTCCACGCCCATGCTTGGCGTGGTAGCGGCAACCGATAAGACGTATCTGCTCGAGACGCTTGCCCGCTGGATTCTCGATCGCACGGACAAGGAAACGGCTTTTGCGGCGAACTTTGCCTTCATGCGCATCGCGGCGGCCAACCGCATCATCACCTCGTGTGCGCTCACCAATATGGCGACCGGGGCTTTGGTGTTTTTGCCGGGCGCCGATTATCCCGTTATGGCGCTGGCGCAGGTGGGCATGCTCTTTGAGCTCGCTGCCGTCTTTGGACGCGGCATTAAGCCCGAGCGCGGCTACGAGGTCGCCGGCGTGCTTGCCGGCGGTCTTGTGATCCGCGCGGTCACCCGCGCGCTCGTCAAGCAGACGCCGCATATTGGGTTTGCCGTCAAGGCGCTCACTGCTGCCGCGGGCACCTATGGCATGGGCCGTGCGCTCGTTTCGCTCTACGAGCGCGATGTCGACTACAGCCGTGCCAACGAGGTGGTCACTGCCACGTTCTCCCGCGTTCGCGATCTGGTGACCACGGTCGCGGGCGCTACCCGTCCTATGGCGTCCTATCAGGACGCATCAGATCTCGCTGCTTAGGGGTTTTCCGTTGCGCGTTGCATACCAAGACTGTTTTCATTTAATTGAGCCGTTGCTCGCCAAGGTCGAGAAGCCGAGTCGCTATATCGATCACGAGTGGGGCACGCTTTCCAAGGCCGATGCCGACTACCGTTGCTGCCTGATCTACCCGGATGTGTACGAGGTTGGTCTGCCCAACCAGGGCATCGCCATCCTCTACAACATCCTTAACCAGGCCGAGGGCATCTCCTGTGAGCGCGGCTATGTGCCGTGGCCCGATATGGGTGACGCCATGCGCGAGGCGGGTATTCCGCTGTTGTCGCTCGAGGGTGCAGCGCCGGTCGCTTCGTTTGATATCGTCGGTCTGCATGTGCCGCATGAGATGGCGGTGACGAACTTCCTCGAGGCTCTCGACCTCGCTGGCATTCCGCTGTTGGCGGCCGACCGCACCGAGGACGACCCCATTATCATCGCCGGTGGTCCTTCGGTGTACAACCCCGAGCCGTACGCGGCCTTCTTCGATGCCATCCTCATCGGCGAGGGCGAGGAATCGCTGCTCGAGACCTGCCAGCTGCATCGCCGCCTGCGCGACGAAGGAGTCCCGCGCGAGCAGATTGTTGAGCAGCTTGCATCCATTGCCGGCAACTACGTGCCGTCGCTCTATGAGGTTCGTCACGACGAGCCCTGCTCGCCGCATGGCTACACCGTGCCGCGTGAGGGCAAGGATGCGCCGACCGTGGTCTACAAGCGCGTCGTCGAGGATTTCGGCGCCACGAATCCGCTGTCGCAGTCGTGCGTGCCCTATGCGCAGCTGGTTCACGACCGCCTGTCTATCGAGATCCTGCGCGGCTGCGCCCGCGGCTGTCGTTTTTGTCAGGCCGGCATGACGTATCGCCCGGTGCGCGAGCGCTCGGCCGACCAGATCGTCTCGTCGGTGATTCAGGGTCTGGAAAAGACCGGCTATGACGAGGTGTCGCTGACCTCGCTCTCCACGACCGACCACTCCTGCATTCGCGACGTGCTCGGCAGGCTCAACCGCCGCCTGGAGGATACGGGTATTCGCGTGTCTATTCCGTCGCAGCGCCTGGATTCGTTTGGCGTGGATATGGCCGAGTCGGTCGCCGGCGAAAAGAAGGGCGGCCTGACGTTCGCGCCCGAGGCCGGCAGCCAGCGCATGCGCGACATCATTAACAAGAACGTGACCGAGGAGGACCTGGACCGTGCGGCCAAGGCAGCCTTCGAGGCCGGCTGGAACCGCATGAAGCTCTACTTTATGATGGGCCTTCCCGGCGAGCGCGACGAGGACATCGTGGCCATCGCCAATCTGGCCGATCACGTGCTGGAGCTCGGTCGTTCCGTGGTGCCCAAGGCTCGTCGCGGCTCGATCTCGGTGTCCATCTCGGTTTCGGTCTTTATTCCCAAGGCTGCCACGCCGTTCCAGTGGTGCCCGCAGCTCGACTACGACGACGTCAAGCGCCGCCAGAAGCTGCTTGTCACGAGCGTTCGCAACCGTGCCGTCCGCGTGCATTACCACGATGCCGAGACCTCGCTCATCGAGGCCGCGCTGTCCCGCGCCGGTCGTGACATGACGCCCGTCATCATCGATGCTTGGCGCGCGGGCTCTCGCTTTGACGCTTGGGTAGAGCATTTCTCGCTCGATAACTGGAAGGAGGCTGCTGCCAAAAACGGCATCGACCTCAATGAGCTCGTGCACCTGCCCTACGAGTTGGACTGGCGCCTACCGTGGGAGCATGTGAGCCCCGGCTGCACGCGCGGCTTCCTCGAGCGCGAGTACCGTCGCTCGCTCGAGGGCGTCACGACTCCCGACTGCACCCGCACGTCGTGCACCGGCTGCGGAATCTGCCCCACGCTTCACGCCAAGAATGTATTGATGGGTGATCGCGCATGAGTGAGCGCCTGACCGACAACCCCACGCTCTTTAGACTTCGTGTTCGCTATGGCAAGCGCGATCGCCTTAAGTACCTGGGCCATCTCGAAGTAATCCATACCATTGAGCGCATCGTGCGCCGCGCGGGACTTCCCTATGCCGTCACACAGGGCTTCTCTCCGCACATGCGCGTGGGCTTCTCTTCGGCGCTACCGGTGGGTACGTCGTCGACCTGCGAGTGGTATGACCTGTTTATGACCGAGTTCGTGGCGCTCGACGAGGCGTTTGGGCGCCTGGCTGCGGCGTCTCCGGCCGATCTGGCGCCCATCGAGGCGGCGTACATCGACGTGCGCACGCCGGCGTTGACGGCGCAGCTCACGCGTCTGTCGTATCGCATCGACCTGCACTTGGATCCCGAGGCGCCCGTAAGCGCCGACGAGGTGCGTCGTGCGATCGACACGCTGCGCGCGGACCATGGCATCGACTACGCGCGCGGCAAAAAGAGCAAGCGCTTGGATTTGGATCACACGCTCGTGGGCTATGAGCTCACGGCGGGGGAGCGCCCTGACCATTTGGTGCTCATGCTCGACACCCATGCCGACAACGAGGGCTCCATGCGTCCGGAAATTTTGCTTTCCGCTGCTGATGTTTTGTTGCAGGGCTTGACCCCGGGCGTGGATGCACCTATTGTTTCCACTGGTATGCAAGACCTCGTGACCATCTGCTCCTACGATGTCGAGCGTCAGAATCAAGCATGCGAGGACGACGAGGGCCGACTCGTCAGCCCCATACCTGTGCGAACTTGTGGATTTGCTCCACATACTCGTTGACGGGGGTATTTTCGCCTGCTACTATATTCGGCTGTTGCACTAACTGATGCATGAAGGGCAAGTAAACATGTACGCAATCGTTAACACGGGCGGCAAGCAGTACAAGGTCGCCACCGACGATGTCATCACCGTCGAGAAGATCGAGGGCAATGAGGGCGACAAGGTCACCCTGCCGGTCATCTTCCTCAACGATGGTAAAAAGATCGTCACCGATCCCGACAAGCTGGCCAAGGCCAAGGTTACCGCTCAGATCGTTGAGCAGTTCAAGGGCGAGAAGCAGCTGGTCTTCAAGTTCCACAAGCGTAAGCGCTATCGTCGTCTGAAGGGTCACCGTCAGCAGCTCACCAAGCTGAAGATCGTGAAGGTCCAGGCTACGTCCCGCGCCAAGAAGGCTGTCAAGGCAGAGGCCGAGGCTGTTGCCGAGGCTCCCGTCGCCGAGTAGATTACACTCGTAACGAAAGAGTAGGTATACACAATGGCACACAAAAAAGGACTCGGTTCCTCCCGTAATGGCCGTGACTCCCGCGGTCAGCGCCTTGGCACGAAGCGCTATGCCGGCCAGACGGTAACCACGGGCACGATTCTCGTCCGTCAGCACGGCACGCACATCCACCCGGGTGAGAACGTTGGCCGTGGCAAGGACGACACGCTGTTCGCGCTGGTCGACGGTACCGTTGAGTTCCACAAGGGTATCAAGCACAGGGTCAGCGTACGCCCGCTCGCGAACGCGTAATTCACCCTTCATAGAGCACATATGTGGGAGGCACTTGAGTTTTAGGATTCAAGGGTCTCCCTCTTTTTGTAGGAGGCGATTCTGTTGTCACAGTTCACCGATATCAGCCGCATTAACGTGTGCGGCGGCGATGGCGGAGCCGGATGCATGTCGTTTAGGCGCGAGGCATTTGTCCCCAAGGGCGGCCCCGATGGCGGCGACGGCGGTCGTGGCGGCAATGTCGTCATCCAGGCCGATGCTCAGCTGTCTTCGCTGATCGATTACCGCTTTAAGCATCACTTCCGCGCCGAGCGCGGCACGCACGGGCAGGGTGCCCGTCGTAACGGTAAGAGCGGCGAGGACCTTATTCTCAAGGTTCCCATGGGTACCGTGGTGCGCGAGCTCGACCCCGAGACGCAGACCCCGATGTTCGAGATTGCCGACTTGGTGCATGATGGCGAGCGCGTCGTTGTGGCGCCCGGCGGTGCTGGCGGTCTGGGCAATACGCACTTTGTGACGTCGGTGCGCCGCGCGCCCGCATTCGCCCAGCTGGGCGAGCCGGCCGAGGAGCACTGGATTGAGCTCGAGATGAAGCTCATGGCTGATGCCGCGCTCGTGGGCTTCCCCTCGGTGGGCAAGTCCTCGCTTATCGCGCGCATGAGTGCCGCCCGACCCAAGATCGCCGACTATCCGTTTACCACGCTCGTGCCCAACCTGGGTATGGTGCGTGCCGGCGAGTACTCCTATGTCGTTGCCGACGTCCCCGGCCTCATCGAGGGCGCGAGCGAGGGCAAGGGCTTGGGCCACCAGTTCCTGCGCCACATCGAGCGTACGGCGCTCATCATGCATGTCGTCGACATGACGGGCGGTTTTGAGGATCGCGACCCGGTTGAGGATTACCGCATCATCAACCGTGAGCTCGAGCAGTATGGCGCCGAGCTTTCGGAGCGTCCGCAGATCGTCGTCGCCAACAAGTGCGATGCGCCGGGCACGGCCGACAAGATTGCCGACCTTAAGCGCGCCGCGCTCGACGATGGACATATGTTCTTTGCCGTGTCCGCCGTGACGGGCGCCGGCCTCAACACGCTGATGCTTGCCGTGGGCGAGCAGGTGGCTAA
The DNA here is from genome assembly GCF_003468125.1 of Collinsella sp. AM40-7AC. Lineage (NCBI taxonomy): Bacteria > Bacillati > Actinomycetota > Coriobacteriia > Coriobacteriales > Coriobacteriaceae > Collinsella > Collinsella sp. AM40-7AC. Next base: position 94,686 of record NZ_QSGK01000007.1, on the reverse strand, counting down.
GCTGCGCGCCGAGCTGGCGGTCTCCGATGAGCCGGTCGATCTTCGCGACGAGGAGTGGGAGCGCCGTCGCCTGCAGCGCGAGAAGCGTTTCCGCATTGTTCAGGAAGAGCCCGGTGCCTTCCGCGTGGTCGGTCGCGCCATCGAGCGCATGGTTATCCAGACCGACTGGGAAAACGAGGAAGCCGTCATCTACCTGCAGCACAAGTTTGCGCGCATGGGTGTTGACGACGCGCTCGAGAAGGCCGGCTGCCGTGCGGGCGACGAGGTCCGCATTTGCCAGCGCGCCTTTGACTTTGAGGGCGCCGAGGACTTCTCGGAGTACGAGGAGCTCGAGGACGCTGGCGAGGACGTTGCCGTTGAGGCCCTTGACGTGACCGATGCTCCGGATGAGGGCGTCGAGGTTGTCGATGCGGCGGATGCCGCGGACGATGCCGAGACCTCGGAGGGCGAGTAAGCCATGTCGCTGCGCGGTGGAATCGGTTTGCCCGAGCTGCCCATAAAAGAGGGCAAAGAGTTTCGGCTTGGCATTATGGGCGGCACCTTCGACCCGATTCATTACGGGCACTTGGTGACTGCCGAGCAGGCGCGCGAGTCGCTCGACTTGGACGCTGTGCTCTTTATGCCGGCCGGCTCTCCTGCCTTTAAACTCGACAAACCGGTGACGCCTGCTGAGGACCGTTATGCCATGACGGTTCTCGCCACCGCCGCGAATCCGGCTTTTTTGGCGAGCCGGTTCGAGATTGACCGTCCGGGCGTAACCTATACGGCCGATACGCTTCATGCCCTTCGCGACTTTTATCCGCCGCAGGTAAAGCTCTACTTTATTACGGGCGCCGACGCGATTATTGATATTGTGACCTGGCATGATGCCGAGCGAATTGCTGAGCTTGCTACCTTTATTGCGGCGACGCGACCGGGCTTTGATATCGATACGGCGCGTGCCCGAATCAAAGAGTCGGGGCTGCCGTTCGACGTGCGCTATATTCAGATTCCGGCGCTGGCGATCAGCTCGACGAACATTCGTAAGCGAGTTGCCCGCGGCATGAGCGTGCGCTATCTTACGAGCGAGTCCGTGCTCGGCTACATTCGCAAGCGCAGGCTATATGCCGATTTGGGCCAAGAAGATTTTGAGTGATGGGGGCTACGTTGTCGGTAGAGGATCAGTTTGAGGGCGATGAGCGCGCGCTGCTCAAGCGCATTCAAGAGCTGCTCGATGTTCGCATGAAAGATAAGCGCAAGCGCTATGTGCATTCGCTGGGTGTTGCCGAGACCGCACTTCATCTGGCCGAGGTCTACGGCGTTGACCGCTTTGATGCGGCTGCCGCCGGCTTAATTCACGACTGGGACAAGGTGCTTTCCGATGACGAGCTCGTGGCCCGCGCGCTTCACTATGGCATCAAGGTTGCCGGCTCTCCTTCCGCCGCGACGCCGCTTTTGCATGGCCCTGTTGCCGCCTATGAGCTTCCGCAGCTTTTTCCCGAGCTGTCGCCGGCAGTCTTTCAGGCTGTCGACCGTCACACCGTGGGTGCTTGCGACATGACGCCGCTCGATATGGTGGTCTTTGTGGCAGATGCCATCGAGCCCAACCGCCACGGCGACTATGCCCATGCGCTGCGCAAGATGGTGGGGAAGTCCTCGCTCGACGAGTTGTTCTTCTCCTGTTTTGCGCAGGGTCTGGTCTATGTGATCCAGTCCGGGCGCTATCTTTATCCCACGGCTATTACGATTTACAACCATTACGCCCAGCTGCGCTAGCTCGGGTGTGTCTAGAAAGAGGTATTCCATGGCCGATGAGACCATGACTGACGAGCAGATTCTTGAAGGTGTGGAGCACAAGAGTTTCGTTGCCACGTCCGACCGCACCGCCGCCTCGCTGTCCGCGAGCGGTGTCGCCGCCGAGGATGTCGCCCGCGCCGCCGCGCAGGCCGCCTACGACAAGAAGGGCGAGGACGTGCAGGTGCTCGACCTGACCGAGCTTTCCGACGTGTGCGACTACTTTGTGCTTGCCACCGGTACCAACAACCGCCAGGTCGATTCTATCGTCGACGAGATCGAGGAGAAGGTCGCCGCGGCTTGCGGCGAGCATCCGTTCTCCATCGAGGGCCGCGAGCAGAAGACCTGGATGCTCATGGACTACGGCTCGGTCGTCGTTCACGTCTTCACTCCCGAAGCCCGCGACTTCTACCGTCTAGAAAAGCTCTGGGGTGACGCCCCCCAGCTCCCCCTCGACCTCCTCTAGTGGCTCATTTGATACGGGGCTTTTAGTTAGCCTCGCGCATTTTGCCGGGCAGTTGCGGTTTTCCGTACCTGCCCAGCTTTCTTTTTGACCAAAGGCGGTTAATCGTTGAAGCGGGATTGGCGGCCGAAGGATAGCGCGGTGTCGCCGAACTTGTCTCGGACGGCATCGATGGCGACGGAGAGGTCGCGGCGGTCGCTGGATTGGGCTCCGCGGTCATCGATCTCGCAGAACAGGTCGGTTTGGATGCCGCCTTGGTGGTCGAAGTCGCTCATGCCGATGCCTGCTAAGCGCACGTGCATTCCTTCCTGCCAGATGTTGTCGAGCAGTTCGAGTGCAACCGCCACGAAGATGTTCTCATCGTCGGTCGGATGAGGCAGCCGGCGCTGTGCCGAGCGACCGTTTCCATACGAATACTTGAGCTTGAGCGTCACCGTGGCGCCCGTTAGTCCCTGACGGCGCAGGCGGCGTCCCACTGACTCGCCCAGCAGCGCAATCGCCGCCTCAATATCCCCACGCTCAGTCAAATCTTTAGCAAAGGTGCGTTCATTGCTGACCGACTTGACCTCGCGCTCTTCATCGAGACTCGTGACTTCGGAGATTTCAAGTCCCAGCGCACGCTGACGCATACGTTCGCCGTTGACGCCAAAAATAGAGGCCAAGGTGGATTCCGGCGCGCGTGACAGCTCGCCGAGCGTGTAGATGCGCATACGGCGCAGTCGCTCCTCGGCCGAGCGCCCGATGCCGCTCATGGCAGATACCGGCAGCGCGGCCAAAAAGCGCTGCTCGGTTCCGGGGCGCACGATGGTCAGCCCAAACGGCTTATCCCGCTCGCTTGCGATCTTTGCGACCGTCTTGTTGCAGCCCACGCCAATGGAGCACGTCACTCCCAGCGCTGCCACACGGTCGCTTATACGCCGTGCAACCAGCAGTGGGTCCTCGGGCGCAAAGCGACCCGGTGTGATATCGATAAAGGCTTCGTCGATGGATACGCGCTCAACGCGCGGCGTCTCCTCGGCAAGAATCGCCATGACCTGCGCGCTCACCTCGCGGTAGCGATCAAAGTGCCCGTGCGTCCAAATGGCTTGCGGGCACAAGCGCCGCGCCTCGGCCGAGGCCATGGCAGAGTGCACGCCAAAGCGGCGCGCCTCATACGAACACGTGGACACGACGCCACGCGAATCGGCGTCTCCGCCCACGATGAGTGGCTTTCCGCGCCATTCGGGATGATCGAGCATCTCCACGCTCGCAAAAAACGCATCGAGGTCCATGAGGCCCACCGCCGGACCCGTCCAGGGAGGCGGCGTGACGCTCATGGCATCCTCATAACCGTATGTATGTTCGCGTCTTTCCATGTCATGAGTATACCGCGCAGCTCATGTGGGGTGCGTGTATGTGCTTGCAAATCCCGAATTCTTGTCTAAGATATGGATTTGCCCTCGACTACACCGAAGAAGTTGGTCTCACGGACTTCACCTGCCCGCGTCGATGGCGTATTATGTTCAACTGTTTGTTTGTAGTTGCAGCCTAAAGCTGCTTGGTTGGAGGAGTTTCCTTTGGCAGTCAAGATTCGCCTTGCTCGTCACGGCGCTAAGAAGCGTCCGTACTACCGTGTCGTCGTCGCCGATTCCCGCGCCCCGCGTGACGGTCGTATCATCGAGGAGGTTGGCCGCTACAACCCGATGACCGCCCCCAAGACCATCAACCTCGACCTCGAGAAGATCGCCGACTGGCAGTCCAAGGGCGCTCAGCTCACCGACGCCGTCGCCGCTCTGGTCAAGGCCGCCAACGAGGGCGAGAAGACCGAGACCGTCGTCAAGAAGTCCAAGAAGCAGCTCGCCAAAGAGGCCGAGGCCGCTAAGGCTGCCGCTGAGGCCGCTGAGGGCGCCGAGGAGTAAATCGTGCCTGAGGTTGACGCTGCACAGCTCGAGGGTGAGGCAATGCTCTCAGATCGCATCGCCGATCTCGTCGAATATCTCGTTGTTCAGATCGTCGACGACCCGGATTCCGTGAGCCTTGAGGTCATTGATGGTGATGACGCCTCTACGATTGAGGTTTCTGTCGCCGAGGATGACGTCGCTAAGGTCATCGGCCGTCGTGGCCGTACCATCAAGGCCATTCGCACGCTCGCCCGTGCACTGGCCGCTCGCCTCGACACTGCTGTCGAGGTAGAGGTTCTGGGCTAGGACCTTGAGGTCCCAGTACAAAAACATCGCCCGTGTGGTCAAGCCGCACGGAAGGAAGGGGGAGGTCCTCGCGCAGCCGCTGCGGGGGCTTCCTTCTGTATTAGAGCCGGGTATGCGCGTCGCCCTGACGCCGCCGGCGCTCAAGCGCGACCGCTTTTGCACGGTCGTGTCCGTCACCGATACGGGCGATGGCGATCTGGTCTCGTTTGAGGGCATTGACGACTTGACGGCCGCCGAGGGCATCACGGGATGCTATGTGCTGGCAAATCGTGACGACTTTGAGCTCGATTCGCTCGACGCCGCCTATACCGACCTGATGGGTCGCGAGGTGGTCGACGAGCGCTTCGGTTCGCTCGGCACGATTGTCGAGATCATGTCGACGCCTGCCAACGATGTTTGGGTTGTCGAAGGCGATCGGTACGGCGAGGTACTGATTCCCGTGATCGAGCGGGTCGTGCTCGATCTTCCCGATGCAGGAACAATTTCCGTCCACGTGATGGATGGCTTGATCGATATGGACAAGTAGGGAGGACAACATGCTGATTGAGACCCTTTCGGTCTTTCCCGAGATGTTTGAGCCCGTCATGTCCACATCGATTTTGGGCCGCGCCCGCAAGGCCGGCCTTTTTGATTTTAAGGCGTATAACCTGCGCGACTGGACGCACGACCGCCATCGTACCGTCGATGACGAGCCGTACGGCGGCGGGCAGGGCATGCTCATGAAGGTCGAGCCTATCGCCGAGGCCATCGAGGCCATTAGCGCGGAGGGCCCCAAGCCGACGGTGGTGTTCTTCACCCCGTGCGGCGAGCCTTTTACGCAGCATGTGGCCGAGCGCCTGCTCAAAAGCGAGCGCCTGCTGTTTGTGTGCAGCCGTTACGAAGGTGTCGACGAGCGTGCCTATGCGTATGCCGACGAGCGCCTGTCGATCGGCGATTACGTGCTCACGGGCGGCGAGCTTCCCGCTATGGTCGTTGCCGATGCCGTCGTACGCCTGATTCCCGGCGCCCTGGGCGACGAGATGAGCAACGTCGACGAGTCGTTCTCGACCGCCGAGGACGGAGGCCTGCTCGAGTATGCGCAGTACACCCGCCCCGCTGAGTTCAATGGCCAGGGTGTGCCTCCGGTGCTCGTGAGCGGAGATCACGCTAAGGTCGATGCCTGGCGCCGCAAGAATGCCATCGAGCGCACTTGTCGTTGGCGTCCCGATCTGATCGAGACGGCGCGGCTTACGCCCCAGGAGCGCGCATACGCGCAGGAGATTCTGGACGCTTCGTATTCGCAGAGCGAGGAGTGAGAATGGTTCCATCGCAGCATTCCGCGTTGAGGGGCGCCTTTGAGTGGATCGCGGTCATCGCAATCGCGCTCGTGGCCACCTTCCTGATCCGCACCTTTGTGGTCGAGCCCTTTGTGGTGCCCACCGGCTCCATGGAGTCCACGATCGAGATTGGCGACCAGATCTTGGCGCAAAAGGTGAGCCTTGAGCTCGGCCAGCCCGTCAAGCAGGGCGATATCGTGGTGTTTCACAACCCCGATGGCACCTCCGAGCACGATGTTCTTGTCAAGCGCGTTATCGCCACGGCCGGCCAGACGGTCGATTTGCAGGACGGTCGCGTGGTCGTTGACGGCCAGGCGCTCGATGAGGACTATACGACCGGCATGAGCTGGCCGCTTTCGGTCCAAGCGCCTGGCGCCCAGGTGAGTTATCCCTACACCGTTCCCGACGGGTGCTTGTGGGTGATGGGCGACAACCGCGAAAACTCTGCCGACTCGCGCTACTTTGGTCCCGTCGATCGCTCTGATTTGATCGCTGTGGCGCTTGTGCGCTACTGGCCGCTCAACCGCATCGGCGCTATCGACTAAAAACCGCTATAGTACAGTACCTAACCGTGTAATCGTTTCGACGAGGGGATATTAGAGGCATGAACGCTTCATCGCTTTCCTTCCAAGACATCATCCTGCGCCTCCAGCAGTACTGGGGCGAGCAGGGCTGCGTCATTATGCAGCCCTATGACTCCGAGGTCGGTGCCGGTACCTTCCATACCGCGACCACGCTGCGCTCGCTCGGTCCCGCCGAGTGGCGCACCTGCTATGCGCAGCCCTGCCGCCGTCCCGCCGACGGCCGCTACGGCGAGAACCCTAACCGCCTGCAGCACTACTATCAGTTCCAGGTGCTCATCAAGCCCTCGCCGGTCAACGCCCAGGAGCTCTACCTGGGTTCGCTGGCCGCCATTGGCCTGGACCCCAACGACCATGACGTCCGCTTTGTCGAGGATGACTGGGAGAGCCCAACCCTGGGCGCCTGGGGCCTTGGCTGGGAGGTTTGGCTCAACGGCATGGAGGTCACGCAGTTTACGTACTTCCAGCAGGTGGGCGGCATCGAGGTCGACCCCGTGCCCGTCGAGATCACCTATGGCCTGGAGCGTATCGCCATGTATGCCCAGGGCGTCAACTCCGTTTACGACCTGGTGTGGAGCTACCTGCCCGACGGTACGCCCATGACCTATGGCGACGTGTTCCTCGAGAACGAGCGCGAGTTCAGTGCTTATAACTTTGAGGTCGCCAACGTCGAGATGATGCGTCAGAAGTTTGACGACTACGAGGCCGAGTGCCATTCCTGCCTGGAGCGCAAGCTGCCGCTGCCAGCGTATGACTGTGTCATGAAGTGCAGCCACGCTTTCAACCTGCTCGATGCCCGCGGCGCCCTGTCCGCGGTCGAGCGTGCCAACTACATCCTGCGCGTCCGCGCCGTCGCCAAGGCGTGCTGCGAGGCCTATATGGCCGAGGTCGCCGGAGTCAACGAGAATGCCGACCAGGAAGGCGAGGTGGCGTAAGCCATGGCAGACGCTAAGGATTTCCTGTTTGAGATCGGTACGGAGGAAATGCCCTCCGCACCGCTGAACAATGCTGTCAAGCAGCTTGGCACCATGATCGCCAAGGGCCTCGACGAGGCCGGTCTGGCCCATGGCGAGGTCCGCGTGATCTCGAGTCCGCGTCGTCTGGCTGCGCTCGTGGCCAACGTCGCCACTGCGACCGATGAGGTTCACGAGGTCAAGCGTGGCCCTGCGGCCAACATCGCCTTCGACGCTGACGGTAACGCCACCAAGGCCGCCCAGGGCTTCGCCCGCAAGTGCGGTGTGGCTGCCGAGGATCTGGTCCGTCGCGAGGACACCGACGGCCGTGAGTACGTCTTTGCCGAGAAGAACATTCCTTCCGCTCCGGCTACTCCGATCCTGACGGCCCTGTGCGAGAAGACCATCGCCGGCCTGCAGTGGCCCAACTACCGTAGTCAGCGCTGGGGCCACGAGCACGCCACCTTCGTGCGCCCGGTCCGCTGGATCTGCTGCCTTCTGGGCGAGGATGTTGTGCCCGTGTCGTTTGCCGACGTGACGAGCGGCAACACTACGCGCGGCCATCGCGTGCTTGGCCCCGGTGACCACGTTGTCGCTAGCCCCGCCGCCTACGAGCAGGTGCTCGAGGACGCCGGCGTGCTTTCTGCCGAGCGCCGTCGCGAGGCGATTCTAGCCGGTATCGCCGAGGTCGAGGCTGCCCGTCCCGGCTGCCATGTCGATACGCCCAAGAAGGTCTTTGAGGAGGTTATCAACCTCTGCGAGTGGCCGACGGTGCTCGTCGGTACCTTCGATGAGGAGTTCCTCAAGGTCCCGCACGAGATCATCTGCGAGTCCATGCTCACCAACCAGCGCTACTTCCCGATCTATGACGGCGAGGGCAAGCTGACGCGTGAGTTCGTGGTCGTCTCCAACAGCAAGCCCGAGAATGCCGAGCGCGTGATCGACGGTAACGAGCGCGTCGTGCGCGCCCGTCTGGACGACGCTAAGTTCTTCTACGAGGAGGACCTGAAGATCTCCCTCGACGAGTTCCGTGAGCGTCTGTCCAAGGTTGCCTTCCAGGAGAAGCTCGGCAGCGTGCTCGCCAAGTCCGAGCGTATTGAGCAGCTCGCGCTCGCTATTGCCCGCGAGGCTCATTTGGGCGCCCATCTTGCCGCCGACGCTGCTCGTGCCGCGCACCTGTGCAAGGCCGACCTGGTATCCAACGCCGTCGTCGAATTCACGAGTCAGCAGGGCGTGATGGGCGGTTACTACGCCACCGCGATGGGGGAGAACGACGAGGTCGCCCACGCCATTCGCGATCACTATCGTCCCCGTTTTGCCGGTGACGAGCTGCCCGAGGGCACCGCTGGCTGCATCGTGGCCTGCGCCGACAAGCTTGATACCATCGCCGGTATCTTTGCCATCGGCGAGCCCCCGACTGGCTCCTCCGATCCCTACGCGCTGCGTCGTGCCGCTATCGGTATCATCAACATCCTGCGCGACCGTCTGCCGATCGATCCCACGTCGCTCATCGACTTTGCGCTCGAGCTCTATAGCGAGCAGGGCATTGAGTTCGACGCCGCCGAGGTCGCCCAGCAGGTTCGTGACTTCTTCCATGGCCGCCTGGTGAGCATGGCCCGCGACGAAAAGATCCCGGCCGATACCGTTGCCGCCGTCTCCGCGGTGCACATTATCGCCCCGTCCGTCTTCTTCGCCCGCTGCGCCGCCCTCGACGAGGCCCGCAAGAACGACGCTGAGACGTTCGACAACCTGGCGACCGCCTATGCCCGCGCCGCGCATATCTCCAAGCCTGAGCTTGGTGCGGAGTATGACCGCAGCCTGATGGGCGAGGTCGAGCTCGCGCTCGCCGACGCCTCCGAGGCCGCTCAGACCGCTGTCGATGCCGCCCTTGCTGTCGAGGACTACCCGGCCGCATTTGCCGCCCTCGCCGCCCTGCGCGCGCCCATCGACCGTTTCTTCGATGAGGTCATGGTCATGGACAAAGACGAGCAGCTTCGCGATAATCGCCTTAAGCTGCTCAACCGCTTCGAGGCCGTTTTCTCCGGCATTGCCAACATCGGTGAGCTTGCCCGCAAAAAGTAAGCCAGCCTGCGCATAAGCGCAAAAGGAGCCCCGCATGGATTGCCCGGTCACCGCTCGTCCCACCGTTATCGTTATCTCCGACTCGCTCGGCGATACCGCTTGTGAGGTGGTGCTTGCGGCGTCCGGGCAATTTGATGTAGGGGCTTTTCGCGTTTTGCGCCTGCCTAAGGTGACCTCCGTGGAGCAGGTCAAGTCATTTGTGGGGCCGCGCGTCGATGCCGACCATCGCGATATCGCCGTGTTCCACACCATCGTCGATCCGGCGCTTCGCGCCCGCGTGCTCGATTATTTGGGCATGCTGCACATTCGCTCGGTCGACCTGATCGGTCCGACGCTCGCCGTATTGTCGTCGCTCATCGGTGTGCCGCCCAAAGGCGTTGCGGGCGTGATTCACAAGACCGACGATCGGTATTTCCATCGTATCGAGGCCATGGAGTATTTCGTTGAGCACGATGACGGGCGCGGTTGCGACGATCTGTCGGGTGCCGATATCGTGCTGCTGGGTGTGTCGCGTACATCCAAGACGCCGCTGTCGATGTATTTAGCCTATCAGGGCTACAAGGTCGCCAATGTTCCGTTGGCGCATGGCATGGAGCCGCCCAAGTCGATTTACGAGGTTGACCCGATGCGCCTGTTCGGCTTGATTTCGACCGTCGATGTGATTTCCGAGATTCGCGATAGCCGCTTGGGCGACGACTACGCCCGCGCCGTCGCAGGCTCCTATGCCGAGCCTGAGTGCGTGCGCAGCGAGCTTGAGGATGCCCGTGCCCTCATGAAGCGCCTGGGCTGCTTTGTGGTGCGCACCGACGGCAAAGCCATCGAGGAAAGCGCTGCCGAGATCATTGCCCACCTCGAGGAGATCCAGGAAGCCAGAGCCCGCCGTGCCGCCCGCCGCGCTCAACAAAAGTAGCTCACTTGGGACAAGGTTGTTTGGGTAGCTAATTTGGGACGGGGCTCTTTTAGCTAACCAAAGAGAATACTTGGAATTAATGCTGATAAATGGTAAAGCGATTTAGCAAAAACATCGCATCCGACCTGCATTTTCCTTGTAGTGGTATCTTCATAAGGTAACCACCTTTACCTACCGTTTACCGCCGGTTTTAGCACGTTTACCAAACCGCGCACCCTCTGCTCAAGCCTGTCCAAAACCCGCCGTATAGTTCCCTCACGGCCCGCATCCGGCGGGTCGATTCGTTACCACGGTCGTGCGCGTAAGCGCATGGAAGGGGAAGTATCGTGAGCGATTGCAAGAGGGTTTACCGTTTTGGAACCGACGCCCAGGGCACCTGTGTCACTGAGGGCGACAAATCCATGAACTTCGTGCTTGGCGGCAAAGGCGCAAACCTTGCCGAGATGAGCCGCATCGGTCTGCCGGTTCCCGGTGGCTTTACCATTACCTGCCAGACCTGTGTCGAGTACTCCGGTGCCGGCAACGTCTGGCCCGAAGGCGCACTCGATGAGATCGTTGCCGCCGAGGCGGACCTCGAGGCCCGTTGCGGCAAGAAACTCGGCGATGCCTCCGATCCGCTGCTCGTGTCGGTTCGCTCGGGCGCTCCGTTCTCCATGCCCGGCATGATGGACACGGTCCTCAACCTGGGCCTCAACGACGATTCCGTCCAGGGCCTTATTGCGCAGACGCAGAACCCGCGCTTTGCCTGGGACAGCTACCGTCGCTTTATCCAGATGTTCTCCAACGTCGTCATGGGCGTCGACGCCGACCTATTCGAGAACGCTCTGACCCAGGCCCGCCTGGTCGCCGGCGTTCGTGTCGATTCCGAGCTTTCGGCCGAGGACCTGCAGGAGCTCGTCGAGACCTTTAAGGGCATCTTCTCCGAGAACGTCGAGGCGACCCTGTATCCCGAGCTTGAGGTTGCCGACGGCAAGCCCGTCTTCCCGCATGATCCGGAGCTCCAGTTGCGCCTTGCCATCCAGGCCGTCTTTGGCAGCTGGATGAACGAGCGTGCCTGCATTTACCGCAAACAGCACGGCATCTCTGACGAGCTCGGTACCGCCGTCAACGTCCAGGCCATGGCCTTTGGCAACAAGGGCGAGACCTCTGCGACCGGCGTCGCCTTTACGCGCAACCCGGCCGACGGCACCAAGGAGTTCTATGGCGACTTTTTGGTGAATGCCCAGGGCGAGGACGTCGTCGCCGGCATCCGCAACACTGAGCCCATCGCCGACCTCAAGACCACCCCGGGCCTCGAGTCCGCTGGTGAGGAGCTCGAGCGCGTGTTCCTGACGCTCGAGGATCATTACCGCGATATGTGCGATATCGAATTCACCATCGAGCAGGGTAAACTTTGGATGCTTCAGACCCGCGTGGGCAAGCGCACCGCTACCGCCGCGCTGCGCATCGCTATCGAGATGGTCGAGGAGGGCCTGATCACCCGCGAGGAGGCCGTGAGCCGCATCGATCCCGCGCAGCTCGATCAGCTCCTGCACCCGCAGTTCGACTCCTCCAAGAAGTACGAGGCCCTGGCCAGCGGCCTTAACGCCAGCCCCGGTGCCGCCGTGGGCGAGGTCGTGTTCTCGAGTGATGACGCCGTCGCGCGCGCCAACGAGGGCCACAAGGTCATTCTGGTCCGCTGGGAGACCAACCCCGACGACCTGAAGGGCATGGTCGCCGCCGAGGGCATCCTGACCAGCCACGGTGGCAAGACGAGCCATGCCGCCGTTATCGCCCGCGGCATGGGTACGCCCTGCGTTTGCGGCGTTGAGCGCTTCCACATTGACGCGGCAGAGAAGGTCGTGCGCATCGAGGGCAGCGACCGCGTGCTGCGCGAGGGCGATGTCATCTCCATCGACGGCACCCAGGGTATCGTCGTCGACGGCGCGGTCGACCTGGTCTCTGCAGAGCTCACCGGCGACCTGGACACCATCCTGTCTTGGGCCGATGAGATCCGTTTGGACGAGACCGACGGTCACGCCAACCACGTGCGCGTCAACGCCGACAACCCCGAGGATGCCGAGCTCGCGCTCGAGTTTGGCGCCGAGGCCATCGGTCTGTGCCGCACCGAGCACATGTTCCTGGGCGATCGCAAGAACATCATCCAGAGCTTTATCCTGTCTGACGATGAGGCCGTGAAGCAGCAGGCCCTGGCCGACTTGCTCAAGGTTCAGACCGAGGACTTCCTGGCGATGTTCAAGACCATGTCCGGTCGCGATGTGGTCGTCCGCCTGCTCGATCCGCCGCTTCATGAGTTCCTGGATAATCCTCGCGAGCTCGAGGTCGCCATCACCAAGAAGGAGGCCGCCGGCGCTCCCGAGGAGGAGCTCACTGCCCTGCGCGCCCGCCTGCGTCGCATTGACGGCATGGTCGAGTCCAACCCCATGCTGGGCTTGCGCGGCGTGCGCCTGTCCGTCGTCTTTGGCGATCTGCCGCTCATGCAGGTTCGCGCCGTCGCCACGGCCGCTGCCCGCCTTATCAAGGAGGGTGTCGACCCGCGCCCCGAGATCATGGTTCCGCTCGTTTCCATCACGGCCGAGCATGTCCAGACCCGCGAGGTTATCGAGCGCGTGATCGCCGAGGTTTCCGCCGAGGAAGGCGTCGAGCTCAATATTCCCGTGGGCACGATGCTCGAGCTGCCGCGTGCCTGCATGGTCGCTGACGAGATCGCCCATCATGCCGACTTCTTCTGCTTTGGCACCAACGACCTCACCCAGACGACCTTTGGCTTCTCGCGCGATGACGCCGAGGCCAAGTTCATCCCGCTGTACATGCATAAAAAGATCCTGAAAGACAACCCCTTCGAGACCATCGATGCGGCAGTGCTGGAGCTCGTGCGCTTGGCCGTCGAGAAGGGCCGCGCCACCAATCCCGACATGCACTTTGGCGTGTGCGGCGAGCACGGCGGCGACCCCAAGTCCATCAAGGGCCTGTTTAACGTGGCCGACGTGGACTACGTTTCCTGCTCGCCCTATCGTGTGCCCCTCGCGCGCCTGGCTGCCGCTCAGGCCAAGCTCGAGGCCAAGCGTTCCGCCTAGCGTTTAGCGTTTAGACGCCTAGCGTAGTCTCCCTTCATGCCGCCCGTCTCATTCGTGAGACGGGCGGTTATCATGTGCGGGTTTTGTCTTTTTGTCTGCGTAAAAAATTGTTCTTGCAGCAGAAACCCGCGCGTGTATACTCGAATACGTTTGTTCAACTACGTGCCGGCCAAGGTGGTACGGCACCTCTAGAAGAGTAAGGAATTGCACATGGATTACATCCGCGCAATCGAGCGTCAGCAGATCCGCGAGGACATTCCTCAGGTTCGCGTCGCCGACAACGTCAAGGTTCACTACCGCATTAAGGAAGGCGACCGCGAGCGCATTCAGGTCTTCCAGGGCGACGTCATCCGCATGGCCGGCGCCGGTGCCCGCGAGACCTTCACCGTCCGCAAGATGTCCTTCGGTGTCGGTGTTGAGCGTACCTTCCCGCTTCACAGCCCCAAGATCGCCAAGCTCGAGGTCGTTCGTCATGGTCGCGTCCGTCGCGCCAAGCTGTACTACCTCCGCGACAAGGTGGGCAAGGCTGCTCGCATCCCCGAGAAGCGCTAAGAAGATCGCAGCGTCTGTCCACTCGTTTGGACACAAGGGTCACCTTCGGGTGGCCCTTCTTTTTATCTGATTTGCATGCAAGGAGGGCCTGGTATGGCCAATATGACGAGCTCGGTTTCGGCATCGCAGGTTGCCGGTGAGTTGGCGAGCGCTACGTTTGAGGAGATCCCCGCCCTCGTGGAGCATTATCGCGAGGACCCGCGCCAGCAGGTGATCAAGGCTTGCGAGCGTGCTCTTAAGCGCCATGCCAAGGAACTTGCCGAGCGCGAGCGCGTCAATGACATGTACGAACTTATGCATGAGCTTGGCGGCGATGGGGTGGTCGTTGGTGTCGACGAGGTAGGTCGCGGATCGGTGGCCGGCCCTTTGACGGTATGCGCCGTCTGTCTTCCTATGGAGCCGCGCGTCTGGGGTATCAACGATTCCAAAAAGCTCACGCCCGCGCGCCGCGAGTTGCTCTCGGTGAAGATAGCCGAGGTGGCGACTGCCATCGGCTTTTGCCATATCGCGCCGAAGGATATCGATGAGATGGGCATGGCCCGTGCTATCCGTACTGCCGTTGCGGGCGCCGTGGCCGATACGGGACTTGAACCCGACTGCGTCCTCATGGATGGCAACCCCTTGGGCGCCGTTCCTAACGAGCGCGATGTGGTGAAGGGCGATGCCAAAATCGCCTGCATCGCCGCGGCGTCCATCATGGCCAAGGTCACGCGTGACGAGATGATGGTCGAGTACGACGCCGAGTATCCCGAGTACCATCTGGCCGAGTCGAAGGGCTATGCAAGCCCCGAGCATATCGAGGCCATTCGCAAACATGGACTTTGTCCACTGCACCGCGTGAGCTTTTGCGGAAACTTTCTGCAGACTGAGCGCCTTTTCTAGGTCAATTGTGGAGACAGGGACCTCAGGGGTTTTATAAACCTGCTGGTAGCGGGCCGTATGCAACACCATTGCTGCGTACGGCCCGTTTTTTGACGGCATTTGGTCAGCTTTTGGTTTGCTTCCGGTACTTACCCGCATGAAAGGTGCCCTCATCATCGGGGCAATGCAGTGTGCGGGAAAGGAGACCCCATGAGTGCCGCAAGCAAAAAGAGCAAGACGCAGCAACTCAAGGAGCGTTGGGAAAACGGCGAGCTCGACTGTGGGGCGATGACGCCCGACTTTATCAAGGGACTCAGTCCCCGCGAGCTGGGCATGCTGGGCGAGCTGATCACCATCGACTACTTTAACGAGCGCGGCTACACCTTGCTGGAGCAGGGTTATCGTTGCACCGAGGGCGAGGCCGATCTGGTGCTGCTCGATGAGCTCGACGATGTCGTGGTGATGGCCGAGGTCAAAACCAGACGAGTTGCACTGGATTGCAGCACGCGGGTCTTTCCCGAGGAGGCCGTGGACGCCCAAAAGCAACGCCGCTACCGCCGCATCGCAAGTTGCTACCTCATGGAGCATTATCCGCTCAAGGCGATTCGCTTCGATGCCGTGGGCGTCACCATTCGTGGCGGGCATATCGCCGAGATCGAGCATCAGTACAACGCGTTCGATTGGCAGGTGTCGTGATGGCGTTCGAGACGTTTGCCGTTCACGCGGCCTGCATCCGCGGCGTCGAGGCGATTCACGTCACGGTCGAGGTCTCGCTTGCCGGTGGCGTTCCGGGCATCCAGATGCTCGGCATTCCGAGCATGGAGGTGATGGAGTCACGCGGTCGTATTCGCTGCGCGATGCGCTCCGCCGGGTTCGAGATCCCGCGCTCGGGCATTACGGTCAATCTGGCGCCTGGCGATATTCGCAAGACCGGTAGCGGCTTTGATCTGCCCATCGCCATCGCGGTATTGGCGGCCGATGGTCAGATTCCCCGCGACAACCTCGATCGTTGTCTTATCGCTGGTGAGCTTGGCTTGGACGGTACGGTGCTTCCTGTCAAGGGCGAGGTGGCGTTTCAGCTATTGGCGCGTGATATGGGGCTGTCCTTTATCGCCGGCAGGTCCGATCAGCATGTGCCGCTTGCGGGCGTGGATTGTGGATTCATCGATCATTTGTCTCAGCTTGCCCATGGCATGGGCGATGCCGCGCGGCACTACTTGGATTCTGAAGTGCTCGAGGCGACCTTTGAGCCCGAGCTCGACTATGCCGACGTACTGGGGCAGGAGGTCGCCAAGCGCGGCATGGCGCTTGCGGCGGCAGGAGAACTCGGCTTGCTCATGATCGGGTCCCCGGGATCGGGCAAGACGATGCTCGCGCGTCGTATGACCGGCATCCTGCCCGAGCTTTCCGTTGAGGATCAACAGGAGGCGCTGTGCATCCATTCGGTTTTGGGTGAGAACATTGATGGCTTGTTGGCGGGGCACCGGCCCTTCCGCAGTCCCCATCACAGTATTTCGACCGCAGGTCTTATCGGCGGTGGGCGCCCGGTGCACCCGGGTGAGATCAGCCTTGCTCATGGCGGCGTGCTATTTTTGGACGAGCTTGCTGAGTTTCCCACGGGTGTGCTGCAGACGCTGCGTCAGCCCATCGAACGCGGCTACGTCAGGATCGTACGCGTCGACGGGGCTTTTACCTTCCCGTCGCGCTTTCAGCTGCTGGCTGCGAGCAATCCCTGCCCCTGCGGCTTTTTGGGCGATCGTGAGGTACCGTGTCGCTGCTCGGCGGCGATGGTCGAGCGCTATCGGTCTAAACTGCGCGGTCCTTTGGCCGACCGTATCGACATGATGATCGATGTGACCCGTCCCGACCCTCAGGTGATTATCGAGGGCGCGGAGGGTATGTCGTCAGCTGAGTTACGTGACTACGTTGTGCGCGGTCGCGCTTTTCGCGCTTGGCGCGAATCCCGTATGGACGATGCTGATGCCGAGGCCGAGGATGACGAGACACGGTCCATTGACGGCGTCGTTTCGACCTTTGAGCTCGATGATGCGGCGGAGAAGTGTGTGCTCGGCCTGTCGAAGCGCACACATCTCACGGGTCGCGGCATCGTGCGCCTGGTGCGTATCGCGCGTACCATCGCCGACGTCGCCGAGAGCGAGCAAGTGACGCAGGACCACGTGCTCGAGGCAGCGATGTACCAGGGAAGGAGGGACCAATGATGGCCGAGGGGACCTACGAGCTGCATCCAGGTGATGCGTTGTATCCCGAGACCGTTTTGGAGCTTTCTGATGTACCCCAGACGCTCTATGTGCGCGGCGACCCCGAGGTGCTTTCGACGCCCGCGCTCTCCATCATCGGCGCGCGCAAGGCCTCGCCGTATGGTCTTGCCGTGGCAGAGCTTGCGGCAAAGGTGGCGGTCGAGGCGGGAGTGACGGTAGTTTCGGGCGGCGCGGTCGGTTGTGACCAGGCCTCGGGTTGGGCTGCGGTCAACGCCGGCGGCAAACACGTCGTGGTGCTGGGGACGGGCGCCGACGTGGTCTACCCGCGCTCGAGCGCGGGGCTTATTATGCGCACGCTCGATACGGGTGGCGCGGTCGTGTCGATCTCTCCGTGGGGCATGGGCCCGCGCAAGTTTGCCTTTCCGCGCCGCAATCGCGTGATCGCGGCCCTGTCGCAAGCCCTCTTTGTTTCCGAGGCGGGTATGCCTTCCGGGACGTTTTCTACAGCCGAGGCTGCTATGGATTTGGGGCGCGAACTTCTTGTCGTGCCGGGGTCGATCCTATCGCCCGAGTCGCGTGGCACGAATTACCTCATTGCGAACGGTGCCTGCTGCATCATCGACGAGGAATCTATCGAGATGGCTATCTCACGCATCTACGGCACCCTGCGCTACTCGCGCCCCGATGCTCCCGGCATTGCCGACCTGGATCCAACACAGCAGACCGTGATGCATGCGCTCATCGCCTCTCCGCTCAAGGTCGACGACATCGCGGCGCTTGTCTCGCTCGATGCTGTCGGCGTACTCAAACTCTTGGGTTCGCTTGAACTCGAGGGCCTTATCGAGCGCATGATGGATGGAAGGTATGCGCCCTCCAAGTTTGCCCTTCACGCTCAGACACCCTTCGGTCACAATGGAAAACATGTCAATTAGAAAGGTGTTTGCAGATGCTGTTTGATCAGGTGACGGTTATCGGTGGCGGTCTGGCGGGTTCGGAGTGCGCGATTCAGCTGGCAGATCGCGGGTTCGCCGTAAGGCTGTGCGAGATGCGCCCCCAGGTTAGCTCCCCGGCCCACCATACCGATCACCTGGCAGAGCTCGTCTGTTCCAATTCGTTTAAGTCGACCCGTCCGGATTCCGCGGCTGGATTGCTGAAGGCCGAGCTTGAGCGCATGGGTTCAGTCCTGCTCGATTGCGCCCATCGCGCGGCTGTTCCCGCCGGTGGCGCCTTGGCGGTCGACCGCGTCAAGTTTTCCGAGTTTGTCGAGGCCGAGGTTGCCGCCCGTCCCAATATCGAGATCATTCACGGCGAGGTCACGCAGATTCCCGAAGGTCACGTGGTCATTGCCGCCGGCCCCTTGTGCTCGCCGGCGCTGAGCGAAGAGGTCATGAAGCTCGTCGGTGGCGACGCCCTTGCGTTCTTCGATGCCGCGGCGCCGATCGTCGATGCCTCCACGCTCGATATGGACGTGCTGTTCTCGCAGTCGCGCTACGAGGAGCAGGGGAGCGGCGACTATCTCAACGCTCCGCTCAATAAGGAGGAGTACGAGGCCTTTATCGAGGCGCTTACCACGGCTGACCGCGTGGTGCTCAAGGACTTTGAGGGCGGCGATCTGTTCCAGGCCTGCCAGCCTGCCGAGGAAGTTGCGCGCACCGGCAAGGACGCCATTCGCTTTGGCGCCATGAAGCCTGTCGGCCTCACCGATCCGCGAACCGGTCGTCGTCCCTGGGCGGCGATTCAGCTGCGTGCCGAGAATAAGGAGAAGACCGCCTATAACCTGGTGGGCTTCCAGACCAACTTGACCTTTGGCGAGCAGAAGCGCGTCTTCCATATGGTGCCGGGCCTGGAGAACGCTGAGTTCTTCCGCTACGGTGTCATGCACCGTAATACCTTTGTCGACGCCCCGCACGTGCTCGATGGCACCTTTGCCGTGCCCGGCACCGGCGTGCGCCTGGCCGGTCAGATCACCGGCACCG
This sequence comes from Collinsella sp. AM40-7AC, assembly GCF_003468125.1. Lineage (NCBI taxonomy): Bacteria > Bacillati > Actinomycetota > Coriobacteriia > Coriobacteriales > Coriobacteriaceae > Collinsella > Collinsella sp. AM40-7AC. The sequence continues at coordinate 75,737 of NZ_QSGK01000007.1, read as the reverse complement.
AGGGGTACATGGAAGCCGTGGCGACGGGTCTGCTCGCGGCGCTCAACACCTATGCCGAGGCTATCGGGGCCGCGGGCGTCGAGCTGCCGCGTGTGGGCGCCCTGGGTGCGCTCGTGGGCTATGCGACCGATCCTGCCACCGTGGGCTATCAGCCTATGCATGTCAACTTTGGCCTGGTGCCGCCACTCGAGGATGGTAAGCGCCGCAGCAAGCGCGACCGCTACCAGGCCTATGCGGACCGTGCGCTCGAGGCCCTTGATGCCTATCTGGCCACTCGCCCCGATTTGTTTGGAGGCGACCGGTCATAGCCTTTGACCTGTACGACACCGTCGACTCGTTTATCGCCTATATCTCACGTGTCGAGGGACTTTCTCCCAACACGGTGACGGCCTATGGCTCGAGGCTGGAGCGTTTTGCTGCCTGGTGCGAGCGTGAGGATATAGATGCTTTCGCTGCCGACGTGCGCACCATTCGTCGCTATCTTGCCGAACTTTCGCGTGAGCAGGTGGCTCCCCGAACGCTTGCGGCACACCTGTCTGCCATTCGCTCGCTCTATCGGTGGATGGCTGCCGAGGGGGTTGTGGAGGGCGATGTGGTCTCGGCAATTTCCTCGCCCAAGCTCCCGCGCGATCTACCCGGTGTGCTGACGACCCAACAGGTGGAGGCGCTGCTCAAGACGCCTGATACCTCAACACCCGCGGGACTGCGCGATGCGGCGATGCTCGAGCTGCTCTATGCCTCGGGCGCCCGTATCTCTGAGCTCGCAGCACTCAATGTGGAGTCCATTGTGTGGTCCGAACGCACGCTGCGCCTGTGGGGCAAGGGGAGCAAAGAACGTATCGTCCCTCTGTATCGTCGCGCGCTCGAGGCGACGCGTCTCTATATTGAGGAGGGGCGGCCGGAGTTGCTCGCTCAGGCAAAGCGCCGTGACCCCACTACCGGGCCGCATCCGCTGCTTATATCGGCGCGCGGTAATCGCATGAGTGCCGCCATGCTCAGGCGGCGGTTCCATACTCTGGCGACACTCGCCGGCATTCCGGCCGACATCGCCCCGCATGCGATGCGCCATACCTTTGCGACCGACTTGCTCGAGGGCGGTGCGGACCTGCGCTCGGTTCAAGAGCTGCTGGGTCATGCGAGCCTGTCCACGACGCAGATCTACACGCACCTCACGCCCGATCGGCTCAAACGTGCCGTGGCTCAAGCCCATCCCCGAGGCGAATAGTGGCTGGGACGTCCCGCGCCGCACTCAGGTGTGTGGTTTTGATTGCGGGTTGGCACGAAGATGCATTCCTGCTATCATTCATCGGGTTGCTTCACGGCAACATGTTTTTATCACGCACGCGCGGCTACTTCATACCGTGGTGCCCGGGCTTTGGTAGCACATGTCCGGGTTGGTTTTGGAGGATGACCCCGCGCGGAGGCAAACCACAGGAGGTTTAACATGGCTACCAAGATTAATATCCGCACCCTGCTCGAGGCCGGCTGCCACTTCGGTCACCAGACCCGTCGCTGGAACCCCAAGATGAAGCCGTTCATCTTCGGTGAGCGCAACGGCATCTACATCCTCGACCTCAAGCAGACCATCCTCGACGCCGACCAGGCCTACACCTTCGTCAAGAACGTCGCCAAGGGTGGCAACGTGCTGTTCGTCGGCACAAAGAAGCAGGCTCAGGAGGCCGTCAAGAACGCTGCTGAGCGCGCTAATATGCCCTACATCAACCAGCGTTGGCTCGGCGGTATGCTGACCAACTTCGTCACCATCCGCTCCCGCATCAACCGCATGGAGGAGCTCGAGGCCATGGTCGAGGACGGCCGCATGGCAGTGCTCCCCAAGAAGGAGCAGGCTGTGCTCGGCAAGGAGCTCACCAAGCTCCAGACCAACCTCGGTGGTGCCCGTGACATGAAGGGTCTGCCCCAGGCTCTCTTCGTCATCGACACTAAGCGCGAGGAGAACGCCATCAAGGAGGCTCAGCGCCTGAACATCCCCGTCGTCGCTCTGATCGACACCAACTCCGATCCCGACGAGGTCGAGTACGGCATCCCCTGCAACGATGACGCTATCTCTGCTGTCACCCTTATGTGCGAGCTCATGGCTGACGCCTGCCTCGCTGGCTCCGGCAAGGAGCAGGTCTCCGAGGCCGAGATGGCCGCTGAGCCCAAGGCCGAGTAAATCAGTCTTAGTTAATTCTTTTTCATCTCTTTGAAAGGAACCACAATGGCCCAGATTACCGCCGCTATGGTCAAGCAGCTCCGCGAGATGACCGACTCCCCGATGATGGAGTGCAAGAAGGCTCTCGTCGAGGCTGACGGCGACATGGACGCCGCTGTCGACGTTCTGCGTAAGAACGGTCTTGCCAAGGCTGCCAAGAAGGCTGGCCGTGAGACCAACGAGGGCGCTGTCGCCGCGTTCGTCTCCGAGGATGGCAAGACCGGTGCTCTGCTCGAGCTCTCCTGCGAGACCGACTTCGTTGGCTCCAACGCCAAGTTCACCGGCTTTGCTTCCAAGGTCGCTGAGGTTGTCGCTACCACCGAGCCTGCTGACGTCGACGCTCTGCTCGAGAAGCCGATGGGCGAGGAGACCGTTTCCTCCGAGCTCACCGAGATGATTCACATCATGGGCGAGAACATGAAGATCTCCCGCTTCGCTGCCCGCAAGGCCGAGAACGGCGCGCTCGCTTCTTACATCCACATGGGTGGTAAGATCGGCGTCCTCGTCGAGTTCGCCTTCGAGAAGGCCGAGACCGCTCAGGCTGAGTCCTTCAAGACCTTCGCTCACGATGTTGCCCTTCAGGTTGCCGCCGTCGCCCCGATCTGCGCTACCCGCGATCAGGTTCCGGCCGAGACCGTCGAGCACGAGAAGCAGATCTACATGGCCCAGGCTGCCGAGTCCGGCAAGCCCGAGGCTATCCAGGAGAAGATGGCTGTTGGCCGTCTGGAGAAGTTCTACAAGCAGTCCGTGCTCACCGAGCAGGAGTTCATCAAGGACAGCTCCCTCACCATCAAGAAGTACGCTGAGCAGGTCTCCAAGGAGCTCGGCGACACCATTACCGTCGTTGCCTTTGACCGTCTGGTCCGTGGCGAGTAAATAAGCTCTTGTAGCTGGTAATGAGCAGGCTGTGGGTTTTACTCACAGCCTGCTTTTTCATGGCTCTTATCAGAGCCTTTGATATCATATTGAGAGTCTAATTAAAGGAGGATCGCTTTGTCCGACATCCGATATAAACGAGTGCTTCTTAAGCTTTCCGGCGAAGCGCTGATGGGCAACGGCCAATATGGCATCGACCCCAAGGTTACCGATCATCTTGCCAAGCAGGTCAAGGAGCTGCTCGCCGTTGGCCATGAGGTCGGCGTCGTTGTCGGCGGCGGCAATATTTTCCGCGGCATGGCAGGCGCTGCCGGTGGCATGGAGCGTGCTCAGGCCGACTACATGGGCATGCTCGCGACCGTTATGAACGCGCTCGCCCTGCAGGATGCTTTCGAGCATAACGACGTTCCCTGCCGTGTGATGAGCGCTATCCAGATGAACGAGATCTGCGAGCCCTATATTCGCCGTCGCGCCATCAACCACCTTTCCAAGGGCAACGTCGTTATTTTTGCCGCCGGTTCGGGCAATCCGTACTTTACGACCGACACCGCCGCTGCTCTTCGTGCGTGCGAGATCGGCGCCGAGATTCTGATTAAAGCCACCAAGGTTGACGGCATCTACGACAAGGATCCCGTCAAGTGCGCCGATGCCGTCCGTTTTGACAAGATTACCTATCACGAGGTTCTCGTTCGCGGTCTGCAGGTTATGGATTCCACAGCTACGGCCCTGTGCCAGGATAACCGTATGCCTATTTTGGTCCTCAACATCGATGGCGAGGACACCGTCAAGCGCGCGCTCGCGGGTGAGCCCGTCGGCACGCTCGTCTATCAGGAGGATTAAGCATGGCAGAGAACATCACCGCCCATATGGACAAGTCGCTCGAGTCCCTCAAGCATAACTTCTCCAAGGTCCGTACCGGTCGTGCCAACGCCAACATTCTGTCCGACATCACCGTCGATTATTACGGTGTCCCCACGCCGGTCACGCAGGTTGCCGCCGTCAAGACCCCCGAGGCTCACATGCTGCTCATCGAGCCGTGGGATAAGGCGCTCATCAATGCTATCGTCAAGGCCATCGGCGCTTCCGATCTGGGTATTACCCCCAACTCCGATGGCACCGTCGTTCGTCTTCCGTTCCCGGCTCCCACTGAGGAGCGCCGTCGCGAGCTCGTCAAGGAGTGCCGCGAGTACGCCGAGCAGGCCAAGGTGTCTATCCGTAACATCCGTCGCGACTTCAACAACAAGCTCGAGCGCGATGAGGAGCTCACCGAGGACGATGTCCGTCGCGAGCAGGCCAAGGTCCAGAAGCACACCGATGAGTATGTCGCCAAGGTCGAGGAGCTTCTGAAGGAAAAAGAAGCCGAGGTCATGGAGATCTAAGGTGCAATACGACGAGCATAAACTGGTCGAGTACTTTGCCGACGCCCCTGCGGGCGTCGGTTTTTCCGACCTTGACCTCAATAACATTCCGCACCATATCTCGTGCATCATGGACGGCAACGGTCGTTGGGCCACGTCGCGCGGTCTTGCACGCACCGAGGGCCACAAGGCGGGTATCGTCTCGCTGCGCGAGATCATTACCGCCTGCGTGCGCCTGGGCGTCGACGTGCTTTCGGCCTATGCATTTTCGACCGAAAACTGGAATCGACCGCAGCACGAAGTCAACGTTCTGATGCACCTGTTTGCCAAGACGTTTATCGACGAGCTGCCGCTTCTGAAGCGCGAAAATGTGCGCGTAGTCTTTTTGGGTGACATTTCCGCGCTGCCCAAGAAGACTCGCGATGTCTTTGAGCGCGGTCTTGCCGAGTGCGCCGATCACACCGGTATGACGCTGGCGCTTGCCGTCAACTACGGCGCGCGTGCCGAGATTACCCGCGCTGTCCGTCAGATCGCATCCGACGCTGCCGCCGGTAAGATCGATCCTGCCGCAATTGATGACGACATGGTGGCTTCCCACCTCTATACCGCCGGTTTTCCCGATCCCGAACTTGTGATTCGCACCTCTGGTGAGCTGCGCCTTTCGAACTATCTGCTGTGGCAGGTGGCTTATTCCGAATTCTACGTCACCGATACCTATTGGCCCGACTTTGATCGTTGGGGCCTTGTCGACGCCATTTTGGCCTATCAGGGCCGTGACCGTAGGTTTGGTGGACTGAGCAAGACCGAGGAGGCTTAATCGTGTCCGATCGTCCCAAGGCATCTGCTCCCAAGACGCCTGCGCGCAAAGCTGCCACTGCGGGAGCGCCTGCAGCGAAGAGCGGCACCGGTTCGTGGCTGGCGGGCTTTATTACCCGTGCCGCCGCCGGTATCGTCTACGCCGTTGTCTTTATCCTGTGCCTGGTTTTGGGTATCGTGCCCACGGCCATCTTTGTTTCTGTCATGAGCGGTCTGTGCTGCTATGAGTTTTTCCGTATGACAAGGCTCGATGGCAAGATGGCTAACGAGCGCATGGGTATCGCTGCCGCCGTACTCTTTCCGCTGTCGGCGTTGGGCGATTCGATGTTGCTGAATGCCCTGCTTTTTGCCCTGATGCTCGCTGTGGGCATTTGGTATGTCTGGTCGCCGCGTACCCGCATCTCTGATGTGGCAGTGACGCTCATGGGTCCCATCTACACTGGCTTTATGCTGTCGGCTATCGTGCTGCTGCGCGATGCCGTGCCCGGTTTTGCCGGTGCCCTGCTTTCAGTGGGCGTTTGCGCGTCCCTTTGGGTCTCCGATTCGTTTGCCTACATCGTGGGCAGCCGTATCGGCAAGCACAAGATGGTTCCCAAGATTTCTCCCAAAAAGAGCTGGGAGGGGTTTGTCGGCGGCATCCTGGGCTCGGTTTTGATTTGGCTCATCCTGTGGGCGACGCACTTCTACAAGCTCAGCCTGCCCTATGCGCTGCTGTGCGGCGTGGTTGTGTCCATTCTGGGCGTTATCGGCGACCTTATCGAGTCGCGCATCAAGCGCGGTGTGGGCGTCAAGGATTCCGGCAACCTTATCCCGGGCCACGGCGGAATGCTCGATCGTAGCGATTCGCTTATCTTCGGCTGCATCACCGCGCAGCTGTTGCTGATGATCGGAGGCGTGCTGTAATGTCCTTCCAGACGACGTATGGCCCCGATGGACGCCTTCGCGTTGCCATCCTGGGTTGTACGGGCTCTATCGGCACCCAGGCGCTCGATGTGTGCCGCCAGCATGCCGATCGCCTGCAGGTGACGGCGCTGTCCGTTAACTCCAGTACCTCCGAGCTCGTTGCCGCTGCCCGCGAGTTCTCGGTTCCGGCGGTTGCCGTGGCCGATGTCGATCATGGCGATGACGCCGTGCTGCAGGAGTTGCCCGAGGGAACGAAGCTCGGCGTTGGCGCGCAGGCGGTTTGCGAGCTCGCGCGTCGCGACGATGTCGACTGCGTGCTCGTCGCTATTGTGGGCGCCGCCGGTCTCGAGGCGAGCCATGCGGCCTTGACCTCGAATAAGCGCCTTGCCCTTGCCAACAAGGAGTCCCTCGTCGTCGGTGGCGACTTGCTTATGCCGTTGGCACAACCGGGCCAGCTTATTCCGGTCGACTCTGAGCATTCCGCCATCTACCAGTGCTATCTGGGGGAGAACCCGCGCGAGGCCCACTGCATTTGGCTCACCTGCTCGGGCGGTCCGTTCTTTGGCCGCACGCGCGACGAGCTCGATCGCGTGACGCGTGCCGATGCCCTCGCGCATCCCACGTGGGCCATGGGTGCCAAGATCACCATTGACTCCGCCACCCTCATGAACAAGGGCCTGGAGCGCATTGAGGCCATGCATCTGTTTAACTGCGACCTCGATTTCATTAACGTGGTCGTGCAGCGTCAGTCCAAGATTCACTCTATGGTCGAGTTCGCCGACGGCTCCGTGATGGCGCATCTCGGTGCATCCGACATGCGTATTCCCATCCAGTTCGCGTTCTCGTATCCCGAGCGTTGGGATACCCCGGCGCCTCGTATCGATTTCCGCGAGCTGGGGCAGCTCACGTTTGATGCTGCCGACATGGATACCTTCCGCTGTCTGGCGCTGGCCGAGCGTGCCGGCAAGACGGGTGGCACCATGCCGTGCGTGCTCAATGCCGCCAACGAGGTTGCCGTCGATGCCTTCCTGCACGATGGCTGCAGCTTTACCGATATCGATCGCATTGTGGAATCCTGCATGGACGCCCACGATATGCAGGCGGTCGATTCGTTTGAGCAGCTTCGCGACATCGATGCGTGGGCGCGTGAAAAGGCTGCGCAGGTGCTCGCCGCAACCCGTTCCTAACCCATAAGGATTGCTTTTCGTTTTATGGATACTGTTCTGAGCGTTCTCTCATCGGTCTTTTGGGGCCTGCTGATGCTTTCCGTCCTCGTGTTTTTGCACGAGGGCGGCCACTTTTTGGCGGCGCGTGCCTGCGGCGTCCGTGTGACCGAGTTCTTTTTGGGTCTGCCGTGCCGCTTTGACATCCATTACACGTCGCGTCGCATTGGAACCAAGTTTGGCGTGACCCCGCTGCTGCTGGGTGGCTACGCTGCCATCTGCGGTATGGATCCGACCGATGTTTCGTGCGCCGATCGCGTGCTCGCGGCTATCTATCGTCATGGTCGCGTGACCGTGGCCGACCTTGCTGTCGAGCTCGAACTTTCCGAGGAGGATGTGCTCGAGGCATGCGCCCTTTTGCTGGGCTGGGGCTCCATCGCGCCCTGGTATGAGGAAGGGGAGAAGCCCTCGCCGAGCTACTATCCCACCAAATATCAGACGTTGCCACGAGACACGGCAGGCTATACCACCTTTGATGGTCGCCGTTTCGATCGCGAACATGCGACTGCCGAGGGCGATGTGTGGGAGCTGCCGTGCGGCGAGGCCGAGTTCCTTGCGCAAGAACGCTCGCACACCTATCTTGGCCAAGGCTTTCTCAAGCGCGCCTTTATGCTGCTCGCAGGCATTATCGTCAATATCTTGACGGGTTTTTTGCTCCTTATGAGCATCTATTCCATTGCGGGTGTCACCGTGCCGATGGATACCAACGTGATCGGTCAGGTTGACGAGGGATCTATTGCCGCCAAGGCGGGTATCGAGGCCGGTGATGCGATCCTTTCGGTTGACGGTGTCTCATGTTCTACTTGGATGGATGTCTACGATGCCATCGGCAAGGCTGCCGGTAAGGACGATATCGCCATCGAGTACGAGCGTGACGGCAAGCAGCATTCGACCACGGTTGCGCTCAAAGAGGACGAGCGCCTAGGTGTGTATGCCTCTACGCAGGTGGTCCGTTTAGACCCCATCACGTCGGCTCGCCTGTCGTTCTCCTATGTCGTGCAGACAGCGGAGGGCGTGATGCGCCTGCTCCAGCCGCAGCATACGATGGAGATTCTCGATCAGTCCTCTTCGATCGTGGGTATTAGCGTTATGTCCTCACAGGCTGCTGCTGCCGGCCCTGCCGCGTTCCTTTCGTTTGCCGCCCTCATTTCGTTCTCGCTTGGCTTTATGAACCTGCTGCCCATCCCGCCACTCGATGGCGGCAAGCTAGTCATCGAGATCATTCAGAAGATTGCGGGCCGCGAGCTTCCGCTCAAGGTCCAGACGATTGTGAGCTATGTGGGCATCGCGCTCTTTGCGCTGCTGTTTGTCTATATGCTTCGTTCCGACATCCTTCGATTTATTCTGTAGGGGAGTGTTTGGATTGTCTTTATCCCATCCTTTGCCTCGCGAGCTGACGCGCTCCGTGCATGTGGGCGGCGTGCAGATCGGTGGCGGCGCGCCGGTGGTGGTCCAATCTATGACCTGCACCGATACCGCTGATGCCCAGGCAACGCTTGCGCAAGTGTGCGCGTTGGCGCAGGCTGGCTGCGATATCGTGCGCGTGAGCGTGCCCTCCGAGGCCGCGCTTGAGGGCTTCCGCACCATCTGTGCCGAGTCTCCGGTGCCGATTGTCGCCGATATCCACTTTAACCATAAGCTCGCCATTGGTGCCGTTGAGGCCGGTGCCGCCAAGCTGCGCATCAATCCCGGCAATATCGGCGATTGGGCCAAGGTTGACGCGGTGATCGATGCTGCGGGTGCCGCGGGCTGTGCGATTCGCATTGGCGTGAACGCGGGCTCGCTTGAGCAAGATATTGCCGAGCGCGACGACCTCACGCAGCCCGAAAAGCTCGTGATGTCGAGCGAGCGCTTCGTCAAGCACTTTGAGGATCGCGGCTTTACGAGCATTGTGCTTTCGGCCAAGGCCCATAGCGTGCAAACGACGCTCGATACCTATCGAGCCCTGTCACGTGAGATTCCCCACGTTCCGCTTCACCTGGGCGTGACGGAGGCGGGGACCAAGCTTCAGGGCACCATCAAGAGCTCTGTAGGCTTGGGTATCTTGCTTTCCGAAGGCATCGGCGACACCATGCGTGTGTCGCTCACGGCCGATCCGGTTGAGGAGCCGCCGGTCGCCTGGGGAATTCTACAGTCGCTGGGCCTGCGTCGCCGTGGTCCCGAGATTGTCTCGTGCCCCACGTGCGCCCGCTGCCAGGTTAACCTCATTCCCATCGCCGAGGAGGTCACCGAGCGGCTTAAGAACTATTCCGCGCCGCTTTCGATTGCCGTCATGGGATGTGCCGTTAATGGCCCCGGTGAGGCTTCTGATGCCGACCTGGGCGTTGCTTGCGGACGTGGTCAGGCCTTGCTCTTTTCGCATGGCCAGATCATTGGTAAAGTAGCTGAGGACCAAATTGTCGACGCGCTTATGGCAGAGGTCGACAAGCTTATTGAGGAGAAATAAATGACCCGAGCAATGTATATGTCTAAGCTCTATGCGCCGACGCTTAAAGAGGATCCGGCGGACGCTGAGCTCGCCAGCCACCGCCTGCTGCTCCGTGCCGGCATGATCCGCAAGGAGGCCGCCGGTCTGTATTCCTACCTGCCGCTCGCATGGCGCTCGATTCGCAAGATTGAGAACATCGTGCGCGACGAGATGGACGCCGCCGGCGCCCAGGAGCTTATGATGCCTATCATGGTCGATGCCGAGTTGTGGCGTGAGTCCGGCCGTATCGATGCCTATGGCAAGGAGCTTGTGCGCTTTGACGACCGTCATGGTCGCGAGTTCGTGCTGGGCCCCACGCACGAGGAGACCGTCACGGCCCTGGTGCGCAACGAGCTGCGCTCCTATAAGCAGCTGCCAGTGAACCTCTATCACATCCAGGATAAGTTCCGCGACGAGTTCCGTCCCCGTTTTGGCCTGATGCGCGGTCGCGAGTTCATCATGAAGGATGCCTACAGCTTCTCCGCCACGCAGGAGAGCTTGCAGGAGGAGTATGACAAGATGAAGCAGGCCTACGCTAACATTTGCGAGCGCTGCTACATCAAGGCCTTGCCCGTCGTTGCCGACTCCGGCGAGATCGGTGGCGATACCTCCGTCGAGTACATGGCTTTGGCCGACGCCGGCGAGGCTTCTCTCGCCTATTGCGATGACTGCGGTTTTGCCGCCGATGATGAGGCTGCAAGCACCAAGGTCGTCGTGACTGAGGGTCCCGGTGACGGTACGCTTACCAAGGTCGAGACTCCGGGCATGGGCACCATTGAGGCCGTTGCTAAGTTCTTTGGATTCCCCGAGAACGGTACGCGCAAGTCCCTGGCGCTCATCGATGCCGAGGGCAAGCCCGTCGTGGCCATCGTCCCGGGCGACCATGAGCTCAACGACTGCAAGGCCGAGCATGTCTTTGGCAAGGGTTATCGCATGATGACGGACGAGGAGCTCCAGACCTACGGTCTGCACAAGGGCTTTATCGGACCGGTTAACTTGCCCGAGGGCATCCGTCTGGTGTGCGACGAGAGCCTGCGCGAGTCCAAGCAGTGGGCCTGCGGTGCCAACGAGGTCGATTATCACTTTACCGGTGCCTGCCCCGAGCGCGACTTTACCGTCGATGAGTGGGCAGATCTGGTCACCGTCGTTGCCGGCGATCCCTGCCCGCACTGCGGCAAGCCGCTCTCTGCTGCTCGCGGCATCGAGGTCTCGCAGGTCTTCCAGCTGGGTACCAAGTATTCCGAGGCCATGGGCGCCACCTTTATGGACGAGGACGGCAAGGAGAAGCCGCTTATCATGGGTTGCTACGGCGTGGGCGTGTCCCGCTCGCTTGCTGCCGTCGTGGAGCAGCACAACGACGAGCACGGTATCGTCTGGCCGGTTTCCGTTGCCCCGTACGAGGTCGCGGTGATTCCGCTCGATCCCAAGAAGGAGGAGTGCGCAACCGTCTGCGACCAAATCATCGAGGGCTTGTGCGCCGAGGGTATCGAGGTCGTCGTCGACGACCGTGACGAGCGTCCCGGCTTTAAGTTTGCCGATAACGACCTTATGGGATTCCCGTATCAGGTGGTGCTTGGCAAGCGTGGCCTTAAGAATGGCACCGTTGAGCTCAAGGACCGTGCCACGGGCGAGCGCGAGGACGTGGCGATTGACGAGGTCGTCGCCAAGGTTGCCGAGCTTGTTAAGGCGGCCCGCCGTTAATCGATGTTTCTGCTATTAGATGTAATTGCGGGACTGCTCCGTATCTCTCTTAGGAAGAGATGCGGAGCAGTCTATTTTGTTGCGTGAATAAACTCGATGGGTAAAGGAAAACCCCACAGCCCATATGAGCTGCGGGGTTTTCTTGTGCCTCCGATGCGAAATAAATCGCTCAGATATTACTGATAATCGACGACGTCGATCCAGTTCTTCAGGAACTCATCGTTCACGTTGCGCTTACGAGCGAGCTCGGAAGCGGCGACGATGCTCGTCCACTGACGCACGACCTGCATGGGCATGTCGGCGCGGTCGCAGTAGAGCTCCAGGTAGGCCTCGGCCTGATCCTTGCTGTTGAGGGCGAAGAGCAGGTAGGTGGTGGCAACGTCGGCAGCAGGGGAGCCCTGGGTGGCGTGTGCCCAGTCGCACACATAGAGCTGGCCGTCGTCGCCGACGATGACGTTGGAGGGGTTGAAGTCGCCGTGGCAGACCTTGAACTCCTTGGTCATGCCGTCCAGACGCTCCTGAAGGTTGTAGCGCGTGGTGGCATTGAGCTGATCAAGGCTGTCGATCATGCGGGCGAACTTGTCGCGCTGACGGTTGAGCAGCGGGGAGGTGTAGCCGTGGATCTCGATTTGGAGGTCGACGAACATCTCGAGATACTCACCAAAGCGCTGGGGCTCGGCAGTCATCTTCTCGGCAAGGGTGGTGCCCGGAACCTTCTCGGTCACGAGCGCCCAGCCGTTGGCGTTCTCGAGCTGGGAAACCTCGAGAGCCTTGGGGCTGCGGATGCCGCACTCATTGATGCGGGCAAGATTCAAAGCCTCGTTGAACACGTCGGAGACAGGCTTGGTCTCGTTAAAGACCTTGACAATCTTGTCGCCCAGGTCGTAAACGACCTTGTTGCCACGGCGGACGAGCTCGGTCTTGGAATCGGGTAGCAGCATGGTTGCATCCTTTCAACGATGCGATAGAAGCGACGGCGGGGGGGTGTGAAACACCCGTGCACCCCCGCCGTTAAAAACCGTGCTAAAACTAGCAGACGGCGTAGTCCTGAGGCTCGCGGCCGTAGTAGGCGTCCAGGTAGAGCTCCTTGATCTCGCTCATGAGCGGGTAGCGCGGGTTAGCGCCGGTGCACTGGTCGTTGAATGCCTGCTCGGTCATCTCGTCGAGGGTGTCGAGGAAGTACTGCTCGTCAACACCGTAGTCGGCGATGGTCTTCTTGACACCGATGAAGTCCTTGAGCTCCTCGAGCTTCGTGATGAAGTTCTCGAAGACCTCCTTGTCGTCCTTGCCCTCGATGCCGCAGTACTTGGCCATCTCGGCGTAGTTGTGCAGCGCGTTGGGGTAAGGATACTGGGAGAACGTGCCCATCTTGACGGGAGCCTCGGCGGCGTTGTAGCGCATAACGCGGGTCAGGATGACGGCGTTGGCGAGGCCGTGGGGCAGGTGATGGAAGGCGCCGAGCTTGTGAGCCATGGAGTGGTTGAGGCCCAGGAAGGCGTTGGCGAAGGCCATGCCGGCCATGCAGGAGGCGTTGTGCATCTCCTCGCGGGCGTGCGGGTCCTTGGCGCCGTTCGTGAAGCTGGAGGGCAGGTTCTCGAAGACGAGCTTAGCAGCGCGCTCGGAGAGGCCCTTGGTGTAGTCGGAAGCCATGATGGAGACGTAGGACTCGATGGCGTGGGTCATGACGTCGATGCCGGAGGCAGCGGTCAGGCCGCGCGGGGCGGTCATGCAGTTGTCGGCGTCGACGATAGCCATGTTGGGGAGCAGCGCGTAGTCGGCGAGCGGCCACTTGATGCCGGTCTCCTTGTCGGTGATGATGGCGAACGGCGTGCACTCGGAGCCGGTACCCGAAGAGGTCGGGACGGCGACGAAGTAGGCCTTCTTGCCCATCTCGGGGAAAGTGAAGATACGCTTGCGGATGTCCATGAAGTCCATGGCCATGTCCTCAAACTTGCACTCGGGGTGCTCGTACATCATCCACATGATCTTGCCGGCGTCCATAGCGGAGCCACCGCCGACGGCGATGATCACGTCAGGCTCAAAGAGAGCCATCTGCTTGGCGCCGCGACGTGCGCACTGCAGCGACGGATCGGGCTCGACGTCGTAGAAGCAGTCGTGGGCGATGCCCATCTCGTCGAGCTTGGCCTCGATGGCGCGGGTGTTGCCATTCTTGAAGAGGAACTGGTCGGTGACGATGAAGGCGCGCTTCTTGCCCATGACGGTACCGAGCTCGTCGAGGGCGACGGGCGTGGAACCCTTCTTGAAGTAGACCTTCTCGGGAGCGCGGAACCACAGCATGTTCTCACGGCGCTCGGCCACAGTCTTAACGTTGATCAAGTGCTTCACCCCAACGTTCTCGGAGACGGAGTTGCCGCCCCAGGAGCCGCAGCCCAGGGTCAGAGACGGCTTCATGCCAAAGTTGTACAGATCACCGATGCCGCCGTGCGAGGACGGGGTGTTGATGACGATACGGCAGGCCTTCATGACGTGCTCGAACAGGCTGATCTTCTCGGCCTGGGCGGGGTGCACGTACAGAGAGGCGGTGTGGCCCGGGCCACCGGCGAGCACCAGGTGCTCGGCCTTGTCGACGGCCTCCTGGAAGTCCTTGGCGTGATACATGGCCAGGACCGGGGAGAGCTTCTCGTGGGAGAACTCCTCCTTGGCGGGGTCGGTGGAGGTGACCTCGGCGATCAGGATCTTGGTCTTGGCAGGAACCTCGATGCCGGCGAGCTCGGCGATCTTGGCGGCAGCCATGCCGGGAATGCGGTGATCGAGAGCGCCGTTCTTGAACATGGCGGCACGCAGGGCCTCCATCTCGGCACCCTGCTTGACGAAGTAGCAGCCGCGCTTCTGGAACTCGGCTTTGACCTGGTCATAGATGGTGTCGATGACGGTCACGGACTGCTCGGAAGCGCAGATCATGCCGTTGTCGAAGGTCTTGGAGTGGATGATGGAGTTGACGGCGAGCAGCACGTCGGCGGTGTCGTCGATGATGACCGGGGTGTTACCGGCGCCAACGCCCAGGGCGGGCTTGCCCGAGGAGTAGGCGGCCTTGACCATGCCCGGGCCACCGGTGGCGAGGATGATGTCGACGTCGCGCATGACCATGTTGGTCAGCTCGATGGAGGGGACATCGACCCAGCCGATGATGCCCTCGGGGGCGCCGGCCTTGACGGCGGCGTCAAGCACGAGCTTGGCGGCGGCGATGGTGCACTTGGCGGCTGCCGGGTGCGGGGAGATGATGATGCCGTTGCGGGTCTTCAGGCTGATCAGCGTCTTGAAGATCGCGGTGGAGGTGGGGTTGGTCGTCGGGATGACGGCGCCCACGATGCCGATGGGCTCGGCGATCTTGGTGATGCCGTAAGCCTCGTCGCGCTCCAGAACGCCACAGGTCTTGGTGTTCTTGTAAGCGTTGTAGATGTACTCTGCGGCGTAGTGGTTCTTGATGACCTTGTCCTCAAGAACGCCGCGGCCGGTCTCCTCGATGGCCATCTTCGCCAACGGGATACGAGCCTTGTTGGCGGCCATGGCGGCCTCATAGAAGATCTTGTCGACCTGCTCCTGCGTGTACGTAGCAAAAAGCGCCTGGGCCTCTCGCATCTGAGCGAGCTTAGCCTCAAGCGCCTCTACGTTGTCCACAATTGCGGGAGTAGTGTTTTCCGGTGACTTTTTCACCATTTGTGTCTCCTTGCGATCGGAGATTTACCCTACGACTTGCATGATAGCAAGAAATTATTCGGCGAACGGCAAGATTCCCGTAAAAGGCATACTAAAACGCTTCAATATACTGAAGCGTTTTAACTAAAACTATCTGCCAGTGCATCGCCCCGCTCATTAGGGACAGACTAAAATAAGTATTTCAATGGGAAAACGGGGAGAACGGGGCATCTGTTTGATAATCGCTATTCGCGGGTCGCTGTTGAGTCGGACACGCAGGCGGTGCAGCTTCTCGATTATATCCATCTCAATCCTGTGAAAAGTGCAATCGACTCACTCGAGACGTACCGTTGGTCAAGCTTTAAGGCATATCAGCTAGGCTATGATTCCTTTGACATCTGCAAACACTCATGTAAGTCTGTCCCCAATGAGTGCAAAAGGCGCCCTCCTTAGGGGAGGGCGCCTTTGGTAAGTTCTATGTGAACGCGAGGTCTTTGACCCGGAGAGTCCGAGGTACTTGTTGGTAAGACCTTATTTAGGAGCGCGCAACCTTGCCAGACTTGAGGCAGGTGGAGCAAACGTTCATCTTGCGACGGTGACCATCGACGACGACGTAGACGCGCTGGATGTTGGGGCGGAACTTACGGTTGGTGACGCGGTGAGAGTGGCTGATGGAGCGACCGGCAACGGGGTGCTTACCGCAAACTTCGCAAACTTTGGACATAACTGACCCTCCTTGGGCGACAAACGAACATGTCGCGTTAACAAACAAGCCTGAACTATAGCACAGAAGCAGCTCCCTGTGCGTAATCTACACAGAGATATTCCTCTTTTGGCGATAGTGCTCACGCCACGGCCCTGGACGTAGATCCGATTTGCGTGCAGCAGAGGGGATTATGCCAGCTCGCGCGTGCGTTTTCAAGCTCGTCCCACAAATATATATAGGTTTATTGAGCATTGGGCTCCGTTTACGGATTGCTCTGTATTTATGCTCGCAATTAAGCTCGAGGTTGGCTACACTATTCCTTGACCATTAAAGGGGTACGAGATACCCACATGGAATTACATAGCTGCCATGCGAGCAGCCCTTCCTGTGGGTGTCTGGTCCGCTTTAAGCGGTCGGGCATCTATTTTTTTGACTGTGTCAGCAGTCAAGACATGTGAGGAAGGAGATCGATGGGCACGACTTCCCCCAAGGCGGTCATCATGGACGAGACCGCCGTCAATCGAGCGATGACCCGCATCGCGCACGAGATTCTCGAGCGCAACGAGGGCTGTGAAGACCTCGCTCTGGTCGGCATCGTCACGCGCGGCGACCTTCTGGCAAAGAAGCTCGCCGAGGAGATCAAGGAGATCGAGGGCGTCGACGTTCCGCTCGGCAGCCTCGACATCAGCTTCTACCGCGATGACTACGCTACCAATTTCGCTCCCGCGATCCACGCCACCAACATTCCCTTCAGCGTCGATGGCAAACGCGTCGTTTTGGTGGACGACATCCTGTACACGGGTCGTACCATCCGCGCCGCTCTAGACGCCGTCATGGACCTGGGCCGTCCGAGCCGCATCGAGCTGGCAGTTCTCGTTGACCGCGGTCACCGCGAGCTCCCCATCTCGCCGGACTTTGTCGGCAAGAACGTTCCCTCGTCGCATGAGGAGAACGTGCACCTATATATGAAGGAAGTCGACGGCCACACCGCCGTCGAGATTAACGACGTCGCGCCGGGTTCCCACGTGGGCTCCGCGCCGCTGGGAGGTGAGTAGTACCGTGGCGTTCAACCATAAGCACCTGATCGACATTACCGAGTACTCCGAAGAGGACATCAAGCTCATCCTCGAGACCGCCAAGGCGTTCTCCGAGGTCAACGAGCGTGCCATCAAGAAGGTCCCCACGCTCAAGGGCAAGACCATCGTCAACATGTTCAACGAGCCCTCGACGCGCACCCGCAGCTCCTTCGAGCTCGCCGAGAAGCGTCTTTCGGCCGACAGCCTCAACTTTGGCGGCTCCTCGACCTCCACGGTCAAGGGCGAGAGCCTCGTCGACACCGTCGAGACCCTCAACGCCTATAAGATCGACTGCATCGTCGTGCGCGACAAGCACGCCGGTGCGCCCTATATCGTCACGCAGAATTCGCCCGCGAGCGTCATCTGCGCCGGCGACGGCAAGCACAACCATCCCACGCAGGCCCTGCTCGACCTGTACACCATCTGGGAGCACAAGGGTGACTTCCACGGTTTGAAGGTCGCCGTCGTCGGCGATATCGCGCACTCCCGCGTCTGCGGCTCGCTGATCCCCGCCCTTAAGATTATGGGCTGCGAGACCTACGCCGTCGCCCCCGGCACGCTGCTGCCGCCGTCGCCCGAGGTCCTGGGCTGCGACCACGTGACGAGCGACCTCGATTCCGTCCTGCCCGAGCTGGACGTCGTCTACATGCTGCGCGTGCAGCAGGAGCGCCTCGAGGGTGCCCCGTTCCCGACCATTCGCGAGTACCACAAGCTCTTCGGCCTGACCAAGGACCGCGAGAAGCTCATGAAGCCCGACGCAATCATCTGCCACCCGGGCCCCATCAACCGCGGCGTCGAGTTCGATTCCTATATGGCCGACCACCCGCAACGCTCCGTCATCCTGGAGCAGGTCTACGCCGGTATCTGCGTGCGTATGGCTATCCTGTATCTGCTGCTTGGAGGTGCCGATAATGGCCTTGCTTCTTAAGAATGCCCACGTCGTCGACCCGTCCGTCGAGCTTGACGGTGTCGTTGACGTCCTGATTGACGGCGACAAGATCGCCGAGGTCGGCGAGAATCTCGCCGTCGAGGGGGCCGAGGTCCGCGACCTTTCCGGCAAGTACCTCGTCCCCGGCCTGGTGGACATGCACGTTCACCTTCGCGAGCCCGGCTACGAGGTCAAAGCGGACATCGAGAGCGGCACCCGCGCAGCTGCCAAGGGCGGCTTTACCGGCGTGTGCGCCATGCCCAACACCGATCCCGTCACCGATAACGGCACCGTCGTGGAGTTCGTCAAGTCCCGCGCTGCCGAGGTCGGCCACTGCCGCGTCTATCCGTCGGGCGCCATGACCCGCGGTCTTAAGGGCGAGGCCATGTCCGAGATGGGCGATATGGTCGCCCACGGCGCCGTCGCCTTCACCGATGACGGTCGCGGCGTGCAGGGCGCGGGCATGCTCCGTCGCTGCATGGACTACGGCAAGATGTTCGGCAAGGTCTTTATGAGCCACTGCCAGGACGAGGACCTGGTCGGCCACGGCCAGATCAACGAGGGCAAGGTCTCGACCCGTCTGGCCCTCGAGGGTTGGCCGGCTGCCGGCGAGGAGCTCCAGATCGCCCGCGACATCGAGATCGCCAAGCTGACCGGTGCCAAGCTGCACATCCAGCACATCTCCACCGCCCATGGTCTGGAGATCGTGCGTGCCGGTAAGGCCGCTGGCGTTCAGGTTACCTGCGAGGCTACCCCGCACCACATGTTCCTGACCGAGAACGACCTGGACGAGACCTACAACACCTCGCTCAAGGTCAATCCGCCGCTGCGTACCGAGGAGGATGCCGAGGCTATCCGTCAGGGCGTCATCGACGGTACCGTCGACGTTATCGTCACCGATCACGCTCCTCACACCCCGTGGGAGAAGGCCCGCGAGTTCGAGCTTGCGCCCTTTGGTATGATCGGCCTCGAGACCTCGCTGTCGCTCGTGCTCACCGAGCTGGTCAACACGGGCAAGATGAGCATGGGCCGCATGGTCGAGCTCATGGCCATCAAGCCGCGTGAGATCCTGGGTCTCGACCAGGTTCAGGTCAAGGCGGGTTCCATCGCCGACCTGACCGTCTTCGACGCGTCCGCCACCTGGACGGTCGGCGAGGATGGCTACGAGTCGCGTGCCGAGAACTCCGGTTTTGCCGGCCGCATGCTCACCGGTCGTGCCACCGATGTGTTTGTCGGCGGTAAGCAGACGCTCGCCGACGGCTGCATCTGCTAGCATAGCCTTATCGCTTTTGTGCGCGGTGCCCTTGCGGTGCCGCGCTTTCTGTTCGTTTTGACCATGCAATCGCATGGGGGATTGGAGCGTCTATGCCCACACCTTCCACTGCACGCATGCACGACTTCGAGGTCGTCTCGAACCAGGAGATCGCCGACGGCATCTTCTCGCTCGTCATCTCGGCCCCCAAGCTTGCTAGTGCGCTCAAGCCCGGTCAGTTTGTGAACATCGCCGTGCCCGGTGATGCGTCCTCGCTGCTTCGCGTGCCCCTGAGCTTCTATCGCGCCGACGCCCAGGCCGGTACCGTCGAGCTGTGGTACGCCGTCGTGGGCGACGACACCCGTCGTCTATCGCAGATGGCCCCCGGCTCCAAGTCCAACCTGTTGGGCCCTGGCGGCCGCGGCTGGCTTGTTCCCGAGGGCACCAGGAAGGCGCTGCTCGTGGCGGGCGGCATCGGCGTTCCGCCCGTGCTGTGCCTTGCCGGCATGCTCGTCGAGCAGGGCGTGGATGTCGACGTTTGCCTGGGCTTTGGCACCGCTTCCAAGGCCGTGGGTGTCGATGAGTTCCGCGCGCTGGGCGCCACGGTTAACGTGTGCACCGACGACGGTTCGCTCGGCACGCACGGTTTTTGCACCGACCCGGCAGCCGAGCTGCTCGGCGAGGGCGGCTACGACTACGTGGCCAGCTGCGGTCCCGCCGTCATGATGAAGAAGGTCGCCGCCGCAGCCGCCGAGGCCGGTGCGTACTGTGAGGTGTCGCTTGAGCGCATGATGAGCTGTGGCTTTGGCGCCTGCAACACCTGCAATGTCGAGACGGTCGACGGTATGAAGGGCGCCTGCATGTGCGGCCCTGTGTTCGATGCTTCCAAGGTGGTGGTCTTCTAGTGGGTACCGTGAACATGGCCGTCGATTTCGGCGGCGTCAAGATGCAGAACCCCATCAACACCGCAGCCGGTACCTTTGGCTACGGTTGGCAGTTCCAGAACTTCTTTGATGTTTCCCAGCTGGGCGCCATCACCACCAAGGGTTGCGCTGCCGAGCCCTGGCCCGGCAATCCCGCGCCTCGCATGGCCGAGATCCCGGGCGGCATGATCAACTCCGTGGGCCTTCAGAACCCCGGCGTGGCCGCCTTTGCCCGTGAGTCCGGTCCTTGGCTCGAACAGCTGTCCAAGGACGGCTGCCAGGTCATCTGTCAGGTTGCCGGCCACTCCGTTGACGAGTTTGTCCGCGCACTCGAGATGTATGTCGAGCTGTGCCCCTGGGCTGCCGGCTACGAGATCAACGTGAGCTGCCCTAATATTGCCGCCGGCGGTGCCGCCATGGGATCAACGCCCGAGGGCGCCTCTTCCGTTATGGCTGCCTGCCGCAAGGTGACCGATAAGCCGCTGTTCGTAAAGATGGCTCCGGTCAACGTTGCCGAGATTGCCAAAGCCCTCGAGGCCGCAGGCGCCGACGGCCTTTCGGTCATCAATTCCATCCAGGGCATGGCCATTGACGTGCACACCCGCAAGTCCCGCGTTGCCAAACCCAAGGGCGGCCTTTCGGGCCCGCTGTGCCACCACATCGCCGTGCGCATGGTCTGGGAGGTTGCCCAGGCCGTCGATATCCCCATCAACGGTGTCGGCGGTGTCATGACCGGCGAGGATGCGGCTGAGTTTATCCTGGCCGGCGCCACCTGCGTGTCGGTCGGCATGGCCAACTTCGTCGATCCGTGTGCTTCGCTTAAGATCGCGCATGAGCTCGAGGCCTGGGCCGAGTCCCAGGGCGTGAAGGACATCAACGAGCTGGTAGGTGCTTTCGAATGCTAGAGAATGATGCCCGCGACCGTGTTATCGTCGCCCTCGACTGCGACCGTGAGCGCGCGCTCGAGCTCGCCCACGAGCTTTCGGGTCATGCTGCCTGGCTCAAGGTCGGCATGACGCTCTATTACGCTGAGGGTCCCCAGATCGTCAAG
This sequence comes from Collinsella sp. AM40-7AC, assembly GCF_003468125.1. Taxonomy (NCBI): domain Bacteria; kingdom Bacillati; phylum Actinomycetota; class Coriobacteriia; order Coriobacteriales; family Coriobacteriaceae; genus Collinsella; species Collinsella sp. AM40-7AC. The sequence continues at coordinate 54,588 of NZ_QSGK01000007.1, read as the reverse complement.
ACGTTCAAGGACCTGGGCTTTAAGGTCTTCCTCGACCTTAAGTTCCATGACATTCCGCATCAGGTGCGCGGCGCTGCCCGCTCGGCTTCGCTTGCCGGTGCCGACCTGCTTTCGGTCCACGGCCTGGGCTCGGGTGCTATGCTCGCTGCCTGCCGCGAGGGTGCCGAGGAGGCGCGTGAGGACCGCGCCAAGCTCGTCGCCATCACCGTGCTCACGAGCATGAATCAGGATGCCTTGAGCGAGATCGGCGTCGAGTCGCCCGTGGCCGAGGAGGCCGCCCGCTTGGCAAAGCTTGCTCAGGCCAATGGCATCGATGGCATCGTGTGCTCACCGATGGAGGCTCACGACATGCGTGAGCTGCTGGGTCCTGATGCCCTGATCGTGACTCCGGGTGTGCGTCCGGTGGGTGCCGCCCTTGGTGACCAGTCCCGCGTGGCGACGCCTTCCCAGGCTATCGAGCGTGGCGCAAGCCACATTGTGGTGGGCCGTCCCATCACCGGTGCCGACGATCCGGTTGCCGCCTTTGACGCCATCGTCGCCGAGCTGGTCGAAAACGTCGCGTAAAAGATTCCCCTAAGTCACCACTTTTGGGTCTCATTAGCACAAAATAGCCCCTGTGCCTGCGTAAACTTTCCCATCCTTTGTGTGGAATCGCAGGTCAGGGGCTTAACTTTGGGCGCAGTATATTGCACTTTTTGCGGGTATCGTCTAACCTATGGAGCCGCGATTGGGCATTTTGTACGTTCTACGTGCTAAAATGCTAATTATTGAATCAGATATAACCCAACTATTTGGAGGTACGAATGGCACTCCCTCAGCTTACCGACGAGCAGCGCAAGCAGGCTCTTGAGAAGGCTGCTGCCGCACGTCACGCCCGCGCTGAGCTTCGCGAGCAGATCAAGAAGGGCGAGAAGTCCCTCGAGTCCGTGCTCAACTCCGATGACCCCATCGCTTCCCGCATGAAGGTTTCCACTCTCATCGAGTCTCTCCCTGGTTATGGCAAGGCCAAGGCCGCCAAGATCATGGAGGAGCTCGGTATCTCCGCTACCCGTCGCGTCCAGGGCCTCGGCGTCCGTCAGCGCGAGCAGCTCCTCGAGCAGCTGACCAAATAAGTGAGCGCTCAGGATTCCAAGCTCTTTGTGATTTCTGGACCGTCAGGCGCAGGCAAGGGTACGCTCGTCACTCGTGTGCGCGAGCGCCGCTCGAACCTGGGCCTGACGGTTTCGGCTACCACGCGAGCACCACGCAAAGGTGAGGTCGACGGCGTCAACTACTTTTTTCTGACGCGCGAGGAGTTCGACCGCCGCGTGGCAAACGGTGAGTTTGTTGAGTGGGCCGAGGTCCACGGTAACTGCTACGGCACGTTGGTGAGCGAGGTCACATCCAAGCTCGCCTCGGGCTCGTCTCTGATTTTGGAGATCGATGTCCAGGGCGCCCTGCAGGTGAAGGAGCGTTTCCCCGAGGCCGTGCTGATCTTTATCAAGCCGCCTTCGCTTGAGGTGCTCCGCGAGCGTCTAGTCGGTCGCGGTACCGAGACGCCCGAGACGATTGAGCTGCGTATGGCAAACGCCGCCGATGAGCTTGCCCTTGCCGACCGCTACGACGACGTCGTGGTGAATGACGATCTCGACCGCGCGACCGATGAGCTCGTTCGCGTTCTCGATATGCATGAAAGGATCTGAGGTCCGTGTCCGTTGTAAAGCCTTGCATTGACGATCTTCTGGAGAAGACCGATCACAACCGCTTCCTGCTCGCTTCGCTTGCCTCCAAGCGCGCCTGCGACATCAATAGCATGCTGCGTGGCCAGCACAACCGCGTGCTTGCCGTCCAGGATGTCGATGACATCACCATCGGGCTTTCCGGTGCCGATACCATCTCGATGGCTATGGACGAGATTGTCGACGGCGACATCTCTTACGACGAGGCCCGTTACGAGAAGGCGCTCGGCCACAAGGTTGCTGAAGCCTAAATGGCAGCTCGCGTCTGCCTGGTCCACTATCACGAGGTTGGACTGAAGGGCAAGAACCGCGCACATTTTGAGCATATCCTCATGGATAACATCAAGGCGGCCTTGACCGCCTTTTCCGTGAACGCCGTGTCTCGAATTTCCGGTTATATCCTCGTGACCTTTAACGAGCATCAGGCCGACGAGGCGGCGCGTGTCATTCGCACCGTCCCCGGCGTTGCCCGTGTGTCTTTGGCGTATCACACCAACCGCGACCCGCAGGAGTACTGCGCCGCCGCTGTGAAGGCGCTGCGCGAGTTTGGTTCCTTCGATTCGTTTAAGGTGCACGCCAAGCGCTCCAATACTGACTATGAGCTCACCTCGATCGATATCAATCGACAGGTTGGCGAGGTGCTGTGTGAGGCCTTCCCCGATAAAAAGGTTCAAATGCACGACCCCGATGTGATGGTGCACGTACTGGTGGTCCAGGGTAGCGTTTATGTGTACGCGCGCTCCGAGCGCGGCGTGGGCGGTCTGCCGGTGGGTTCTGCCGGCAAGGTCGTGACGCTGCTGTCGTCGGGTATCGATTCTCCGGTGGCGACCTGGATGCTCGCGCGTCGCGGCGCGGTGTGCGTGCCGGTGCATTTCTCCGGTCGTCCGCAGACGCCTGATACGAGCGAGTATTTGGTGCAGGACATCATCCGTGCGCTTGAGCCGGGTGTCCAGATCGGCCGCCTGTACGTGGTGCCGTTTGGCGACTGCCAGCGTGAGATTTCGGTCACCTGCCCCAGCAACCTGCGTGTGATCATGTATCGTCGCATTATGTATTCGGTTGCCGAGCGCATTGCGCGCATCGAGGGCGCCAAGGCCATCGTTACGGGCGAATCGCTTGGGCAGGTTGCCTCCCAAACGCTTGAGAACATCATGGCCGTCAACGAGGCCGTGAAGATCCCCGTGTTCCGTCCTCTCATCGGTTCGGACAAGCAGGAGATCATCGCGCGTGCTGAGGAGATCGGTACGTTCGATATCTCGACTGAGGCCGCTCCCGACTGCTGCACGCTGTTTATGCCGCGCCGACCCGAGACGCACGCTAAACTCGATGCCGTGCATGAGGCCTGGGAGTTGTTCGATCATGAGGAGATGATCGAGCGCCTGCTCAAGCAGACCGAGTACATCGACTTCGAGAGCAACACATATAAGGCCCCTAAGACCTTAAAACGCAAACATTCGGAGCTTGCTCCGCGTGAGATTTACCAAGATTACGAGTAAATTTGTGCATAGACCGACGATGCGCCTGCATCGTCGGTCTTTTGCTATCTGGGCATTTTGCGGCTAAGCGTTCATTTGCTGACGTGTGCCTGAATAAATGGACAGATTTGTGCAAGGTTTTGGTCGGTTTTTGGTTTGACCGCAAAAACCGGTTTTGGGGCGTGGCTGTTGTGGAGCTCCTTTCCTGACACGATGGTGTTGGGAGGTTTTGCCATGGCGCAGCGCGAACAACACGAACGAGTCAAAAAGATGGACCGCTGGGCGGGCAAACTGCTCGGTCATAAGGCAGTGGTGATGGCGATACTGGTCGTCATTGCGATGGCGAGTGGGCTGGCGATGGCGAACCTTGGCGGCGGTGCCGGCGGTGTGTCGTTTGAGCGCACTGATGGTTCGGGCACGTTAGTGGAGCCGGGATCCGGCGATGCTTCGAGCGGAAAGACATCCGAAGGCTCTTCGCCTAAGGCGTCTGCCGCGGCAGAGGTCTATGTCGATGTTGATGGCGCCGTGGTGTCACCCGGTGTATATCGCCTCAAAGACGGGGCGCGGGTGGCTCAGGCGATTGATGCCGCCGGCGGGCTGGCGCCCGAAGCAGACGTTACGGGGCTTAATCGTGCATCCAAGGTCACTGATGGACAAAAAATTCACGTTCCAACGGTAGGGGAGCAGCAGGCGTCCATTGCGGAAGCCGGTGTTGATGGTGGGACTTCCGCATCGTCGGGCGTTAGTGGCGCAACAGGCCTAGTAAACATCAATACGGCAAGCGCAGAAGAGCTGCAGACGCTTTCGGGCATCGGCCCCTCCATGGCCCAGTCGATTATCGATGAGCGGACAAAGAACGGTGCTTTCGCCTCGGTTGACGATCTGATGCGTGTGTCGGGAATCGGCGAGAAGAAGCTTGCCAAAATCAAAGATTGCATCTGCGTATGAGCGCGACCGAGCGCGAGCACGTGATGCCTCCGCGACCCCTGATTCCGTGGACGATGGCCCTGTGTGCCGGCATGTGCGTGAGCTGCGCCTTGGTGCTCAGCATAGCCGCTGATGCGCTGCTGAGGGAGCGGGCGACGGCGGTCGGGCCGCTATGGGCCATTCCCGTTGCGGCAGCGGTTTTCGTTGTGCTGGCTCACTCTTGTGCGCGGCTTGCCCCTTTGAAGCGGTGGCTGTATGCCGCGTCCGTCGGTCTCGTGGCGGGTGCGGTCGTTTCGGCGTGGTGGGCCGTGGGTGCGCTCAACGCCTCGAAGGCGCTCGACGGTCGAGCGGCAAGCGGCCTCGAGTTTGTCGTGCAGGGTGACCCATCCATAAATGACGACGTGTATTCCTATACCTGCGAGGCACGCTCGGACGGTAAGAACTTGGCAACGGTTCGCCTATCGTGTGACCGTGAGTTCAAGGTCGGGGCGCACGTGCGTGTTATCGGTCGCGTGTCACGTTTTGAGAACGATGCGTATGGACGATCGCGCGTGCTTCGAGGCGAGGTGCGCAAGGTTAAAGCCGTTCGGATTGTGTCGGTCGATGAGGGTTCTCCGAGGCCGCTGCTTCGGCTGCGAAATGGGCTGCTTGCGTCCATCGCGCCTGCGACCGACCCGGCGCGTGCGCTCATAGCCGGTGTCGTCTGCGGTCGTTCGGCCGAGCTGCGCGCCCAGCCGGCGGGCGACTGGTTTTCGGTGACGGGAACGGCGCATCTTATCGCCGTCTCGGGCAGCCATTTGGCTATCGTGGGGTTTGTAATCGAGGGTGTATTGCAAAAGACTCGGTGCTCACGTGGTCTTCAGCGGGCGATATTGGCGATAACGCTTGTGGGCTACGCTGCCTTTACGGGCGCGTCTCCCTCGGCCGTGCGCGCGTGCTGCATGGTGTTCGTGACGCTTGTCGTAAACGGCGCGGGGCGTCGTCGGCACGGCCTTTCGGCACTCTTCGTAACCATGTTCATCTTTGTGCTACTGCGGCCGACGGTGCTGTTCGAGATGGGCTTTCAGCTTTCATGCGCCAGCGTCTTAGCCATTCTGTGCTTTTGCCCCTATGCGACCTACGCTTTGGGTGAGCTGGGTGTGCCATCGGGCGTTGCCAGCATGCTTTCCGTCACGCTGTGCTCGCAACTGGCGACACTTCCCATTGCCATTCCTGCCTTCGGTACGTTCTCGCTCATTGCTCCGCTGGCAAATGCGGTCCTCGGTCCGGTGGTGAGCGTACTGCTCGCTGTGTCGATCGTGCTGGTTCCCTTTTCGTTCGTGGCACCGTTGCGGACTTGGGCGCTCGTTGTGCCCATGATTGCCGCCCGTTGCGCGCTGTTCTTCGAGCAGCTGTTTGCCGCCGTGCCGGGTGCATCCGTGAATGTGCCGCCCGATAGCATGTGGATTTACTTAGTGCCGTGTTTTCTGGTGGTTCTGCTGGTCTGGTGGCCGCGTCCCCGTGCACGTCCTATGGCGGTGGGCCTTGTATGCCTAGTGCTTTTGGCTGCGATTCCGTACGTCTACTGGGATCGATTCGCTCCGCCTTCGGTGACGGTGCTCGATGTGGGCCAGGCCGATGCGATTCTTATCCGCCAGGGCGGCGCAGTTGCACTTGTCGACTGCGGACTCGACGAGCGCGTGGTGGCGGCGTTGGTTCGCAATAACGTGCACCATATCGACGCCGTCTTTGTGACGCATTGGGATGAGGACCACTGGGGTGGTCTGCCTGCCGTGCTCGAACAGTTTTCGGTCGGAACGATTGCCGTGGCCGCGGATGCGCTGGAGGATGCTCCTGCCGAGGTATTGAACCGACCTGGCGTGGAGTATCGGCAGGTGCGCCGTGGGGATATGGTCGACATCGGCTCATTTTGCGCCCGCGTGATGTGGCCATTCGAGTCCGTGGATGGCGAGGGAAATGAGGACTCGCTTGTCCTGCTGCTCTCTTATGTTCAGGAAGGCAAGGGCCTGCGCATACTCCTCACCGGTGATGCCGAGCTCGACCAAGAACGGGAATTCGTGCAGGAGGTGGGGGATATCGATGTCCTTAAACTTGGGCATCACGGCTCCAAGGTTTCAGTCGATGGTGAGTTGCTGGACATTCTGAAGCCCGAGCTTTCCCTCGCAAGCGCCGGTGAGGGGAATCGATACGGCCATCCGTCCGATGCCTGCATCGATGCCGTTAAGGAAGCGGGTGGTGTGTTCGCGTGTACCGTCGAACACGGCGACATTACCGTCACACCGACTGCGAATGGCTTTGCGATGCGATGCCAGCGACCGTGACGACGTCGTTGGCGTGTGGTGGGCCCCTGGGCTAGAATGGCACGGAACGAATTCGAAGGCCTGCGGGAGGGGAGCGCAATGTCCGAAACTGGTTTGCTGCCGGCATATCTGATCGTCGGTACCGACGGAGTTAAGCGCGACCACGCCGTCTCGCGTATGAAAGCGCGTCTGGAAAAGTCGGGTATGGTCGAGTTCAACCTCGACGAGCGAGACATGACCAAGGACCCCGATATCGAGTCCATTATCGGATCGCTTAACACCTTTCCGATGGGCAGCGAGTTTCGTCTGGTAATCCTCGATGGCTGCTCAAAGCTTGCCAAGGCGGTCTCGGAGCCGCTCGTTGGGTATCTGGCGAGTCCCAGCCCCACAACGGTCTGCCTCATCATCGCCGACTCACTTGCCAAGAATACGCGCCTGTATAAGGCAATCGCCAAGATCGACAAGAAGGCTATCGTCGATTGCTCGGGTACCAAGCGCTGGGAACTGCCGCGCCGTGTTCAGCAGATGGCGACGCAGCGCGGTAAGTCGATTTCGACGGCGGCCGCCGAGGAGCTCGTCTCGCGTTCGGGCGAAAACACGCGCATGCTCGATAACGACTTGGCTAAGCTTGCCCAGATGGTCGAGTCGCCTCAGATTGAACTTGCCGATGTTGAGCGCTGGATTGTTCGTACGGCCGAGGTTCAACCCTGGGACTTCCTCAACGCCGTCTCGGCTCGCGATATGCGGCGTTCGCTCGAGCTCTTTAAGCTCCTACCCTCCAAGAGCTACGTGTGGACTTACACATTGCTGTGCGGTCGCATTCGCGAGCTTATCGTCGCCAAGGCGCTCGACGCGCGTGGGCAGGGTCGCGAGCTGGCCGCAACGCTCAAGCTCCAGTCCTGGCAGGTCAAGAATCACCTGACCTGGGCACGTCGCTTTTCGATGGCAGAGCTCATCGTAGCGCTCGAGGGTGCCGTTGATGTGGAGCTCGCGCTCAAGGGTTCGGCCGATTCTCAGACGGCGCTTTTGCTCTGGATTACGAACATCTTGAGAAAATCGTGATGATACCTGCCTATTTGACAAATTCGTTCTATCCCTTTGAGGGGGAGCGTGCTATAGTAGGCGCTTGCATGACCTCACCGTGTCTCAGAGGTGTCATACATTTTTTGCAAGGAACTCGAAAGGAACTCCAGAAGTGGCAAACATCAAGTCTCAGAAGAAGCGTATCCGCACCAATGAGGCAGCTCGCATGCGTAACAAGGCTGTCAAGTCCGAGCTCAAGACGCTGACCAAGCACGTCCAGTCCGCCGTCGCCGAGGGCGACGCCGAGAAGGCCCAGGCTGCCCTCAAGACCGTCACCAAGCGTCTCGACATGGCTGCCGCCAAGCATGTTATCCACAAGAACCAGGCTTCCAACCGCAAGTCCGGTCTTGCCAAGCTCGTGAACAGCATCAACGCCTAAGTTGTAAATTTCACACCACACAGATTACGCGCATAAATGGAGCCTGTTTTATGGAACAGGCTCCATTTTTTGTACCGCTCGGGTAAGATAGTTCGCATGAATACTTCAATTGACATTTCCCACATCCGCAACTTCTCGATCGTTGCGCACATCGACCATGGCAAGTCCACGATCAGTGACCGCATCCTCGAGCTCACCCATACCGTCGACGAACGCGACATGGAGTCGCAGCTGCTCGACACCATGGATATCGAGCGCGAGCGCGGCATTACGATCAAGTCCAATGCCGTCCGCGTTTCCTATGACGCCGACGATGGTGAGACGTATCAGTTCAATCTGATCGATACGCCGGGCCACGTTGACTTTACCTACGAGGTCTCGCGTTCTCTGGCCGCCTGCGAGGGCGCGGTGCTCGTCGTCGATGCCACCCAGGGTGTCGAGGCGCAGACCGTCTCCAACGCGACGCTCGCCATGAACGCCAATCTGGACATTGTGCCGGCCATCAACAAGATCGACCTGCCCTCGGCGCATCCCGACGAGGTTAAGACCGAGATCGAGGATGACCTGGCGATCCCTGCCGATGATGCCGTGTGCGTCTCGGGCAAGACCGGCGAGGGCATCCACGATCTGCTGGAGTCCATTGTCTTTTTGATCTCTCCGCCCAAGGGCGATGCGAACGCGCCGCTCAAGGCACTCATCCTGGATTCGTACTTCGACGAGTATCGTGGTGTCGTCGCCACGGTGCGCGTCTTTGATGGTTCCATCAAAAAGGGCGATACCCTGCTTATGATGCAGGTCAAGGGCGACTTTTTGGTCGACGGCGTGGGCGTCAAGCGTCCTGCCGAGACCCCGGTCGACGCGCTGTCGGTCGGCGAGGTCGGATATGTGGTCACGGGTCTGAAGGACCCCGAGGCTGTGCGCGTGGGCGATACCCTTACGTGGGCTTCCAACCCCTGTCCCGAGCCTCTGCCGGGCTACCGCGAGGCCAAGCCCATGGTCTACACGGGCCTGTTCCCGATCGACAACAAGGACTACGAGAACCTGCGCGACGCGCTCGATAAGCTGCACGTCAACGACCCGTCGTTGGTGTGGGAGCCCGAGACCTCGGTGGCGCTCGGCTTTGGCTTTCGCGTGGGCTTCCTGGGCCTGCTGCACATGGAAGTCGTCAAGGAACGCCTGGAGCGCGAGTTCAACCTGGACCTCATTGCCACGAGTCCCTCGGTCGACTATCACGTCTACAAGACCGACGGCGAAATGATCGATGTCCGCAGTCCGCAGGACCTTCCCGAGGCCACGCGCATCGAACGTATCGAGGAACCCTACCTCAAGGCAAAGATCATCTGTCCGCCTGAGTACACGGGTGCCGTCATGCAGCTCGCCATCGAGCACCGCGGCGTCACGACCGACATGATCCACCTGACGAGCAAATCGGTCGAGATGCGCTTCGATATGCCGCTCGCCGAGCTCATCTTGGACTTCTTTGACCAGCTCAAGAGCCGTACCAAGGGCTATGCTTCGCTCGATTACGAGTTCAACGAGTATCGTCCCTCCGAGCTCGTCAAGCTCGACATCCTGCTTTCGGGCGACGAGGTGGACGCGCTGTCGTTTATCGTCCATAAGGACAAGGCATATGGCCTGGCCCGTGGCCTGTGCGACAAGCTCAAGGAGATCATCCCGCGTCAGCTGTTCGAGGTGCCCATCCAGGGTGCTATCGGCAACAAGATCATCGCCCGTTCCACCGTCAAGGCGCGTCGCAAGGACGTTCTTGCTAAGTGCTACGGCGGCGATATCTCGCGTAAGCGCAAGCTGCTCGAGAAGCAGAAAGAGGGCAAGAAGCGTATGAAGGCCATCGGATCGGTCGAGGTCCCGCAGGAGGCGTTTATGGCGATCCTCAAGGTGGACGAGTAGGTCCATGGCGCTTTCTGAATACAGCAAGCGGCTGCTGGGTGCCTATGCCGAGCAGCCGTTCCTTATGGCTCCCATGGCGGGCGTGACCGACCCCGCCTATCGCATCATGTGTCGCCGCCGCGGTGCCAACCTTGCCTACAGCGAGATGGTGAGCGTGGCGGGTCTTGCCTATGCCAGCAACAAGACCTGGCGCCTGGTGCTGCCGGCCGACGAGGAGCAGCAGATTTGCGTGCAGCTCTTTGGCTCCAAGCCCGAGCAGTTTGCGAGCGCCGTCGCCGCCGTCGAGGAGCGCGTTGGCGATCGCCTGTCGCTCATCGATATCAATATGGCATGCCCCGCCCGCAAGGTTGTCACCAAGGGCGAGGGTTCGGCGCTCATGCGCACGCCCGACCTGGCGGAGAAGATCGTCGAGGCCACGGTTGGCGCGGCGCACGTGCCCGTGACCGTCAAGATTCGCAAGGGCTTTTATGCCGAGGACCGCAATACCGCGACATTTGCCCAGATGCTTGAGAGTGCAGGGGCTGCCGCAGTCGCCGTGCATGGTCGTTGCGCCACGCAGCTCTACACGGGCCAGGCCGATTGGTCGGTCGTCGATGAGGTTGCCGACGCTGTCGAGATTCCCGTGATTGGTTCGGGCGATGTGTTCTCGGCCGAGGACGCTGCTGAGCATCTGCACGGCTCGGGTGCCAGCGCGGTGTTTATCGCGCGCGGCATCTACGGCAATCCGTGGGTGTTCGGCGATGCCCGAGCCCTTGCACTCGATGGCACGCCGGTTCCTTCTCGCTCCTCGGTCGAGCGCCTGGAGGCTCTGCGCGAGCACCTGACGTTGACGCACGAGCTTCTGCCGCTCATGTCGCGTGCTCGCACGTACGCAAGCTGGTACTTAAAGGGCATGCCCCATGCCGCCGCCTGGCGCGCTCAGGTGGTGCGTTGCTCTACGTACGAGGAGTTTATGGCGCTGGTCGATGATATCGAGCGCGACGTGGTGGCCTGCGAGGCCGCGTTTGCCGCCGGCGAGTCGGTGCCTGCTCATCCGCTGGAGGCCTAACGGTGGCCGTTACCGCGCTGTACGTGCACGTGCCGTTTTGCGCTCAAAAGTGCCGGTACTGCGACTTTGACTCGCGCAGCTTCGCTGCGTGTGATTTGGATGCCGCGCTTGATTCCTATTTTGAGCAGTTGTATGCGCGCCTCGATTCCTTTAGCGACGCCGGGGCGCTTGCGCAGGTCCGCACGGTCTATACTGGCGGCGGCACGCCATCGCTGGCAGGGGAGCGCCTGGTGGAACTTGCCCGGCGTATCTCCATGTGGTGCAAACCCGTTGAGTTTACTTGCGAAGCCAATCCTGAGTCCCTGACCGCTGAGCTCGCCTCAGCGCTTGCCGAGGCGGGTGTCACGCGCATCTCTCTGGGCGTGCAGACCCTCGACAATACCGAGCTGGCTGCTATTGGCCGCATCCATGATGCCGAACGGGCGCTTGAGGCTATCGCGGCGGTGAAGGATGTTGGGCTCGATGTGTCGTGCGACCTGATGTGCGGCCTTCCCGGGCAGACGGCCGCAAGCTGGCGGAGCACGCTCGATGGCGTGCTGGCGGCGGCGCCGCATCATGTATCGGTGTACCCGCTCACGCTCGAGGAGGGCACACCACTCTATCGCATGGCATGCCGTGACGAGTCGCTCGAGCCCGACGAGGATTTTCAGGCTTCGTGCATGGACGCGGCGCGTGAGCGCCTGAGTGCGGCCGGCTATCATCCGTATGAGGTGGCAAGCTACGCGCTCGACGGCCATGAGTGCGCCCATAACATTGCCTACTGGACCGGACGGGGCTACCTGGGCCTGGGTCGTTCTGCCGCGGGCATGCTCGACGACGAAGATTTCGACCGTCTTGCAGGTTTGTTCCCCGGCGTGTCTGCTCGAGGCGATGCGTACCGCGTGCGTCTGGTGCAACGTGACGATGACGCGACGGCGTTCGAGGCCGAATATCTGTCGCAGCGTGAGGCTGTCGCCGAAGACTTGATGCTCGCTTGTCGCATGACGCGCGGTGTCGCGTCCGACCTGTTGGTTCGCGCGGCTCGTGTCATCCCTGCCGATGAACTGACAGCGGCTTGTGACCGCGCTCTTGAACTTGGGCTTGCCACTTGGGTGCCCGAGCACGGTGATACCCATGCGGGGCCTATCGCCTCTGTCGATGTCATCGCTGGCCGCTCCTGTGCCCGCCTGGCGCCGACACACTTGGGTTGGCTCGATGGAAATGTGCTGTTCGAGCTGTTTTGGGGTCTAGCTTAGGCCGCTCGGGTAGAATGACCGCATTATATACGCTGCTGTGAGCAGGAGGTTGCCGCGCATGGCGACGATGAACGAAAAAGATTACTACGAGATCCTGGGCGTCTCCAAGGACGCCACCTCGCGTGATATACAAAAGGCTTTCCAGCAAAAGGCCCGCAAGCTCCATCCGGACGTCAATAAAGAGCCGGATGCCGAGGAAAAGTTCAAAGAGGTTTCCGAGGCCTACGCCGTGCTTTCGGACGAGCAGAAGCGTGCTCGCTATGACGCCATGCGCTCGGGCAATCCCTTTGCCGGTGCTCCTACGGCTTCGCCCTATGGTGGCGGCTACGCCGGCAGCACGGGTTATGGCAATCCCTTTGAGGGCGGCTTCCCCTTTGGTGGCGCCTGGGGCCAGCAGCGTCGTGGGCAGGCTGCCTACAATCCCGAGAACGGCGCCAACGTGGTCGTCGACATCAAGCTCGACGCCAAGGAGGCCAAGGGCGGTGCCCGTAAGACCGTCCGCTATACGCGTTTTGATACCTGTGGTCACTGTGGCGGCTCGGGCTCCGTCTCGTCCGAGCATGCGCATACCTGCCCGAGCTGCGGCGGTCGCGGCCACATCGATGTCGACCTGTCCTTCCTGTTTGGCGCCGGCACGTTCCAGTCGGTCTGCCCCGAGTGCGGCGGTTCCGGTAAGGTCGTCGCCGACCCCTGTCCCGATTGCGGTGGCAGCGGTCGAACCCGCGTGACCTCCGAGCAGACGATTGAGTTTCCTGCCGGCACGCACGATGGCGACGAGGTTCGTATTGGCGGCATGGGTCACGCCGGCACCAACGGTGCCGCGGGCGGCGACCTGGTCGGCCGTGCCCATGTCGAGGCCGAGCGCCTGGAAGGCAAGGCCCGTACCGGTTTTTACCTGATGGGCATCGTGGCGCCGTTTTTGGTGCTGTCGGCCATCTCGGGCGTGTTCTCGGCCTTTGCCATGATGTGCTTTATTCCGTTTGCCATGGGCCTGTTCATGGTGCTCTCGGACGGCGTGCTTCATCGCAGCCTGCTGTGGTGGAAACGCGGCGCGATGCAGTTTGCCAACGGTTTTGCCAACGGATTTATGTTTGCACTCGTGTCGGTTTGGTTTGCGAGCTGCTCGCAGCGTGCCATGCTTTCGCCGTACGGAATGTACTAACATCAAACCCTCTGTTTGCGGCCGCCCCAGCTTGGGTATAGGACGCACTGTGACAATAATGAAAGTCGGAAGGATTCGGTCGTGTCGGAAAATAGGGATTACTACGAGGTACTTGGCGTCGAAAAGGATGCCGACGCGCGGACGATTAAGCGCGCGTTTCTAAAGAAGGCCCGTACCGTACACCCGGACGTTTCGGACGACCCCGAGGCCGAGGCCAAGTTCAAAGAGCTCAACGAGGCATATTCCGTTCTTTCCGATGAGCAGAAGCGTGCAAACTACGATCGCTTTGGCTCTCCTGACGGCCCCGGTGGCTCTGGCTATGTCGACATTAACGACATCTTTGGCGGCATGGGCATGGACGACCTTTTCTCGTCGTTCTTTGGCGGCGGCGCCGGCGGTGGTGCCCGCGGCCGTCGCGAGCGTCGTCGCGGTCGTGACATGGCCATCTCGCTTTCGGTGACGCTCGAGGAGGCGGCGCTCGGCTGCAAAAAGACTATCAGCTATGACCGCCTTGCTCCTTGCGAGGACTGCAATGGCACCGGTAGGGCAGAGGGCGCACAGGAAAAGCAGTGCGGCCGCTGCCACGGTACGGGCTACGTCACGACGGTTCAGCGTTCGTTCCTGGGCCAGGTTCAGTCTTCCTCGCCTTGCCCCGACTGCCATGGCGAGGGTACGGTTATCGACCATCCCTGCGAGACCTGCGACGGTCAGGGCCGCACGCCTTCGCATGAAAAGATCGACATCGATATTCCCGCCGGCGTTTCGACCGGTCGACAGCTGCGTGTGAGCGGCTTTGGCGAGGCCGGCCTTCGCGGCGAGCCTTCGGGCGACTTGATTGTCAACGTGCGCGTTGCCGACCATGAGCGCTTTAAGCGCAACGGTGACGACTTGTACCTGGTGAGCGATATCTCGATTGCACAGGCTGCGCTCGGCTGCGAGATCGAGGTCGAGGGCATTATGCCCGACGAGGTCGTTAAGGTGACGGTTCCCGCCGGCGCCCAGTACGGCGACACCGTGAGCGTCAATAATTACGGCATGCCGCGCATTGGCGGTGGCGGTTCGCGTGGCCGCCTGATCGTGCAACTGCGCGTGGTCGTTCCCACCAATCTTTCCAATAAGCAGCGCGAGCTGCTCCGTGCTTTTGCCGATGAGATGGGCGATGACGTCGCTTCCGGTAAGAAGTCGGTGACCGACCGTATCAAGAGTGCCCTCGACGATATCCTCGATTAAGGAGCCCGCGTGCTCGCACCCCATATTTCCGTCGTCAACCTCGGCTGCCGTGTCAATCGGGTTGAGTCTGACCGCATCACTGCTGATCTTATGCGCCTGGGCTTTGCTATGGTGGAGCCCCACGATGCCGATCTGATCGTCATTAACACCTGTGCCGTTACGGGCGAGGCCGAGGCCAAGACCCGTAAGGCCGTCCGTCATGCGCTGGCCCATCCAAATGAGCCCTATGTGGTCGTGACCGGATGCGTGGTCAATTTGCATCCCGAGGAGCTGTTGGAGCTTTCGGATCGCGTGATTGCCGAGCCGTCTAAGATCGATGTCGCCGAACGTGTCTGCGATGTGCTGGGCGTTGAGTCCGATAGCGTTCCCGCCTGCAGCGATGGCGACGTGGTCGATGCGCTCGGTCGTTCGCGGCTGGGCGTGAAGATCCAGGATGGCTGCAACCACCGTTGCACCTATTGCATCGTGTGGAAGGCCCGCGGCCCCGAGCGTTCCGTGCCTGTCGAGTCCGTGCTTGAGCAAGTTCGCGAGGCCCAGGAGGCCGGCGTGCCCGAGGTGGTGCTGACTGGTGTGAACCTGGGTGCCTACGATGGCAAGAGCGCGACCGACGAGCATGTCGAAATCGATGAGCTGCTCGAGGCCATCATGGAGCGCACGACTATTGCGCATGTGCGCATTTCCTCGGTCGAACCCATGGATATCTCTGAACGCCTGCTTAAGGTTATGGCGCGCTATCCGCAGCGTATTGCCCCGTTTTTGCACCTGCCTGTACAGTCCGGCTGTACGGCGACGCTGCATCGCATGGGTCGTCCCTATAGTGCCGAGGCCTTTGAGGACACGGTGCGCATGATTCGCGCCATCCTGCCGCAGGCGTCTCTTTCGTGCGACGTCATCGTCGGTTTTCCTGGTGAGACGGACGAGGAGTTCGAGGAGTCGCTGGCGCTGTGCCGCCGCGTGGGGTTCTCGCGTATGCACGTGTTCCGCTATAGCAAGCGTCCCGGCACCCTCGCCGCCGATATGCCCGACCAGGTACCGCCCGAGGTTATGGCCGAGCGCAGCCGCCGTATGCGGGCCGCGGCGCAGGAACTCGCTATCGCCGAAGCTCGTCGTCGCGTGGGCACCGTTGAGCGCGCCGTGCTCGAGTATGGTGACAACCTGACGCTCGGCTCGTTCCATCATGCCCGTCTTGACGATACCTGTGGACTTACAGCCCCGTGCCTGCTCGATGTTGCTATCATCGAAGTCGATGATTCCGGCTTGGTCCATGCGCGCAGGGAGGTTCATGGAAGCCTCGAAGATTAGACTTACCGTTCCCGAGGGGATTGATCCCTCGCGCGTTTTGGGCGCCGGCGACGGCGTCCTTCGTGCGCTCGAGAGCTTGGTTCGCGCCCATGTGGTCGCCCGTGGCGATAGCATCGCCGTGAGCGGTGACCCGGACGAGGTCGAGCTCGTGGCGCGCTTTTTCGAACATGCTTTTCGCGAGGCGGCGGCCGGCCGTGCCCTTTCTGCCGACGATGTCTCGCGTTGCCTGGCCGTCTTACGCGACGGCGAGCATGAGGCCACATCGCTTCGCGATGACGTGCTGCTTTCGTATCGCGGCCGCGTCATTCGCCCCAGGACGCTTGGGCAAAAGCGCTATGTGGATGCCATTCGCTCGCACACCATCACATTTGGCCTGGGTCCAGCCGGTACCGGTAAGACCTATCTGGCCATGGCGCTCGCCGTTGCCGCGCTCAAGCGCCATGAGGTGGGCCGTCTGATCTTGACGCGCCCGGTTGTCGAGGCGGGGGAGAACCTGGGCTTTTTGCCCGGTACCCTCGAGGAAAAGATTGATCCCTACATGCGTCCGCTCTACGATGCCCTTTTTGACATGATGGATCGTGAGCGTACCGACGAGCTTATGGAGCGCGGCGTGATCGAGATTGCGCCGCTCGCCTACATGCGCGGTCGTACGCTGAGCGATGCCTTCGTGGTGCTCGACGAGGCGCAAAATACCACGCCCGAGCAGATGAAGATGTTCCTGACACGCCTGGGCTTCAACTCCAAGTTCGTGATTACCGGCGACTTGAGTCAGCGCGACCTGGTGGGTCGTCGTGGCGGCTTGGCGGATGTCGAGAAGATTTTGGGCCGTGTCGACGATGTGGCATTTTCTCACCTCGAGCGTGCCGACGTGGTGCGTCATGCCCTAGTGGGTTGTATCGTCGAGGCATATGATGCTTATGATGACGTGCGTGAGCAACGCTCACGCGACCGAAAGGAGTCCCGTTGAGTGTATTGATCAGCAACGATGCCGAGCTCGATACGCTGCTCGATGCTCAGGAGGTGGAGCACATCTGCGAGGTTGTGCTTGCCGCCGAGGGCGTTGAGCGTGAAGTCGAGATTTCCCTTTCGTATGTCGACGAGGACGAGATGCACGAGCTCAACCACGAGTGGCGCGGTATCGACCGCACCACCGATGTGCTCTCGTTTGAATGCGACTCGGCCTTTGACGAGGATATTCCCGCCGACGAGACGCTCGAGCTCGGCGATATCATCTTGGCCCCGCAGGTTATTGCCCGTCAGGCCCCCGGTTTTGGCAATAGCTCCGCTGACGAGTGTCGTCTGATGCTCGTACACGGCATGCTGCACTTGCTGGGCTATGACCATATCGAGGACGACGAGGCCGAGGTCATGGAGGCCCGCGAGGACGCCATCCTGCGCGATCTGGCGTTCGAGCGCGGCGAGGACCCCAAGCTAGTCCACGTCGGCCCCATCACCAACCACGCCCACGACTAGGAGCCGTCTATGATTCCCGGATCGAACAAGGACCATCCGTCCTTCTTAAAGTCGTTTTCCTACGCCATGGAGGGCTTCGTTACCGCCGTCAAGACCGAGCGCAACATCAAGGTCATGCTCGTGGCGGGCGTGTGCACCGTCATTGCCGGCTGTATCGTGGGCCTCGACATTGCCGAGTGGGCCACGATTATCATCTGTTGTGGCCTGGTGATTCACGGCGAGCTGTGCAACACCGCTATGGAGGCTATCGTCGACCTAGCGACCCAGGAGCTCCATCCGCTGGCCAAGCGTGCGAAGGACATCGCCGCCGCCTCTGTTTACATTCTTTCCATCACCGCCGCAATTGTGGGCGTGCTGGTATTTGCCCACGCGCTCGGCTTTATTTAGAAAGGGATTCCCATGTCCGACAATATGCAGTCTGCCGATGAGATTTTGGACGACGAGTCCCTGGACGCGGTGGATACCGAGGAGCTCGAGGAAGTCGAGGAGTTCGACCCGTTTGAGGGCATGAGCGATGAGGAGCTCGACGCCCTGTGCGACGAGGACGACAACCTCGCGGGCTTTGGCGACGTGGAGCCCGGTTTCCGCAGCGGCTTTGTGGCCCTGGTCGGTCGTCCCAACGCCGGCAAGTCTACGCTGCTCAACGCCTGCTATGGCAAGAAGGTCGCCATCACTTCGCCGGTGGCCCAGACGACCCGCCGCCGCATGCGCGCCGTCGTCAACCGTCCCGGCTACCAGCTGGTCTTTGTCGATACCCCGGGTATTCATAAGCCCAAGGACGGCCTGGGATCCGAGCTCAACAAGAGCGCGCTGTTCGAGCTGAACGATGTTGATGTCGTCGCGTTTTTGATTGATGCCACCAAACCGATCGGCAGGGGAGACGCCTGGGTTGCCGAGCGCGTCAGATGCGCCCGTTGCAAGAAGGTCCTGGTGCTCACTAAGGCCGATGAGGCCGACCCCGCACAGGTCATGGAGCAGCTCAAGGCAGCCCACGAGCTCATGGAATATGACGACGAGATCGTGACGTCGTCGGTCAAGAACTTCAACGTCGATGCCTTTATCGAGACCGTTGCGCACTTTTTGCCCGAGGGTCCGCGTTGGTTCCCCGAGGATATGGGTACCGACGCTTCCGACGAAACGCTCGTTGCCGAGTTTGTGCGCGAGAAGGTCTTGCGCCGCACCCGTGATGAGATCCCGCACTCCGTTGGCGTGATCTGCGATGCACTCGAGCAGACCAAGAAGGTACTGCGCGTGCACGCCACCATTTACGTCGAGCGCGAGGGCCAAAAGGGCATCATCATCGGCAAGGGCGGCGAGATGATCAAGCATATCGGTATCGACGCCCGTCGCGATCTTGAGCGTATCTTTGGCACGCAGGTCTTTTTGGAGCTGGACGTGAAGGTCAAGGCCGGCTGGCGTGACGACGAGGCCCAGATTCGCCGCTTTGGCTACAACGCCGAGGACTAAGGACGCGCGGCGCGCATGGCAGGCTCCCGGACATATCGCACCAAGGTGCTCGTCCTCGACAAGACGAAGCTTAAAGAGACGGACCTGATCCTGACGATGCTTGACGAGCGGGGTCGGCAGGTTCGTGCCGTGGCAAAGGGCGCCCGCAAACCCGGTGGGCGCCTGGCTGCGCGCTGCGAGCTGTTCTGTACCGTCGATATGCTGCTCGCGCATGGACGGTCGCTCGACGTGGTTTCCCAGGCCGAGCTTATGGAGGCGCCGCTCAGCGCTACGCCCGATTACGAGACGACCTGCGCCGCAAGCGCGATCGCCGAGGTCGCGCGCGTATGCTCGTTCGAGGACGCTGAGGACCCGTTTACCTTTGCCATCACGCAGCGAGCGCTTGCCCTGGCGGGCAGCGGGCTCGACACAGCGCACATGGATCTACTTGTGGCGGCATATGTCTTTAAGCTGCTGTCGCACGTTGGCTATCGACCCGATTTTTCGGCCTGCGTGCTGTGCGGAGACCCCATGCTGTCGTATTTTTCGCCCCAGGCGGGCGGTCTCATGTGCGGGTCGTGCGCATCGAGCGTTCCGGGTGCCGAGCTGGTGTCGACCGGTGAGGTCGCGTGGCTGCGCGCCCTCATGTCGATGACCTTCGATGCGCTTATGGCCGAGAAAATCGACCCGCATACGGCGGCGTTCTTGCTCGGGCTTTCGCATGTTTGGGCCGCCACGCACACCGATCAGCGCCTCCGTGCGATGGAATTCATGTTGGGTCGGTGATGATGCGCAGGCGCGGGCTGCTTGTGGTAACATACCGACCTGTTGGTACCTCGACCTTGGTTGCTCGCTCCACCGGCGGCTTCCCAGTCCGAGGCGAATCGAGTC
This sequence comes from Collinsella sp. AM40-7AC, assembly GCF_003468125.1. Taxonomy (NCBI): domain Bacteria; kingdom Bacillati; phylum Actinomycetota; class Coriobacteriia; order Coriobacteriales; family Coriobacteriaceae; genus Collinsella; species Collinsella sp. AM40-7AC. Next base: position 35,011 of record NZ_QSGK01000007.1, on the reverse strand, counting down.
GCCCGCGGGCGACAAGAAACGAAAGGTGAAACAATGACTGTTTCCAAAGAGCGCAAGGCGGAGCTGACTGCCCAGTTCGGTAACACCCCGGTCGACACCGGCAGCCCCAAGGTTCAGGTCGCCATCCTGTCCGAGCGCATCAAGGAGCTGACCGAGCACATGAAGTCCCACCAGAAGGACTTCCACACCCGTCGTGGCCTGCTCATGCTCGTCGGCCGTCGTCGTCGTCTTCTCTCCTACATCAAGAAGAACGACATCGTCGAGTACCGTGAGCTCATCAAGGCTCTGGGCATCCGCGACAACATCCAGTAGGATTTGTACATGCTAAGAGCGTCCTGCGCAGCGGGGCGCTCTTTTTGTGTAAGGGCGCGAACAATCACGCTCTGAAGCGTGGCGGGGGCAGGGGGCCCGCGTCACATGAGAAGCCCGCAGGCAAGGGGCCTGTGGGGTAAAGGAGAACAATGACACTCGTATCCAAGACCTTTGAGCTGTACGGCAAGACCTACACCTTCGAGTCGGGCGAGCTTGCCAAGCAGGCCACCGGCGCCTGCCTGGTCAAGCAGGGCGATACCACGATGCTCGACACCGTGGTCGTCTCCAAGGAGCGTAAGAACTACGACTTCTTCCCGCTGACCGTCGACTTCAACGAGAAGATGTACGCCGCAGGCCGCATCCCGGGTGGCTACCTCAAGCGTGAGGGCCGTCCCAGCGAGAAGGCCACGCTCACGGCCCGCATGATCGACCGTCCGATTCGCCCGAGCTTCCCGGACGGCTTCCGTAACGAGGTACACATCGTCGCCACCTCGCTCGTCGCCGACCAGGTCAACCCCTTCGATGTCATCAACGTCATGGGTGCATCCCTGGCCATGACGCTCGGCGGCGTGCCCTTCGAGGGCCCGCTTGCCTGCGTGCGCATCGGCCGCAACGTGGAGACCGGCGAGTTTATCGTCAACCCCACCTATGAGGAGCGCGAGAACTCCGATCTGGACCTGGAGCTGGGCGGCTCTGCCGACTTCATCTCGATGGTCGAGGCCGGCGCCGAGGAGATCTCCGAGGACGACATGCTCGCCGCCATGAAGTTTGGCCAGGAGGCCCTTGCTGCTTTCTGCCAGGCTCAGGACGAGTTCGTCGCCGAGTGGGAGCAGGTCAACGGCCCCATCGTCAAGAAGGAGTACCCGCTCGACCAGCCCGTCGAGGAGGTCCAGGAGCGCATCTTCGCCCACTACGACGAGATGGCAGCCGCCCTGCGTGACGCCGACAAGCTCTCCCGTATCGGCAAGGTCGAGGCTCTGAAGGAGTCCATCCGTGCCGAGTTCACCGAGGAGGAGCAGGCCGCTTGGGAGCGCGAGATCCCCGTGGCGCTGAAGAAGCTCGAGAAGAAGGCCATGCGTACCATGGTCGTCGAGACCGGCGAGCGCGTCGACGGTCGTGCCGCCGATGAGATTCGCCCCATCATGGTGAAGGACAACTACCTGCCGCTCGTTCACGGCTCCGGCCTGTTCCAGCGTGGCCAGACCCAGGTGCTCTCCGTCCTGTCGCTCGGCATGCTCAACGAGGGCCAGCGTCTGGATACCATCGAGCCCACCGAGGGCAAGCGCTACATGCACCACTACAACTTCCCTCCGTTCTGCACCGGCGAGACCGGCCGCATGGGCAGCCCCAAGCGCCGCGAGATCGGTCATGGCAATCTGGCCGAGCGCGCTCTGCTTCCGGTGCTTCCCGACGAGAACGAGTTCCCCTACGCCATCCGCGTCGTCTCCGAGGTCATGGAGTCCAACGGCTCCTCTTCGATGGCTTCGACCTGCGGCTCCACGCTCGCCCTTATGGACGGCGGCGTGCCCATTAAGCGCCCGGTCTCCGGTATCGCCATGGGCCTGATCCAGGAGGAGGGCAAGACCGTGGTCCTGTCCGACATCCAGGGTCTCGAGGACTTCCTGGGCGACATGGACTTTAAGGTCACCGGCACCACCGAGGGCATTACCGCCCTGCAGATGGACAACAAGGCCACCGGCCTCACCTTCGACATCCTGGCCCGCGCCCTGCAGCAGGCCAAGGAGGGTCGCGCCTTCATCCTGCAGAAGATGCTCGATGTGATCCCCGAGCCGCGCCACACCACGCGCAGCACCGCTCCGCGCATCGTTTCCATCCAGGTTCCGACCGACAAGATCCGCGACGTCATCGGTTCCGGCGGTAAGGTCATCCGCGGCATCCAGGACGAGACCGGCGCTTCGGTCGACATCCAGGAGGACGGCACCGTCTTTGTCGGCGGCACCGGCGAGTCCGTCGACCAGGCCGTCGAGCGCATCAAGCTCATCATCAAGGTTCCCGAGCCGGGCGAGGAGTACACCGGTCGCGTGGTCTCCATCCAGCCCTTCGGCGCCTTCGTCAACCTGCTGCCCGGTAAGGACGGCCTGCTGCACATCTCCCGCGTCGCCAAGGGCCGCGTGGAGAAGGTCGAGGACGTCCTCAACGTGGGCGACGAGGTCAAGGTCGTCGTCATCGAGGTCGACGATCGTGGCAAGATCTCGCTCGATCGTCTTGACAAGCCCGAGGCCCCGGCTCGCGCCGAGGGTTCCTCTGAGGGCGACGGCGAGCACTTCCAGCGCCGTGAGCGTCCGCGTCGCGAGCGCTCTGAGCGCAGCGACCGTCCGCGCCGTCCCGGCGACAACGGAGGCCGCAAGCCCCGCCGTCACCACGACGCCGAGTAACAGCCGTACATAACCAGCACCGCAAGGGCGACTCCGGACAGGGGTCGCCCTTTTGCTTGCGCCCGGGAGGGCCGCATATGAAGTTTCCTGCTCTACAGTCCTGCGCAAGACGGAAAGCACATTAAGTGCTTTCCTTTGCGTGCGGAACTCGCGATAAACTTCATATGCGGCCCTCCCGGGCGCAAGCAAAAGGACTGGTTAGTGCCGCTCGCTATTTAGTTAGACAGTCTATTCAGTAGTCAGATTTCAGATCTGTAGATAGCCGCAGCAGCATC